>JBBRCN010000061.1:0-25482 GCA_038204775.1 Burkholderiales bacterium | reverse complement strand
GGTCTGCGTGGCATGAGCATTGGCGGGCGCCTCAAGGTCGTGGCGCAGCGGATGTCGGCGCCAGTCGCGACGGTATCAGCAGCGTGCCGGGCAGCCGCAAATGGACGGCCTCGTACCGGCGGGCTGCCCTTTGCAGCGTAGGGGGGGGCGGTCCACGGCCGACGGAGATCATCAAGCAGGCGGCGCAAGGAGGAACGCGCGCCGCGCAGGTGCTGAGGGACTCTCAGCATCGTGAGCGCCAGTTCGTTTTCACGACATTCGGGCGTTCGACGAGCCTTCGTTGCCTGCCGACGTGATCAAGTTCTTGAACGGTCGGTTTGAAGATCGTGTCTCTGCATCTCGATGTGGGACTGCGTCTGCAGCACTGGAGAACCGGTCGTTCGCGAGGCCATCTTCTGACCACTTGGAAGACCGGAAGTGGACGGCGGGTCTTCCCTAAAGCCGCCGGAAGCCGACCTTGACTGGAGGGGCCCTGAAATCAGAAGCCAGCTTCCTGGCGCAGCGTCGTACTCACCACCGGGGGTCGAAATTCCCTGTTCTCGTCCGCTAGAAGCTGCCGGTGGTTTCAGCCCTGCCTGCTTGATCCACTTCTGCAGCGCATCGCTGGTTTCCAGGCCCGGAGCTGGTGCTCGATGCCGCCAATCCCGTGGCAGTCGGTACATAGCCGTTCAACGGCTCTGTCAAAAGCAGTCGAGCGTCGGGAACCCCGGCCGGCCGCTGATGCAGTCCCACAACACGCAGGCCATGCCCAGGTCGCCCGTCCACAGCGTGTGGCGGCCCTGGCCGTGCTGAACGCGCTCCTGTTCCACCTGCACGATGCCGTGCATCGCAAACGCCCGCGCACGAGTAAGCCAGAGCTCGTCGCCAGTGCGGGCAAACAGGTGAAGGAACGCGTGGGCATTGCCGGCCGTACCGTGGCAGAAGGCCACGCCCTTGGCCGGCGGGCCGGCCTGCCAGGTCAGCTCGCCAGCCTGCAGCAGCAGTAGGTCCCAGGTCTGGGCGTCCGGCACGCTGCGCGGCAGCTGCGCCAGTCGGCTGATGATGCCAGCGGCGCCATGGCAGTCCTGAACCAGCGGCGGCTTGTTCGCGGGTGAATGCGGCGGCACCCGGGGCGACCAGTTCACGCCGTCGCCCTCTCGCAGTGCGGTGGCTTGCAGGAAGGCCAGCGCACGGGCCGCAAACGCATCGCGCAGTTCGGGCGTGATGAAGGCCGCGCCGCGCACTGCCGGGTAGACGTTGCCGACGAAGCCGTGGCCGGCACCGATCAGCGTCTCGACACGGCCGTAGAGGTTCTGCACCCAGCCCCACGTGCCGCCAGCGGCATCTATGGGCTCCATCTCGTCCCATAAGGCTTGCACCGCGCGCTGGACCAGCTCTGCCCAGCGGGCCTCGCCCGTGTGTTCGGCCATCGCGATGGCCGCCAGCACACTGCCCGGCGAGCCCCACAGTTGCTCGCGCACGGGGTTGTGAAGATTGCCTTCCACCACCGCGAAGAGTCGCTGCGCCACCGCCGCGTCGCGCGTGAGTTTCCATTCGAGCAGCAGCAGGCCCGACTCGCCTATCAGGAACGACGCTGTGCCATGCCGACTGTCGGCCAGCGCCGTGACCTGCTGCGCCGCCAGACCCGGCACGAAATTGCGGAAGTCCCTGTGCTTGTGGACCGCGCCGGCTTCCGCCAGGTGTTGGAGCGCCCAAATCGCGCCGCCCGCCCCGCCGTACAGCTCACTCAGCGGTTCGCCGGGCGGGCCTCCGTCCTCGCGCGGGTGGGCACGCCAGCCGCGGGCGCGATCGAACTCGGTCAGCGCCATGGCCACCCAACGCTCGATGCCCGCACGCGCGGCGCCCTCGCTCCATGCGTCGCCGGCCAGTGGCTCGTGGCGTTCAAGTCCGTATAGCACCGTGCTCGTCGTCAAGGTCCGTCTCCTCGCACCACAGTTTCGCGCCGCAATCGGCGCCTTCGCACCAGCCGCTTGGTGTGCGCAGGATGGCCTTCAGCTCGGTTGTTGGGTCCACCGCACCGACTGCACCGCTTGGTCGCGGGCTGTCCAAGCCTGACAAGTCTTGACCCCTGTCGCTCCAAGCTGACCCTGGGCCACGTGCTGACGTTGCTCGACGCCGCCTGCGGACCACTGTAGCTGCTGATTCCTTTCTCATTGTCTGATCGGTCTGTTTGCGAAGCGCAAGAGCAGAAGGGCGTTGTCCTTAGAGGCTTGGCGCTGTCCGGCGCTCCCTGTCAGCCGGCCACCGACGGCAATGAGCGTCGCTCTTGCTCTCTGGCCCTGATGCAACTCGTGGGGCTGGTCACGGCCGACGTGACGCGGTAACTGTCGGGTAGGCGAGCAACGTCAGCAGCTCCTTGAAGGCTGTCGTTCCTGGATCGAGCTCGGCGGCGGATGAGTGACCGGAATTGGCCGGCAGCAGCCAAAGCGCGGTCCCGAAGCAAAGGGGCGCCGCAGCGCCCCTTCGCTTTGAAGCAGCCCTTCCTCAGTCCGCCTGCTTCCTCAAGAACGCCGGGATCTCGATCTCGTCCATGCCGTTGCTGGCCAGCGCGTCCACCTTGGCCGCCGCGTGGGTGCGGTTGGTGCGCCACACGCTCGGGGTGTTCAGGCCTTCGTAGGTGTGCTGCGGCTGCTGGGCCTGGGCGACGTGGCCGCCGTGCGCGGCGTGCATCGTGGGTGACGTCGTCGCAGGGCCGGGCTGCGCCACCTGGCTCAGCACGGGGATGTTGTCGGTGCCCGTGCGCAGGCTGTGCAGGGGTTGCTGCACCACCGACAGCGGCGGTGTGGCCTGTGCCCTGCGGCTGCTGCTCAGGCCGGTGGCGATCACCGTGACGCGCAGCTGGTCGTTCAGGCCTTCGTCGTAGGCGGTGCCGAAGATCACGTGCGCGTCATCGGCGGCGTAGCGCTTGATGGCGTTCATCGCGTTGCGGCTTTCGGCCAGCTTGAAGGTGGCCTTGCTGGCTGCAATCAGCACCAGCACACCGCGTGCGCCGCTGAGGTCGATGCCTTCCAGCAGCGGGCAGGCCACGGCCGCTTCAGCGGCCTTGGTGGCGCGGTCGGGGCCACCGGCCACGGCCGTGCCCATCATGGCCTTGCCCGGCTCGCTCATCACGGTTTTCACGTCTTCGAAGTCGACGTTGACCAGGCCCGGGATGTGGATGATGTCGCTGATGCCACCGACGGCGTTTTTCAGCACGTCGTTGGCATGCGCGAAGGCTTGCTCCTGTGTCACGTCGTCGCCCATCACTTCGAGCAGCTTTTCGTTCAGCACCACGATCAGGCTGTCGACGTTGGCTTCGAGTTCGCTCACGCCTTCGTCGGCCTGCTTGCCGCGGCGCTTGCCTTCGAAGTCGAAGGGCTTGGTGACCACGCCCACGGTCAGGATGCCCATCTCTTTGGCCACACGTGCGATGACGGGTGCAGCGCCGGTGCCCGTGCCACCGCCCATGCCCGCGGTGATGAAGAGCATGTGCGCACCGGCGATGCTTTCCTTGATGCGGTCCACCGCCTCTTCGGCTGCGGTCTTGCCCATCGGCGGCTTGCTGCCCGCACCCAGGCCACTGGTGCCCAGTTGCACCAGCGTGCCCGCGTTGCTGCGGTGCAGGGCCTGGGCGTCGGTGTTGGCGCAGATGAACTCCACGCCTTGCACACCCTGGCTGATCATGTGTTCGACGGCGTTGCCGCCGCCGCCACCCACGCCGATCACCTTGATTTGTGTGCCTTGGTCAAATTCGTCGATCATTTCGATGGGCATGTGAGCCTCCTAGCTGAGTTGCAGTTGCCGTTGTGAAAAGAGAAACCGGGTTTCTTGATGTGCTGCATCGAACCCTTTCTTCTTTAGAAATTACCCAAAAACCAGTCTTTGGCGCGGCCGACCAGGTTCTTCACCGAGCCGGCTTGCGCCGCCGCCTTGTGCCCGCGCGAACGGGCGATGCGCGCTTCTTCAAGCAGGCCCATCACCGTGGCCGAGCGCGGGTTGGCCACCATGTCGTACAACGGGCCGCCGTAGGTGGGCAGCCCCCTGCGTACGGGCTTGAGAAAGATGTCCTCGCCGAGCTCCACCATGCCGGGCATCACCGAGCTGCCGCCGGTGATGACGATGCCGCTGGAGAGCAGTTCTTCATAGCCACTCTCGCGGATGACCTGGTGCACCAGCGAGAAGATTTCTTCCACCCGCGGCTCGATCACGCCGGCCAGCGCCTGGCGGCTCAGCATGCGCGGCGCGCGGTCGCCCAGGCCCGGCACCTCGACCTGGTCCGCCGGGTCGGCCAGCAGCTGCTTGGCCACGCCGTATTCGACCTTGATTTCTTCGGCGTCCTTGGTCGGCGTGCGCAGCGCCATCGCGATGTCGCTGGTGATCAGGTCACCGGCAATCGGGATTACCGCCGTGTGGCGCACGCTGCCGTCGGTGTAGATCTGCACGTCGGTGGTGCCGGCGCCGATGTCCACCACGGCAACGCCCAGCGACTTTTCGTCGTCGGTCAGCACCGCACTGCTGCTGGCGCTGGGGTTCAGCACCAGTCGCTCCACTTCCAGGCCGCAGCGGCGCACACACTTCAGGATGTTCTCGGCCGCGCTCTGTGCGCCGGTGACGATGTGCACCTTCACCTCGAGCCGGCTGCCGCTCATGCCGATGGGCTCTTTCACCTCGTGGCCGTCGATGATGAATTCCTGCGGCTCCACCAGCAGCAGCCGCTGGTCGTTGGGGATGTTGATGGCCTTGGCCGTTTCCACCACACGCGCCACGTCCACCGGCGTCACTTCGCGGTTGTCGCGCACGATCACCATGCCGGTGCTGTTGAGGCCGCGGATGTGGCTGCCGGTGATGCCCGTGTAGACCGACGTGATCTTGCAGGCGGCCATCATCTCGGCCTCTTTCAGCGCCTGCTGGATGCTTTGCACGGTGGCGTCGATGTTGACCACCACACCGCGCTTCAGGCCGTGCGTGGGTGCAATGCCCAGTCCGGCCAGGCGCAATTCGCCGTTGTCCAGCACCTCGGCCGCCACCACCATCACCTTGGCGGTGCCGATGTCCAGGCCGAACACCATGTCCTTGAATTCTTTGGCCATGCGGCTGCCCCTCAGTTTGTCTTTGCCGCTGCCGGGGCAGCGGGTGGTTGGCCAGTCGGGTTCGACACGGCCGCAGATACCTTGACCGATGACGGGCCATAACCGCGCAAGCGCACGGCATAGCCGTCACGGTGGCGCAGGTCGGCCGATTCCAGCGGGGCGCGCCAGCGGGCGGTGGCGCTGGCCAGCGTGCGCACAAACCGGTCGGTGCGGGCCACCACCTCTTCTTCGCTGCCGCGGCCCAGCTCGATGGAGGCGCCGTTGACCAGCTCGGCACGCCAGCTGCCGCGGCCCGACAGATGCAGGCGTTCGATCACCAGGTCGGCCGGTGCCAGCGCCGTTTGCAGCCGGCCCAGCAGCAGCAGCATCTGCGCCGAGCTGCCGTCGGGGCCTTCCAAAGTGGGCAGGCTCTCGTCGTCCAGGTCGCCGATGTTGGCGTCGAAAACTTCGCCGTGGCTGTTGACCATGCGGTTGGCCACGCCATCGGCCACGTCTTCGCCAGCCCACAGCGCAGCAGCGCGGTGTTCTTCCAGGCGCACGGCCAGGCGGTCGGGCCAGACGCGGCGCACCACGGCCGCACGCACCCAGGGCACGGCCTCGAAAGCCGCGCGGCCCTGCTGCAGGTCGATGCTGAAAAAATTGCCCGCCAGGCGCGGCGCCGCATTGGCGCGCAGCGTGGGCACGTTGTTGCGCGCCAGGTCACCGTCGAGCTGGATGCCCCGGATGGGAAACAGCGGGCTGCGCATCAGCCACAACACACCCGCCACCAGCGCACCCACGGCCGCGATCACGAACACCGTGCCCGAGACAAAGTTCATCAGGCGCACGTCTGGCGGCAGCGGCAGCGTGGCGCTGATGCCGGGTTTGATGGGCGTGCGGCGCAGGGTGGCCATATCAGCTTCTGCTGCTGTCCAGCGTGGCGTGCTGCAGCAGGTGCAGGCACAGCGCCTCGTAACTCATGCCGGCAGCACGTGCGGACATGGGCACCAGCGAGTGGCTGGTCATGCCGGGGCTGGTGTTCATTTCCAGCAGGAAGATCTTGCGGTCATTTTCCTTCCCACCCGCCCGCAGCATCAGGTCCGCGCGACCCCAGCCACGGCAGCCCAGCGTGCGGTAGGCGGCCAGCGTCAGGCGCTGCACCTCGGCTTCTTCTTCTTCGCTCAGCCCGCTGGGGATGCGGTACTTCACCACGTCGGTGTAGTACTTGTTCTGGAAGTCGTAGTTGCCGTCCGGCGCAGCGATGCACACCACCGGCAGCGCGCGGGCTTGTGAGCCCTGGCCCAGCACCGGGCAGGTGAGTTCGATGCCGTCGATGAATTCTTCGCACAGCACGTCGGCGTCGTATTGCGCGGCCAGGGCCACGGCGTCCTGCATCTGCGAATAACCGGTGACCTTGGTGATGCCGATGCTGGAACCTTCACGCGGCGGCTTCACGATCAAGGGCAGACCCAGCGTATCGGGCACGGCCATGACCTCGTCGCGCGACTGCTGCCCGGGCGCCATCCACACCCAACCCGGTGTGGGCAGCCCTTCGGCCTGCCACACGCGCTTGGTCATGACCTTGTCCATGGCGATGGCGCTGGCCATCACACCGCTGCCGGTGTAAGGAATGCCGAGCAGTTCCAGTGCGCCCTGCACCGTGCCGTCTTCGCCATGGCGGCCGTGCAGCGCGATGAAGACACGGGCAAAACCGTCGCGCTTGAGTTCCTGCAGGTCGCGCTCGGCGGAGTCGAAGGCGTGGGCATCAACCCCTTGGCTTTGCAAAGCGGCCAGCACACCGCCGCCGGACATCAGCGACACGGCTCTTTCGGCGCTGGTGCCGCCTTGCAGCACGGCCACCTTGCCCAGGGCCTTGGCGTCGAGACTCATGCCGCGCCTCCCATCAGTCGCATCACCTGTTGTGGCACCGCGCCGATCGATCCTGCGCCCATCGTGATGAGCACGTCGCCAGCGCGTGCGGTGCGCGCGATGGCGGCGGGCAGGTCCTCGATGTCAGGCACAAACTGCGCCTGGGCTGATGCAGGCAAAGCCTGCATCAGCGTTTGGCCGTCGGCTCCTGCGATCGGCGCTTCGCCGGCGGGGTAGACCTCGGTCAGCAGCACCGCGTCGGCGCGGCCCAGCACGGCCACGAAGTCATCGAAGCAGTCGCGGGTGCGGGTGTGGCGGTGCGGCTGGAAGGCCAGCACCAGGCGGCGGCCCGGGAAGGCACCGCGTGCGGCGGCGATGACGGCGGCCACCTCGACCGGGTGGTGGCCGTAGTCGTCGATCAACGTGAAGTGGCCGCCGTTTGCGCCAGGCACTTCGCCCAGGCGCTGGAAGCGCCGGCCGACACCGGCAAACGCCAGCAGTGCGCTGGCAATGGGCGCGTCGGGCATTTCAAGCTCACGCGCCACGGCGATGGCGGCCAGTGCGTTGCGCACGTTGTGTTCGCCGGCCAGGTTCAGCGTCAGCGCCAGGTCGGCATGGCCTGCCTGTTGGGCAAGGAACTGCATGCGGCCACCGGGCAGTGCCAGCACCTGCAGGGCACGCAGGTCGGCCCCCACGTCCAGCCCGTAGGTGGTGATCGGACGTGCGATGCGCGGCAGCACGGCCTGCACACCGGCGTCGTCGCTGCACAAGATGGCGCGGCCGTAGAAGGGCAGGCGGTGCAGGAAATCGACAAAAGCGCCATGCAGCCGTTCCAGGCTGTGACCGTAGGTTTCCATGTGGTCGGCGTCGATGTTGGTGACGACGCTGATGACGGGGCTCAGGTGCAGGAAGGACGCATCGCTTTCGTCGGCCTCGACGACGATGAAGTCGCCCGCGCCGAGCCAAGCATTGGCGCCCGCGCTCTCAAGGAAATGTGGCTTTGCCACTTTCCTTGATCCCCTTGGGGGAGGGCCGGCCTTGGCCGGCCTTGGGGCGCCCATCAGCTGGCCGCCGATGACGAAGGTGGGGTCCAGGCCACCCGCCGCCAGCACGCTGGCCACCAGCGACGTCGTGGTGGTCTTGCCGTGGGTGCCGGCAATGGCGATGCCCTGTTTCAGGCGCATCAGCTCGGCCAGCAACACGGCACGCGCCACCACCGGCACGCGCGCGGCACGGGCGGCCAGCACTTCCGGGTTGTCTGCTTTCACGGCCGTGCTGGTGACCACGGCCTGCGCGCCCGCGATGTGGGCCGCCGCGTGGCCGATGAAGACGGTGACGCCCAGCTCGGCCAGTCGGCGTGTGACGCTGCTGTCGCTCTGGTCCGAGCCCGATACGCGGTAGCCCAGTTGGTGCAGGATCTCGGCGATGGCACTCATGCCCGCGCCGCCGATGCCGACGAAGTGGATGTGCTTGATGGCGTGTTTCATGCGGCGCTCCCGCCGGGCCGCCCCAAGGAAGCCAGCCCCCTCGGGGGGTCGCGAAGGGCGATAGCCCGCAGCGTGGGGGTCAGCATTTGGCCATCAACTTTTCGATCTCATCGGCAACCCGCGCTGCGGCTTGGGGCCGGGCCAGCGTTCGGGCCTTGTGGGCCATCGCCAGCAGCTGCGTGCGGTCCAGACCCCGCAGAACGTGCGCCAGCTTCTGTGGCGTCAACTCGCTCTGCGGCAGGTGCACCGCCCCGCCCTGCCCCGCCAGCCACTGCGCGTTGTCTCGCTGATGCGAAGTGGTGCTGACGATCAAGGGCACCAGGACCGCCGGCACCCCGGCGGCGCAGAGTTCGCTGACCGTGATGGCACCGGCGCGGCAGACCATCACATCGCAGTCGGCCAGGTGGGCGGGCATGTCGTCGATGAACGGCAACACCTGGGCCTGCACGCCAGCCTGAGCGTAAGCCGCACGCACGGCATCGACCTGCGCCGCGCCCGTCTGGTGGGTGATCAGCGGGCGTTGTTCAGCCGGCAGCAGCGCCACGGCTGCGGGCACGGTCTGGTTGAGGACTTGCGCACCCAGGCTGCCACCCACCACCAGCAGGCGCAGGGGGCCCTGACGGCTGGCGTAACGCAGTTCAGGCACGGCAATGGCCTCGATCTCGGCGCGCACCGGGTTGCCGGTGACGACGGCGTTTTTGGTCTTGGCTGCAGCGTCACCCGGGAAGCCGAAGGCCACCCGGTCGGCCACCGGCAGCAGGCTCTTGTTGGACAGCAGCAGCGCCGCGTCGGCGTTCACCAGCAGCAGCGGCTTGTTCAGCCAGCTGGCCATCAGGCCACCCGGGAAACACACATAACCGCCCATGCCCAGCACCGCATTTGCGCCGCGCTGGCGCAGGATGCCCATGCAGTCCCAGAAGGCCTTCATCAGCCGCAGGCCGCCGGTGGCGGTGTGCAGCAGGCCTTTGCCGCGCAGGCCGCTGAAGCTGATGGTGTCCAGCGGAATCTGCGTCGGCGGCACGAGCTTGTTTTCCATGCCGTGGGCGGTGCCCAGCCAGCTGACGGTCCAGCCGCGCGACTGCATCTCGCGCGCCACCGCCAGGCCCGGCATGATGTGCCCGCCCGTGCCCGCAGCCATGACGACGAGGTGGCTCAAAGCACGGCCTCCGCGACCAAGGCCATGCGCGGATCCGGCTTCGCCGGGCCGCAGCATGAGCCCCCTCGGGGGGCAGCGACCGCAGGGAGCGTGGGGGTCCGATTCATGCGCGGCCTCCGCGCATCAACGTACGGTTCTGGCTACGGCAGGCGCGCTGCGCGCGCTTCACATCGCTGCGCGATGTGAGCCTGCGCCGAAACAGCACACTGGCGCTGCGCGCCGTGGTCATGCTGCGCATGCCGATCATGCGCGGCCTCCGCGCATGAGTGTTCTGTTTTCAATATCCACCCGCAGCACCAGCGCCAGCGCCAGCAGGTTCATCAGGATCGCGCTGCCGCCGTAACTCATCAGCGGCAGCGTCAGCCCCTTGGTGGGCAGCACGCCCAGGTTCACGCCCATGTTGATGAAGGCCTGGAAGCCGATCCAGATGCCGATGCCCTGGCACAGCAGGCCTGCAAACACACGGTCCAGCGCAATGGCCTGGCGGCCGATGTGGAACAGGCGCCGCGTGAGCCAGAAAAACAGCACGATCACCGTGGCCACGCCCACGAAGCCCAGTTCTTCGCCGATGACGGCGAGCAGAAAATCGGTGTGCGCTTCGGGCAGGTAGTGCAGCTTTTCAACGCTGCTGCCCAGGCCCTGGCCGAAGATCTCGCCACGCCCCAGTGCGATCAGCGAATGCGTCAGCTGGTAGCCCTTGCCTTGTGCGTATTTCGGATTCCAGGGGTCCAGGTAGGCCAGGATGCGTTCGCGTCGCAGGTCGTCGAAGGCCAGGAACAGCGCCAGCGTGGCCAGCATCACCAGCGCGATCAAGAAGAACATGCGTGCGTTGACCCCGCCCAGGAACAGGATGCCCATGGCGATGGTGGCGATGACGATGAAGGCCCCCATATCGGGCTGGCGCAGCAGCAGCACACCCACAAAGGCCACGGCCACCACCATGGGCGACACGGCGCGGAAGAAGTTCTCGCGCGTGTCCATGCGCCGCACCATGTAGTTGGCGGCATACAGCGCCACGGCCAGCTTGGCCATTTCGCTGGGCTGGAAGTTCATGACCCCCAGCGGAATCCAGCGGCGCGAGAAGTTGACCACTTTGCCGATGAAGGGCACCAGCACGATGACCAGCAGGATCAGCGAGATCAGGAAGACCACCGGTGCGTACTTTTCCCAGACCGACATCGGCACCTGCACCGCCACCAGCGCCGCCACGAAGGCGATCGCCAGCGCCAGCAGATGGCGCTGCAGGAAGTGGGTCTGCGAGTAGTTGGCGAACTTGGGGTTGTCGGGCATGGCGATGCTGGCCGAATAGACCATCACCACGCCCAGTGCCACCAGCGTGCACACCACCGCCACCAGCGCCTGGTCAAAGGCCATCAGGCGCACCGGGCGTGCACCGCCGCCCGATTCCAATTCCAGGTGGTCGCGCACGGGCAATTCGTCTTTGCGGTCGCGCTTCTTGCCGAACCAGCCTTTCAGGGCGTCCAGGCCGTTGCCGACAATGGCATTCATTGGGGCACCCCTGGCGCTGCGCGTCGCCCCGCCAGGCGGGGATTCGCGCTCGGGAGACCCTCGCCGCTCATGCCTGCCCCCGATCGGCCGCAAGGCCCTGCACCGCGGCTACAAACACTTCTGCCCGGTGCACGTAGTTGCGGAACATGTCCAGGCTGGCGCAGGCCGGACTCAGCAGCACGGCGTCGCCGCTGCGCGCCTGCGCAAAGCTCCAGGCCACGGCCAGTTCCAGCGAGACAAAACGTTGCACGGGCACACCCGCGATCACGGCAATCACGGCTTCGATGGCCGCGGCGTCCTTGCCGATGGTGGCCACCGCGCGGGCATGCTCGCGCAGCGGTGCGGCCAGCGGTGAAAAGTCCTGGCCCTTGCCTTCGCCGCCCAGGATGACCACCAACTGGCCCGGTGCCTTGTCAGCACCCAGGCCCAGCAGCGCCGCCACGGTGGCGCCGACGTTGGTGCCCTTGCTGTCGTCGAAGACCTCCACGCCATCGATGCTGGCGATGAACTGCACACGGTGCGGCTCGCCTTCGTATTCACGCAGGCCATGCAGCATGGGCGCCAGCGGGCAGCCGATGGCCGTGGCCAGCGCCAGTGCGGCCAGTGCGTTGGCGGCGTTGTGGCGGCCACGCACGCGCAGCGCGTCGGCCGGCATCAGGCGCTGCATGTGGATCTCTTCTTCTTCATCCTTCTTTTTCTTGAAGGTTCCGTCGTACGGCAGCGCACGCACCAGCCAGGCCATGCCGTTTTCCACCACCAGGCCAAAGTCGCCGGGGCGGCGGGGGGCGTCCAGGCCAAAGCGCAGGGTCGGGCGCGGCACGGGACGGTCAGCGACCTTGACCTTGCCTTTGGCTGCCACCGGCACAGGCACCAGGGCCTCGACCGCGGCGTCGTCGCGGTTGATGACCATCAGCGCATGGCTGCCGAAGACCCGCGCCTTGGCTGCCGTGTAGGCGGCCATCGTGCCGTGCCAGTCCAGGTGGTCCTGGGTGATGTTCAACACCACGGCGGCATCGGGCTCGAAGCCCAGCGCGCCGCGCTGCACACCGGTGCCACCGCCTTCGAGCTGAAAGCTGGACAGTTCGAGCACCCAGACTTCGGGCCATTGCGGCTGTTCGCGGTCCAGGCAGGCGCTCAGCGTGTCCAGCAGCGTGGGGCCGATGTTGCCGGCCAGCGCCACACGCTTGCCGGCCCGTTCAACCAGCAGCGCGGTCATGGCCGTGGTGGTGGTCTTGCCGTTGGTGCCGGTGATGGCCAGCAGTTGGGGCGTGTAGGCCGAGGTCTCTTTCAGGTCGGCCAATGCGCGGGCGAACAGGTCCAGTTCACCCAGCACAGCAGTGCCGGTATCGCGGGCCTCTTGCAGCAGCGCGGCGATGCGGTTGTTGCTTGGGGCCAGGCCGGGGCTCTTCAGGATGAGTTGCGGTGCACGAGCCTCACCCTCGTCCAGCGGGACAGGCAATGAAAACAGGCGCTGGACTTGCGGCAGGTCGGCGCGCAGTGCGGCGTCGCCGGGGGCCACCTCGCGCGAATCCCACACCGTCACCTGTGCACCGTGGCGCACGCACCAGCGCACCATGGCCAGGCCGCTGTCGCCCAGGCCCAGCACAAGAACAGGCAGGTCGCGAAGGAAGTTCATTTCGCGATCACCGCAGCTTCAGGCTGGCCAGGCCCACCAGGCACAACAGCATGGTGATGATCCAGAAACGCACCACCACCTGCGTCTCGGTCCAGCCCTTTTTTTCGAAGTGGTGGTGCAGCGGCGCCATCAGGAAGACGCGCTTGCCCACACCCGTGCGCTTCTTGGTGTACTTGAACCAGCTGACCTGGATCATCACGCTCAACGCTTCGGCCACGAAGATGCCGCCCATGATGCCCAGCAGGATTTCCTGCCGCGTGATGACCGCGATGGTGCCCAAAGCACCGCCCAACGACAGCGCACCCACGTCGCCCATGAACACCTGCGCCGGGCTGGCGTTGAACCACAGAAAGGCCAGGCCGGCGCCGGCCATCGCGGCACAGAAGATCAGCAGTTCACCAGCACCCGGGATGAAGGGGAACAGCAGGTACTTGCTGAACACCGCGTTGCCCACGACATAGGCAAACACGCCCAGCGCGCTGCCCACCATCACCACCGGCATGATGGCCAGACCGTCCAGGCCGTCGGTGAAGTTGACCGCGTTGCTGGCGCCGACGATGACAAACCAGCTCAGGAAGATGAAGCCGAACACACCCAGCGGGTAGCTCACGCTCTTGAAGAAGGGCACCATCAGGTCCGCACGTGGCGGCAAGTCATTCGAGAAGCCGCTGCTGACCCAGCGGATGAACAGTTCCAGCACACGCAGGTTGCTGGTTTCTGCCACGCTGAAGGCCAGGTAAAGCGCAGCCACCAGGCCGATCAGGCTTTGCCAGAAAAACTTCTCGCGGCTGCGCATGCCCTCGGGGTCCTTGTGCACCACCTTGCGGTAATCGTCGACCCAGCCGATCGCGCCAAAGCCGAAGGTGACCAGCATCACCACCCACACGAAGCGGTTGCTCCAGTCGAACCACAGCAGCGTGGACGCGCCGATGCCGATGAGCACCAGCACACCGCCCATCGTGGGTGTGCCCCGTTTGCCCAGGTGGGCCTGCACACCGTATTCGCGGATGGGTTGACCGATCTTCAGTTCGGTCAGCCGACGGATGACCCAGGGCCCGAAAGCCAGTCCGATGAGCAGCGAAGTCATGGCCGCCAGCACGGCGCGGAAGGTCAGGTACTGGACGACACGCAGAAATCCCAGGTGCTCGGGCGACCACTGCATCAACCACTGGCTCAGGCTAAGCAGCATCGTCAGCCCCCTTCTTGAGTGCCTGCACGACCTGCTCCATCTTCATGAAGCGCGAACCCTTGACCAGCACCGAAACCGCACGCGGCGCCGCAGGCAAGGCCGCCAGCAGCGCGGGCATGCTGTCGAAGTGGCGTTGCGCGCCCGCATGCACACACAACGCGCCCACGGCCCACACATGGTCGATGCCTCGCTGCCGGGCCTGAGCACCCACCTCGGCGTGGAACTGCGCGCCCTGGGTGCCCACTTCACCCATGTCGCCCAGCACCAGCCAGCGCGGGCCGGGCATGGCGGCCAGCACGTCGATGGCGGCCAACACCGAATCGGGATTGGCGTTGTAGCTGTCGTCCACCAGCGTGACCGGGCGGTCGCCCATGCGCAGCGTATGCACTTGCGAGCGGCCTGCAACCGGCAAGAAGGTGGCCAGGCCCTGCTTCACCGCCATCAGCGGCGCACCCGCGGCCAGCGCGCAGGCCGTGGCCGCCAGCGCGTTGCGCACGTTGTGGACGCCCGGCAGCGCCAGCGTGGTGGCGGCGGTGCCGGCGGGTGTCTGCACCGAAAGCGCCCAGTGAACTGCCGTCGCGTTCCAGGTGGCCAGCGCCGTCACGTCCGCCGGGCCCGGTGCACCAAAGGTGATGACATGGCGCGTGCCGGCCAGCTCGCGCCACAGCGGCGTGTAGGGGTCGTCGGCCGGGATCACCACCGTGCCACCGGCGCCCAAGGCGCCGATGACGCTGCCGTTTTCTCGCGCCACGGCTTCGACGCTGCTCATGAATTCCTGGTGCTCGCGCTGCGCGGTGTTGACCAGCGCCACCGTGGGCGCGGCCAGGTGCGCCAGCAAGGCAATCTCGCCGACATGGTTCATGCCCAGCTCGACCACGGCCGCGCGGTGCCAGGTCTCGTCGTCCTGGCGCAGGCGCAGCAGCGTCAGCGGCGCGCCGATGTGGTTGTTCAGGTTGCCGGCCGTGGCCAGCGTGCCTTCGGGGTGCCAGGCGCGCAGGATGCTGGCCACCATCTGCGTCACGGTGGTCTTGCCGTTGCTGCCGGTCACCGCGATCAGCGGCAGGTGGAAGCGGGTGCGCCAGGCGCCGGCCAGGTGTTGCAGCGCCGCCAACGTGTCGGGCACCTGCAGGCCGGGCAATTCTTCGCCCAGCCCGCGTTCGGCCAAGGCGGCCACGGCACCGCTGGCACGCGCCTGGGCCAGGAAGTCGTTGCCGTCGAAACGCTCGCCCTTCAGCGCCACGAAAAGGTCGCCCTGGCGCAGCGTGCGGGTGTCGCTGTGCACACGGTCGATTTTGATGTCGCCATGGCCCACCAGCGCGCTGTGCGGCAGCAGGGCATGGGCTTGTGCCAGCGTCATCATGTGGCGGCCCCTTGGCGCACGCGCAGCGCGGCCTGCGCTTCCAGCACGTCGGAGAACGGCAGCTTCACACCCGCCACGTCCTGGTAGTCCTCATGGCCCTTGCCGGCCAGCAGGATGACGTCGCCTGGCTTGGCCTGCAGCACCGCGTCGCGGATGGCCTGGCGGCGGTCTTCGATGACCTGGACCTCGTCGTGCCCGGTCACGCCGGCCAGGATCTGCGCCAGGATCAACGCTGGCGATTCAAGCCGCGGGTTGTCGCTGGTGATGAGCACGTGGTCGGCGTCGCGTGCGGCGATGGCGCCCATCAGCGGCCGCTTGCTGGCGTCGCGGTTGCCACCGCAGCCGAACACGCACCACAGCTTTCCACCGCGCGCCGAAGCCAGCGGGCGCAGCGCCTGCAGCGCTTTTTCCAGGGCGTCGGGTGTGTGTGCGTAGTCCACCACCACCTCCACCGTGTGCGCGCTGGCGTTGTGGTCATCAGCGGTGACCCGTTGCACACGCCCGGGCACCGGCGTCAGAACTGCGGCCACGCGTGCGGCTTCGGCCAGCGGCACGCCCAGCGCACGCAGGCCACCCATCACCACCAGCAGGTTGCTGGCGTTGAAATGGCCCACGAGTTGGGTGCGCACGGCCTGGCGCTCGGCACCCTCGACCGCGTCGAAGCACAGGCCGCCGCCGAAGTAGCCCAGGTTCTGCGCCTGCAGGCGCGCGTTGCCGTGCAAAGAGACGGTCCACACGTCGAGTGCAGTGCCACTCAATTCGGCAGCCAGGCGCTTTCCCTGGTCGTCGTCGACATTGATCACCGCGGCCTGCAGGCCCGGCCACGCGAACAGTGCGCGCTTGGCCTGCCAGTACGCCGCCATGCTGCCGTGGAAGTCCAGGTGGTCCTGCGTGAAGTTGGTGAACAGCGCGGCGCGGATGCGCAGCGCATCCAGCCGGTGTTCGACGAGGCCGATCGACGAGGCCTCCAGCGCGCAGGCGGCAAAACCCTGGTCCACCATGCCCCGCAGTGTGGCGTGCAGGGTCACCGGGTCGGGGGTGGTCAGGCCGGTGGCGGTCACGCGGCCCGGCTCGCCCACGCCCAGCGTGCCGACGAAGCCACAGCGCCTGCCCAGCGCCGACAGCGATTGCGCCAGCCACCACGCGGTGCTGGTCTTGCCGTTGGTGCCGGTGCTGGCGACGATGTCCAGCGCCTGGCTGGGCGCCCCAAAAAAGTTGTCCGCGATGGCGCCGGTGGCGGCCTTCAGGCCCGGCAATGCGGCGATACGGCTGTCGTCGAAAACGAAGGCCTCGACGCCGTCCTGCTCCACCAGACAGGCCGCAGCACCCGCCGCCAGGGCCGCCGGCACGAACTGCCGGCCGTCCACCGCGTAGCCCGGCCAGGCGATGAACCCGTCACCCGGCAGCACCTGCCGGCTGTCGGTGCGCAGACGACCACTGACTTTGGAAGTCAGCCACTGCGCAGCAGCCTGGGGTTGTGACAATCGCATCATCACTTCAGCCGAGCAATCCGCAGCCAGCCCCGAACAAACGACGAAGGGCAAACCCGCCATCAAGCCTCCCGCCACGGAACCGGCTCTGCCGGGCCGCAGGCGGACGGCCCCCTTGGGGGGTAGCGAGCGATAGCGAGCTCGGGGGCACCATTTCAGATGCTTTCCTGCTCGGCGGCAACCGGCTTGGCGTTGATCTGCGCCTTGACGTCCATGTCCGGCGCCACGTTCATGATGCGCAGCGTCTGCTGCACCACCTGGCTGAACACCGGTGCGGCGACGTCACCGCCGAAGTACTTGCCCTTGCTGGGGTGGTCGACCATCACCGCCACCACGATGCGCGGCTGCGACACCGGGGCCAGGCCCACGAAGAAGGCGTTGTATTTGCTGGTGCTGTAGGTCTTGCCTTCGAGCTTGCGCGTGGTGCCGGTCTTGCCGCCCACTGAAAAGCCCAGCGTGTGCTGCTGCACCTGCGGCGCCGTGCCGCCGGGTCCGGCGGCCAAACGCAGCATCTCACGCACCTGCTGGGCGGTCTTGGCCGACATCACACGTTGGCCGACCACGGGAAGGCCCACGTTTTCTGGGTTGCGCACCAGGCTCACGGGGATGAGCTCGCCGTCGCGCGCGAACACGGTGTAGGCCCGCGCCAGCTGAAACAGGCTGGCCGACAGCCCGTAGCCGTAGCTCATGGTGGCCTGCTCCACCGGGCGCCAGCTCTTGAAGGGGCGCAGGCGGCCGGTGACAGCGCCGGGGAAGTCGATGCGCGGCTTCTGGCCCAGGCCGATGGCGGTGTACATCTCCCACATGTCGCGCGGCTGCATCTGCAGCGCCATCTTCACGGTGCCGACGTTGCTGGACTTCTGGATCACCTCGGCCACGCTCAGCGAGCCGTAAGCGTGCGAGTCGCGGATGGTGTAGCCGCCGATGGTGATGTGGCCGGGCGCCGTCTCCAGCCGCGTGCTGGGAGTCCACGGCCCCTGCTCCAGCGCCAGGGCGGCGGTGAAGGGCTTCATCGTCGAGCCGGGCTCGAAGATGTCGGTCAGTGCCCGGTTGCGCAGACGCGCGGACTTCATGGTGGCGCGGATGGCCGGGTCGTAGCTGGGGTAGTTGGCCAGCGCCAGGATGTCGCCGGTCTGCACGTCCAGCACCACCACGCTGCCACCTTGTGCACCGTGCAGCAGGACGGCGTCACGCAGGCGCTGCCAGGCAAAAAACTGCACCTTCGAGTCGATGGTCAACATGACGTCGTTGCCGTGCACGGGGCTAGCCTGTTCGCCCACGTCTTCGATGACCCGGCCCAGGCGGTCGCGAACCACGGTGCGCTGGCCGTTGTGGCCCACCAGCTGGTCGTTGAAGGCTTTTTCGATGCCGTCGATGCCCTTGCTGTAGACGTCGGTGAAGCCCACCACGTGCGCCGCGGCTTCACCTTCGGCGTAACGGCGCTTGAACTCGCGCACCTGCTGCAGGCCCTTGATGTCCAGCTTCTGGATGTCGGCCCAGACCGCTTCTTCCACATGGCGGCGCAGCACCACGGTGCCGGCGTTGCCATCCAGCCGGTCGTTCAGCTCGGGCAGCGGCATGGTCAGCAGCTTGGCCAGCGACTTGCGCTGCGCGGCATCGGCCTTGAGCAGCTTCAGGTCGGCCTGCACCGTGGGCATGGCCACGCTGGTGGCCAGCGCCAGACCGTTGCGGTCCAGGATGCGGCCACGGCTGGCGGGCAGCGACTCTTTGTGCACGAAGCGCTTTTCGCCTTCGGCCTGGTAAAAATCGGTATGGATGATCTGCAGGTGCACCGCACGGCCCAGCAGCACCAGGAACGACAGGAACACCAGCAGCACGACAAAGCGCGAACGCCAGGGCGGCGTCTTGCTGGCCAGCAGCGGGCTGGTGGCGTAGTCGACGCTGCGCACGCTGTTGCGCGTGCTGCGGCTGGTGCTGCCACGGCCACCCTGGCCGCCGTTGCCGTTGTTGCGGGTTGAAGCGCTCATCGCGTGGCCTCGGCAGGCAGCACGTCTTCGACAAACACGGTGGCACCCTGCGCGGGGTTGCTCATGGCCAGCTTCTCGCGCGCCACCCGTTCAACGCGGCGGTGGGTGGCCTGGTCCTGGCGCTCGGCATCCAGGCGCCTGAATTCGGCATCCAGGCGGCGTTGTTCCAGCTTGGCGCGGTCCAGGTCGGCAAAGACACGGCGCGACTCGTAGGCGCTGCGCACCAGCGCCAGGCAACTGCCCAGCAACGCGATGATGAGAATGGCGGTCAGCTTGTTCATGCCGGGTTCATGCCATGTTCACGCGGCCACCGCCGTGCGCTCGGCCACCCGCAGCACCGCCGAGCGTGCCCGCGGGTTGGCCGCGACCTCGGCCGCACCCGGCTTGATGCGGGCGATGGCTTTCAGCTTCAGCGGCTTGGGCGGTGCCATCGGCGCGCGGCGGTCCACCACGTCGCGGCTCTCGGCGGCAATGAAGGTCTTGACGATGCGGTCTTCCAGCGAATGGAAGCTGATCACGACCAGGCGTCCTTGCGGGGCCAACAGGGCCAGCGCCGCTTTCAGGCCCTGTTGCAGCGCCTCAAGCTCGGCGTTGACATGAATCCGAAGAGCTTGAAATGTGCGCGTTGCAGGGTTCTGGCCCGGCTCGCGGGTTTTGACTGCACCAGCCACGAGCGCGGAAAGCTCGAGTGTGCTGCGCACGGGATGCCCGCTTTCGCGGCGAGCGACAAGCGCCTTTGCAATCGAAGCAGCAAACCGTTCTTCTGAGAGATCACGCAGCACTCCTTCGATTTCGCGCGCATCGGCGCGGGCCAGAAACTCGGCAGCGGTTTCGCCACGCGAGGTGTCCATGCGCATGTCCAGCGGCGCGTCGGCACGGAAGCTGAAACCGCGCGCCGGGTTGTCGACTTGCGGCGAGCTGATGCCCAGGTCCAGCAGCACCCCATCCACGTGGCCGATGCCGATGGCGCTCAATTCGGTCGCCATGTCGCCGAAGTTGCCGTGGTGGATGGAAAAGCGCGCGTCGTCGATCAGCGACGCCGCGGCCACCGCTTCCAGGTCGCGGTCGAAGGCGATCAGGCGGCCACCGGGCCCCAGGGCCGCCAGCACCGCGCGTGCATGGCCGCCACGGCCGAAGGTGCCGTCCACGTAGGTGCCCGCCGGCTGCGTCACCAAGGCCTGAACGGCTTCGGGGAGCAACACGGTGGTGTGGGACCATGCGCTGGCGGTGTTCACCGAATGACCAGGTTGCGCAGCGCTTCGGGCCGGCCTGCAGCAATGGCCGCGCTTTCGCGTGCTTCATAACGTGCCTGGTCCCACAATTCGAAGTGCGGACCGACACCCATGAACTTCACTTCACGATCCAGACCCGCCCACAGCCGCAGCTCGGGCGGGATCAGCACCCGTGCTGCGCTGTCGATTTCGACATCCGTGGCGCTGCCCACGAAGATGCGGCGCCAGGGGTCGTTTTCGGCCGCCAGCGACAGCAGTTCGGTTTCGAACTTCTCCCACACCGGCAAGGGGTACAGCGACAGACAACCGTCAGGGTTCTTGGCCACCACCAGCTGGCCGTTCACGTTGGCCACGAGCAGCTCCCGCCAACGGGTGGGCACCGTGAGGCGCCCCTTCCCGTCCAGCAGCAGCACCGGACCACCTCTAAAGACCATGTCTAAAGACCATGTTTGACACAAAAACCCATTAACCCACACCAATCTGCACTTTAGCCGTTCAATGGTGGCGGGTCAATGGCGCGCAGCGCCCAAAGTCCAGTGAAATCAAGCACTTACAGAACACTGTTCAATCATCCAGGTGGCGCCAGAAATTTCCTTTTGAATGAGGGACTTGGGGTGCTTTATGAAAGTGCTTTGTGAGAATAATTTCGCCGTCTTGTCCCGCCCAAAGGCGGGTGATGCCCAACGATTTACGCGGCGCGCCGTCAGGAACCCGGCTTCGTCGGCGCCGGCCAGGCGGCCAGGCGGCCAGGTGGCGAGGCGGCCAGGCAGCCGAAGGCCGGGTGACCCAGGACAGGGTGAACCGTTCCGGCAGCGCGCTACAGTCCCGGGCAATGACAGCCGCCACACCGCCCGCCCAGGCGCCCACTTTGATGCACCTGACGCGCGTCATCTGCGAAGTCGGCGCCATGGTGTCGCTGGGCGGTCCGGCCAAACATGGCGAAAGACGCTATGTGCCCATCCTCAGCGGCACCGCTGTCGGGCCCGAACTGAATGGCGTGCTGCTTGAAGGCGGCGTGGACTGGCAGGTGCAGCGTGCCGACGGTGTCACCGACATCAGCGCGCACTACGTCATCCGCACACCCGACGGCGCGCTGGTGGAGGTGCAAAGCGATGGCTTGCGCCACGGCCCGCCCGAGGCAATGACACGGCTGGCGCGCGGCGAAACCGTGGCGCCACACGAATACTTCTTCCGCACGCTGGTGCGCCTGACCACCGGCCACCCCGACTGGCTGCACCTGAACAAAGTCATGGCCCTGGCCGTGGGCCAGCGCGAAAAGAGCCAGGTCATGCTTGACTTCTGGCGCATCGGCTGAAGGCCAGACCGAAAGCCCTGCCGTGTACGAAAACGACCCACTGTGGAAGATGCGCCATGCCCTGATCGGCCTGGCGCTGGCCCTGCTGATGTCGGTGCTGCTGGCGGCCCTGACGGGCCGGCTTCTGGGCGACATCGTGGGCGGTGGCTACGGCACGCGGGTCACGGTCTACGGTCTGTTGCTGCTGCACGTGGTGGTCGGTGCCGGCGTCTTGTTTGCCAAGGTGGCGCGGCACGAAACAAGACCGGTGACACCGGGCCGGGTGTTCATGTGGCTGGGCAGCCTGTGGCTGTGGCCGCTGCTGCTGATGGGTTCGCGGAAGTCGCCGCCGGCGGGCTGATCAGCCGCTGCACCCGGCTTGGTTGCGGCTACAGGGCCGAGACATGGCTTCCAGAACAAGGGTCCGCCCGCGTGCTTCGGGATCGACTTCGAAGCCCGTCTCGGAAGCAGCCTCTCCAGGAAAATCAAAGGGATCCAGCATGAAGCTCACGTTCATCGGCGCGGCGCAGGAAGTCACCGGCTCCTGCTTTCTGATCGAGACAGAAGGACTGCGGTTCTTGGTTGATTGCGGCATGTTCCAGGGCGGCAGGGAGGCGCGCGAACGCAACCTGCAAGCCTGGAACTTCGAACCGAAGCACATCGACTTCGTGCTGCTCACGCACGCGCACATCGACCACAGCGGACTGCTGCCGCGCCTGTCCGCCCTGGGCTTCAAAGGTCCCATCGTCACCACGGCTGCCACGGCCGATCTGCTGTCGGTGATGTTGCTCGACAGCGCCTTCATCCAGGAAACAGAGTGGGCCCGTGCCGAGCGCAAGGCTCGACAGCCTGGCCATCGCGGGACCCCTGTGTTTCCGCCCCTGTACACGGTGGCGCAGGCCCAGGCCTGCCTGGAGCAGCTTCAGGGCACGGCCTACGACGAAGATGTGCAACCTCACCCTGCGGTCCGGTGTCGCTTCCGCGATGCCGGGCACATCCTGGGCTCGGCGATCATCGAGGTCTGGGTCAGCGAAGGGACCCGGACCAGCAAGTTCGTGTTCTCCGGGGACCTGGGCCAACCCGGGCGACCGATCGTTCGCGATCCCACCCCCATCGACGCAGCCGACGTGCTGCTGGTGGAATCCACCTATGGCAACCGCCTGCACAGGCCGCTCGAAGAATCCATTGACGAACTGGTGTCGGTGATCGAAGACACCCTGCGTCGTCGGCGCGGCAACGTCATCATTCCAGCCTTCGCTCTGGGCCGCACGCAGGAACTGCTTTGCCTGCTGGTCGATCTTTGCAGGAAGGGCAGATTGCCGCACC
Organism: Burkholderiales bacterium; assembly: GCA_038204775.1. GTDB lineage: Bacteria > Pseudomonadota > Gammaproteobacteria > Burkholderiales > Burkholderiaceae_C > Rubrivivax. The sequence continues at coordinate 2,898 of JBBRCN010000061.1, read as the reverse complement.
TGCAGGTCTTCGTCGACTCGCCGATGGCGACCAAGGTCACCGAGATCACGTGGAAGCTCACCGAGTTTCTGGACGACGAAACGCGCGCCTTGCTGTCGCTGCGCAAACAACATCCAGAGTGGCTGGACTTGCGGTTCACGCAGAGTGTCGAGGAGTCGATTGCGCTGAACCGAATCAAGGCCGGCGCAATCATCATCTCGGCCAGTGGCATGTGCGATGCCGGTCGCATCAAGCACCACCTGCGCCACCATCTGGGGCGCAGCGAGTGCGCTGTGGTGATCATCGGGTATCAGGCGATGGGCACCCTCGGCCGGCGGCTCGTGGATGGCGAAAAGCGGGTGCGAATCTTCGGCCAGGAGATTGCCGTGCGCGCAGGCATTCACACCATCGGCGGGCTGTCCGCACATGCCGACCAGGCCGCCTTGCTGGCCTGGTTGAAGGGTTTTGGTGCTGCACCGGCCCGGACCTTTGTGGTCCATGGTGAAGCCGCGACAGCTTGCGGGTTTGCCGACCGGGTGGCCAGTGAACTGGGCTGGAGCGTCGACGCCCCTGCGCGTGGGAGCAGCGTGGACCTGTAGGGCACGCCGGCCGCCAGCAGGTCGGCCTTCAAAGCCAGCCAGCGGCCTTCGAACTTGGCCAGTTCAAATGCGAGGTCGACGGGAATCGCGCTGGATCGCAACAAGAACGTTGATGTGCGTCATCCGCAGCCCGATGCCGGCTTGAATGGGTCGACGCCGAGGGCGAACTCTGCCATCGTGGCGCTCGACTTGGCCAGGCGCAGCCCCGGCCTTGCCGATGCCGTCATCGCCCATTCACGAACAAGCAGCCTGCAGCCGAGGCCGACGATGAAGACCCCCCTGATTCCCGTCACCGTCTGCATAGAACCGTGCCGGCTGGACAGCATGGTGAGCTTGTCGTCCGCCCAGCCCGCCGCATAGAGAACGCCGTGGACGGCCTGAACGAACTCGGACTGATCTGGGCCAAGCTCGGTTTGTGCGCCGCCGTGATCGCCGTGGCCGGTACGCTGCTCAGCCGCTACGCCGATGTGATTGCCGACAAGACCGGTTGGTCGGGTGCGTGGATCGGGCTCGTGCTGCTCGCCACCGTCACCTCGCTGCCAGAACTGGCCACCGGCATCAGTTCTGTCACGCTGGCCGACGCGCCTGACGTCGCGGTGGGCAATGTGCTCGGCGCCTGCGTGCTCAATCTGACGTACGTGGCCGTGCTGGATCTCGTGAAGCGCGACGAACCGCTGTTCGAGCTTGCCGGCCTGGGCCACATCGGCCTGGCCGGATTTGGCATCGTCATGCTGGCGCTGGCGGCGCTGGGGCTGTTGATCTCGCAGTTTCCGCTGGGCCGCTCGATCGGCCACGTCGGGCTGTACGCACTGGCCCTGCCACTGGTCTACGTGCTGGCGGTGCGCACCACGTTCCAGTACGAACGTTCCCAGCACACGGCACAAACCCAACGCGCTGCCAGTCGCTACCCGGACATGACTTTGCGCCAGGCGGCGCTGCGCTGCGCAGCGGCCTCGGGCGCCGTAGTCGCCGCCGGCATCTGGCTGCCGTTCATCGCCAGCGACCTCGCGCTGGCGATGCAATGGCCTCGAAGTTTTGTCGGCACGCTGCTGGTGGCGCTGGTGACCTCGCTGCCGGAACTGGTGGTGACGCTGTCGGCCCTGCGCCTGGGCGCCATCGACATGGCGGTGGCCAACCTGCTGGGCAGCAATCTGTTCAACATCCTGATCCTGGCGATCGACGATGTCTTTTATACCAAGGGTCCGATCCTGGCTGCCGTGTCGCCGGTGCATGCGATGTCGGCCATGTCCGCCATCCTGATGAGCGGCGTGGTCATCATCGCGCTGCTGACCAAAACGGGTGGACGTGTGCTGCGCCTGGCCAGCTGGAGCAGCCTGGCACTGGGCAGTGTGTATCTGCTCAATGCCTATGTGCTGTTCCGCTATGGCGCTTAGGAGCGTGGGCGGCAGAAGGCGTCGAAGCGAAACGTGCGAAAACCGAGGATCGCTGGGGAGTACCGACAAGCCCAGGGCTTGCCCCCTGGGCGCAGGAGGTGATACCCGGCGAGACCGGTTTCTCACGCGTTGCAGCCGACGTCCTTCTGCCGCCCACGCTCCTAGGCGCGTGGGTTGAACGTGACCAAGCCGGAACCGGAACGCCGATGAGTTAGGGATCAACCGTTCACCCTCGCCACGGCTGGTACGGCGCGGGCTTGACGCAGCGCAAGCCCACACCGGTCGGTCACCCGCATGCTGGGCTTTACCCACGGAGGACACCATGGCCAAAATGAAAGCTGCGATCTTTGCCGAACCCGGACGCATCGTGCTGGACGACAAGCCGATGCCGGACGTCGGCCCGCTGGACGCGCTGATGCGGGTGACCACAACGACCATCTGCGGCACCGACGTGCACATCCTCAAGGGCGAGTACCCGGTGGCCAAGGGCCTGACGATCGGTCACGAACCGGTCGGCGTGATCGAGAAGCTGGGTTCGGCCGTCAAGGGCTACAAGGAAGGCCAGCGTGTCATCGCTGGCGCCATCACGCCCAGTGGCTGGAGCAACGCCTGCCTGTGCGGTTTCTGCGCACAAGACGGCGCGGGCACCACACACGGCTGGAAACCGATGGGCGGCTGGAAGTTCGGCAACACCATCGACGGCTGCCAGGCCGAGTACGTGCTCGTGCCCGATGCCATGGCCAACCTGGCGCCCGTGCCCGATGGCCTGAGTGATGAACAGGTGCTGATGTGCCCGGACATCATGTCCACCGGCTTCAGCGGTGCCGAGAGCGCCGGCATACGCATCGGTGACGTGGTGGCAGTGTTCGCGCAGGGTCCCATCGGCCTGTGCGCCACGGCGGGCGCAAAGCTCAGCGGCGCCAGCG
>JBBRCN010000060.1:0-25561 GCA_038204775.1 Burkholderiales bacterium | reverse complement strand
GTCCCCGCTGCTCACCGCCGAACGGAAGCCGTAGTCCGCCGCCAGCAGCGCCGCACCTTGGCCCAGCTTGGTGGCCCTTTGCTCCAGCAGGCGTGTCCACACCCTTTCGCCCACCACCAAATCTTCGGCCAGGCGCAGGCTGGCGTTGCGTGCGATGCCGGCGTGGGTGGCCATCAAGCCTGCGGCCTGCACCACCAGCAGCAGCAGCAGCGTGAGCGCCACCATGCGGCTGGACAAGCGCCAACGGCTGAAGGGCGTCCAGCGCCAGAGCCAGCGCCAGTGCCAGTGCAATGGCGAGCCCAACGGGCTTGCTGTGCTCGATGGGCTGTCAAGTGGCAGCGTCAAAGCCCGGTCCCCATCAGCCTGACCGCGGCCTGCACGGGCGTGGCTTCCACAGCCAGGGCCTGGTCGGCGGCCGGGGCGCCCAAGGGCAGCGACACGTGCCAGGTGCGCAGCCGGTAGTTGCCGGCGGGCACACTCGGCAAGCGCACGATGCCGTCGGCACCGGCCTTGCCATACCAGGGCGTGGGCACGATCACCACCCAGGCCGCCATGTTGTCGTGGATGTTGCAGCCCAGCACCGCGATGCCCGGCTGGTCAAACACCACCGGCGCGGATGGCGTGCCGACGTAGAGCTTGATCTCGAACTTCTTCACCGCCGAAAAGGAATAGACGTGGTGGCGCACCGTGTCGCGGTTGGGAAAGTTGACCGCCGTACCCACCGGCACCACGGTGACGGCGGGGTCGAACTGCCGGGCCATCTGAGCGATGTCCACCTGCGGCCCGGGCTTGAGGGCGGCGCGCGCTTCGCGCGACTCCAGAAACACCACGGCGTCGGGCAGCGGCTTGCCGTCCGCGCCTTGCACACGCACTTCCACCGCCGCCGACCAGGCCAAGCCGGGCCACAACAGCAAAGGCCAGGCCCAGGCCCGAACCTTGTTGGCGCCCATGGCGTGGCGTGAGGTTTTCATGGCGTGCATCACGCTCAAGGCGCGATCGCCATGCCCCACAGCGCCCGGCCGTCGGCCACGCTGCCCAGCAGTGTGGCGCGGCCGGTGGCCAGGTCCACCAGGTGCAGGCGCGTGCGGCCGCCGCTGCGCAAGGCGGCGCGTGCGGCGTTGTGGGTGTCGGCGATGTCAAAGGCCGCGTCGTCCAGCGCGCCGGTGCCCAGCGCGCCGACGACGAAGATCGGGCCCGTGTTGGGCGACACCGCAGGCTGCACACCTTCGGTCGTGCCCTGCGTCACCAGCGCACCAGCGGCCAGGTCGATGGCGTAGTTGGTGGTGAGCTTGTCGTTGGTCTTGTTGTAGGTGTAGCCCGCGCCGGCAACGCGCAGCGGTGCGCCGGATTGCTCCGGGGCACGCGCCAGGGCACGCGCCAGGGCGGGGTCGGTGGCGGCCAGGGCACCGCTGTCGGGGTGCAGGCGCAGGTTCATGCCACTGTCGCTGACGACGCGGATGCGGTCGGCTGCCGGGTTGAAATCGAAGCCGATGTGCTGGCCCGTCAGGACAATCGGCGCCGCGCTGCCCACCGGCGACAGGCGCGCGGTGCTGGTGTCCAGCGTGTACAGGCGGCCACTGGCCGACAGGGCATACAACACGCCACGTGCGACGCGGAAGTCGATGCCCACCAGGCGGTCGCCGGCGGCCAGGCCCTGCAAGGGCAAGCGCGCCTGCACGATCTGCGGCTGACCCGCGTTGAAGCGGATCAGATCGGCCGCATCGGTGACGGCGTACACGGTCTCGGCACGCGGCGGGCCCACAGTCTCGGGTGCAGTCGCACAAGCGGCGGCCAGCAATGAGAGCAGGCCGATCAGGGCCGCTGTCTGCGGGGTGCTGGCAGCGGGGTGGCGGGTCAAGGTCACGTTCGGGTACTCCATCGATCGAGATTGCGGCGCCTGGGGCCGTTTTGCCCGGCGCCGGGTGGACAAGCGGGCACGCCCATGGCGCCAGTGCCCCCTGTGCAGGTATCGACCCAAGCTTGCCGAAGTTGAGCGCGCGGCTGGGACAATGCAACGATGGACGGCCCTTCTGCCCACCCCAAGGCACCTTTGCACGGCCTGACGCTGGAAGCGCTGCTGCGGGCGCTGGTGGCCACCTATGGCTGGCCGGGGCTGGGCGAGCGCATGCCGCTGCGCTGCTTCACGCACGAGCCCAGCCTGGGCAGCAGCCTGAAGTTCCTGCGCCGCACGCCCTGGGCGCGCGAGAAGGTGGAGAGCCTGTACCTGTTCATGCTGCGCGACGCACGGCGGCACAAGGGTGCCAATCGGCCGAACGGATCCAACGATCAGCAGTGACTCAGCAGTGACTCAGCAGTGACTCAGCAGTGACTCAGCAGCAACTTAGTAGTGCGGCGGCAGATCGTCGTGCAGACTGCGGAAGGCGGAGCCTTCGTCAGCCTGCGACTGGGCCCTCAGCTGCGCCACCTGCCGCACCAGCCCGTCGATCTGCGCCTGCTGGCGCACGATGACGTCGTTCAGGCGGTCCAGCGTGTCTTCGGCAAAGCTGGCCTTGATCTCAAGCTCGGTCAGGCGGTTCAACAATCGGGCTTCGTGGCTCAGGTCGTCTTGCATGGGCGCATTGGACCACTGCGCGTCAGGTGTCCCCTGCACCGGGTACTGCACGCAAACCGGCCAGGACCTCGGCCGTGTCCTGCCCCAAGGTGGGTGCGTTGCGCAGGTGTCGCCCCGGCGTGCGCGACAGCTTGGGCACGATGCCGGGCACGGCCAGCGCCGTGCCGTCGCTGAGCGTGATGGTGTCCAGCATGCCACGCGCGGCGTAATGCGGGTCGGCGGCGATGTCGGCCACGGTGTAGATCCGACCCGCCGGCACGGCAGCGCCGTCCAGCACGGTCAGCACCTGTGCCACGTTGCGCGGCGCGGTCCACTCGCCGATGGCCGCGTCGATCTCGACGACGCGGGCCACGCGCCCGCTGTTGCCGGCCAGCACGGGGTCTTGCGCCAGGTCTTCACGGCCGATGGCGCTCATCAGGCGCTTGAAGATGCTGTCGCCATTGCCAGCGATCAGCACATGGCCGTCGCTGCAGCGGTAGGCGTCGCTGGGCGCGATGCCGGGCAGCGCGCTGCCCGCCGGCTGGCGCACGGCACCGAAGGCGCTGTACTCGGGCAGCAGGCTTTCCATGCAGTTGAAAACCGCTTCGTACAGCGCCACGTCCACCACCTGGCCGCGGCCGCTGCGCTGGCGTTCGTGCAGCGCGGTCAACACGCCGATCACGCCATGCAAGCCGGCCAACGTGTCGCCGATGCTCACGCCCACACGCACCGGCGTGCGGCCGGGTTCGGCCGTCAGGTGGCGCAGGCCGCCCATGGCCTCGGCCACGACGCCGAAGCCGGGTTTGTCGCGGTAGGGGCCGGTCTGGCCGTAACCGCTGATGCGCAGCACGATCAGGCGCGGGTTGCGTGCCATCAGCAGCGCCGGGTCGAGGCCAAAAAATTCCAGGCCGCCGGGGCGGAAGTTCTCCACCAGCACGTCGCTTTCGTCGGCCAGGCGGCGCACGATGTCCTGCGCGGCCGGGTCTTTCAGGTCCAAAGCCACGCTGCGTTTGTTGCGCGACTGCACCTGCCACCACACGCTGGTGCCGTCTTTCAGAAGCCGCCACTGGCGCAGCGGGTCGCCGCTGCCGGGTGCTTCGATCTTGATGACGTCGGCGCCAAACTCGGCCAGGGTCTTGGCGGCAAAAGGGCCGGCGATCAGCTGGCCCAGTTCAAGAACTTTCAGGCCGGCCAGCGGCAGAGCGGCGTCGTTTTCAGTATGGGTGTCGCTGTGCATGAAGCGGCATTTTCAGGGCCACAGCACGACCAGCCAAACGGTCACCGCAAAAGCCAGGCTCAGCATCACCGCCGCGCTGCCCAGGTCCTTGGCGCGACCCAGCAGCGGATGCCGGTTCAGCGTCACGGCATCGGCCAGGGCCTCGATGCCCGAGTTCAGCAGCTCGACGATCCACACCAGCACCACACTGCCGATCAACGCCAGCAGCTGCCAGCGGCCCGGCGCCAGCCACAGCGCCAGCAGCACCATCGGCAGACCCAGCGCCAGCTCTTGCCGAAAGGCCGACTCGTGGCGCACGGCGGCCTTCAGGCCGGCCAGTGAATAGCCGCAGGCGTTCCACACCCGTCGCAGGCCCGAGTGGCTCTTGAAGGGCGACGGCGCTGGGCTTTCGGTGGGCGGGCCGGGCGCACCGGGCGGGTCATCCTGTTTCATGCGGCACCCATTTTCAGTTCAAGTGAAAAGCCCTGTTCGCACGGCAGCAGATGCAGGCGACCACCGTGCGCACGTGCCACCAGGTCGGCCAACACCATGCCCAGGCCCAGGCCCGGCCCAGCGCTGCCCGTGTCCTGGCCTTCGGTGTCCTGGCTGTCCAGCACCTGCTGCAGCGCCTGGCGCCGGGGTTCTGCCACGCCGGGCCCGTCGTCGTCCATGCGCAGCACCTGCGCCGCGGGTGTGCTGATGCGCACCCGGTGTGCGCCGTGGCGCAGCGCGTTGTCCAGCAGGTTCATCAGCGCTGCGGTCAGCAGGTCGGCGTCGGCCAACAGCTCGTGGCGCTGCTCGACATCCACCTGCAGGCCCTCGACGGGCAGGCGCTGCAACAAGGCCTGCAGTTGCACCGGGCTGCGCTGCACATCGGCGCCGCTGCGAAACAGCGTGAGCAGGGCCGCCACCACGCCTTGCAGGCGCCCGGCCGCCGTACGCACGCGCTTCAGGCGTGGCAGCAGTTCGGGCGGCGCCTCGCGCAGCGCCACCGCCAGCTGCGCGTCGATGCCGGCCAGCGGCGTGCGCAGCGCGTGTGCGGCGTGCGCCGAGAAGGCCCGCTCCTGTGCCATGCGGCGTGCCAGTCGCGCGCCCAGGGTGTCGATGGCGTCGTGCACGGACTGCAGTTCCTGCCGCTGCGCCGGGCCCAGCGATGCGCCCGCTGCCAAGGGGTCGTGTGAAGCCAGGCGCAGCGACAGGGCCTGCAGCGGCCGCAACTCGTGCCGCATGCGCGCTCGCAACCACAGCAGCGCCAGCGCCGCCATCGGCAAGGTGGCCAGGGTCACCGCCAGGGCCACCTCAACGCGGGTTTCGATGCGTTCATCCCGGGTCTGCGCGACGTACAACCACTGCCCTTGCGGCCCCAGCGGCAGGCCATACACACGCCAGCCGGTTGCGTCCGAAAAGCCCGCAGACGCCGTGGCCGCCAACGGGGTGACGGGCGCGGCGCTGGAGGCCTGCAACACCTGGGCAGGGCCTTGCAGCGGGTGCGACACCCGCTGCCAGGCCAGTCGTCCGCTGGCCTTGGGCGCCGGCCGGGCAGCGCCCGCACTGGCGGCGCCCCAGGCGCCAGTCGATGCCAGTGCGGGCTGAACCTCTGGTCCGCCAGTGCCCAGCAGCAAGGGCACGAAGATCTCTTCCGCTGCGGCTTGCAAGGTGTCGTCCAGCAGTTCGTCCACTTCCTGCTGCACCGACAGCCACACCGCCAGCGCCAGCGCCGCGCCCCACAGGGCCGCCCATAGCAGAAGCGCGCGCGACAGCCGGCTGGCCATCGACGGCAACACGTGCGACACGCTCAAGTGGCGCCGCCCACGCGGTAGCCCAGGCCGCGGATGGTCTCGATCAGCTCCCGGCCCAGCTTGCGTCGCAGGCTCGACACATGCACTTCCAGCACGTTGCTGGCGACGTCGGCTTCCGAGCCCACCACCAGGCGTTCGAGGTCGGCTTTGGGCACGATGCGGCCGGCGCGCAGCACCAGGGCTTCCAGCACCGCCCATTCACGCGCCGTCACATCCACCTGCACGTCCATCAGCCACACGCCGCGCGCCGTCAGGTCCACCGCCACATCGCCCAGCTGCAGCCGCGCGCCAGCGGCACCGGCGCTGCGGCGGCACACTGCGCGCAGGCGAGCCACCAGCTCCTCGGGCTGGAAGGGCTTGATCAGGTAGTCGTCGGCGCCGCTGTCCAGGCCGCGGATGCGGTCGCCCAGCTGGTCGCGTGCAGTCAGCATCAGTGCTGGCGTGAGATGGCCGCGGGCGCGGCGCGCGTGCAGCCAGTCCAGGCCCGAGCCATCGGGCAGCTGCCAGTCCACCAGCCAGGCGTCGAAGGGCTCGCCTTGCCAGGCCTGCACCGCGCCCAGCGTGCGGCACCACTGCACGTGGTGGCCTTCGGCCAGCAAGAAGTCGCGCAGGCCTTCGCCCAGGGTTTCGTCGTCTTCGATCAGCAGCAGGTTCATCGCGGCGAGGCCGTGGGTTCTTGTTTTGCCGGTGGCATGTCGGGCGGCACAGTACCACCGCAAGGTTGCGTCGGCCTTCAGATTCGCTTCAGTTGCCGCAGGCGTACTCGCGGCCATGCTCTTGCACACCCAGCTCTCGGCGCCCCCAGCCAAGGCACCCGCACACCGCCGCTGGTGCAGGCCGGCCTTCACCATTGCGGCCACCTCAGAACAACTGCTGTGGGCAGCCAGCCTGTTCTGGGCCCTGGTGGCCAATCGCCAGTTCCTGGGCGCAGCGCTGCGCACACGCGATCTGTCGGACACCGCCACCTGGGGCTTTGCAGGGGCCCTGCTGGTGATGCTGACCTGCCTGCACTATCTGCTGCTGGCGCCGCTGGCCAACCGCTTCAGTGTCAAGCCGCTGCTGGCAGCGATGACCGTGGTCACTGCCTGCGCCACCTACTTCATGCAGGCCTATGGTGTGTTCCTGGACCCGTCGATGATCAGCAACGTGATGCGCACCGACGTGGCCGAGGCACGCGAGCTGCTCTCCTGGTCGCTGCTGGCGCACCTGTTGGTCTACGCGGCGCTGCCACTGGCCGTGCTGTGGCGCGTGTGCGTGCAAAGGCCGCCAGTGCTGGGCGCCACGCTGCGCCGGCTGCTGGGCCTGGGCCTGGCGGCTGGTCTTTTCGTCGCTGCGTTGCTGTCGGTATACCAGCCCTTTTCTTCACTGATGCGCAACAACAAGGAGATGCGCTACCTGGTCACGCCCGCCAACGCCATCTGGTCGGTGGGCGCGGTGGCCGCAGCACAACTCAAGGGCGCCGCGAAGCCGCGTCAGCCCATCGGCCTGGACGCCACGCCCGGCCCGCGCATGGTTGCGCGCAGCCAGGCCGGGGCGCGACCGCTGGTGGTGGTGGTGGTGGTCGGCGAAACCGCGCGCGCCGCCAACTGGGGGCTGTCGGGTTATGCGCGGCAGACCACGCCGCAGCTGGCGCGGCTGCCGGTCATCAACGTGCCCGACGTCACGGCCTGCGGCACCAACACCGAGACCTCGGTGCCTTGCCTCTTTGCGCCCGTGGGCCGGCGCGACTACGACGAAAACCGCATCCACGGCAGCGAGTCCTTGATGCACGTGCTGGCCCGAGCCGGCGTGGCCGTGCACTGGCGCGACAACCAGAGCGGCTGCAAGGGGGTGTGCGACGGCGTGCCGCAGGACGACGTGGTGTCCTTCAACCCGGCCGGCCTGTGCGCCGAAGGCCGTTGCATGGACGAAGGTCTGCTGGCGGGCATGGACGCCCGGCTGCAGGCCCTGCCCACCAAAGGCGGCACCCAGGTCTGGGTGCTGCACATGTTGGGCAATCACGGGCCCTCTTACTTCAGGCGTTATCCCGCGGCCTTTGCGCAGTTCAAGCCGGCTTGCGAAAAGGACGACCTGCACCTTTGCAGCCAGGCAGAAATCGTCAACGCCTACGACAACGCGCTGCTCTACACCGATCACGTGCTGACCAGCCTGGTGGGCAAGCTGCAGGCGGCGTCGGGTGCGGTGGATTCGGCCCTGCTGTTTGTGTCGGACCACGGTGAATCGCTGGGCGAGAACAACCTGTACCTGCACGGCCTGCCCTATGCCATCGCGCCCGATGTGCAGAAGAAGGTGCCGATGGTGATGTGGTTTTCGCCGGGCCTGAGCAGCGGTTCACACGCCACGCTGGACCTGGCCTGCCTGCGCCGGCAAGCCCAACTGCCGGTGGCGCACGACCACCTGTTCCACACCGTGCTGGGCCTGGTGGACGTGAAGACCGCGTTGCGCGAGCCGGCCTGGGACCTGAGCGATGCCTGCCGCGCCGACGGCACGGTCTCCAGCCAGTGAAGCCGGGGTGAGCCTGCTGCGACGCGACATCGGGGTCACGCTGCTGGGCCTGGCCCTGTTGCTGGCCTGGGACGCGAGTGGTGCCGACCTGGCCCTGGTGCGCCTGTTCGGCACCGACCAGGGCTTTGCCTGGCGCGACAACTGGTGGGCCAGCACGCTGGCCCACGACGGCGGTCGGCTCCTGGGCTGGTGTGTGCTGGCCGGCATGGCGCTGGCGGCAGCCCGCCAGCCGGTCCCGCCAGCGGCGGGTCCACCCGGCCGAGCCGAGCGTTGGAAGTGCTTCGGTGTCGTGGTGGTGTGCCTGCTGGCGGTGCCGGCCTTGAAGCGATTCAGCGCCACCAGTTGCCCGTGGGACCTGGCGCAGTTTGGCGGCGTGGCGCGTTATGTGTCGCACTGGCAGTGGGGTGAGGCCGACGGTGGCCCCGGGCGCTGTTTCCCATCGGGCCACGCGGTGGCGGCATTCGCCTTTTTCGGCCTGCACTTCATGTGGCGCAGTCACGACCGGCGGCGCGCACGGGCCTGGCTGTGGGCCGTGCTGGCCGCCGGGCTGGTGTTCGGTGCCGCTCAGCTGATGCGCGGCGCGCACTACGCCAGCCACACGCTGTGGTCGGCCTGGTTGTGCTGGCTGATCTGCGTGGTGGCCAGCCACCTGCCGGCCTGGCGGATGGCGCTGCCCAGGACCGCGCCACAATCCCGGTGACCCCCGACCGAGGACCCCACGATGGCCAGCCAACCCGACCCCGCCTGGAAACACGACGGCGTTCGCGTGGTGCCGGGCATGCAGCTCGACGCCAACACCGCGCAGACCCCCGGCATGGACCGCAAGGCGGCCATCAACTTCGCCCGCGTGGGGGCGCAGAAGTTGTGGGCCGGCACCGTGCACATCCACGCCAACGCCAAGACCGGCGCCCACCACCATGGGCCGCTGGAAAGTGTGATCTACATCGTCAAGGGCCGAGCGCGCATGCGCTGGGGCGAAGAGCTGGAATTCACCGCCGAAGCCGGCCCGGGTGACTTCATCTACGTGCCGCCCTTTGTGCCGCACCAGGAAATCAACGCCAGCGCCACCGAGACGCTGGAATGTGTGCTGTGCCGCAGCGACGGCGAAGCGGTGGCGGTGAACCTGGACATCGAGCCCGTGGAAAAGCCCGAACACGTGGCCTGGATCGACCCCACGCACCCGGCGCCCGAGGCTTGAAACTGAGCATAAGCATGAGGATAAGCACGAGCACGAGCATGAGCATGAGATGAGCGCGCCGATCGAACCCCGTGCCTTGCTGCTGGCGATGTACGACGCCGCCGTGCAGCGCGCCCTGCCTGCGCACAACATTGCCGCTTTCCTGCCCGCGCCACCCGATCCCAAGAAGGGCCGCACACTGGTGCTGGGTGCGGGCAAGGCCGGTGGCGCCATGGCTGCTGCCGTGGATGCGCTGTGGCCAGCACATGCACCGCTGAGCGGCCTGGTGGTCACACGCTACGAGCACGTGCCGCCGGCCTACCGCGCACGGCCCGGCCGCATCGAGGTGGTGGAGGCGCGCCACCCGGTGCCCGACGAAGCAGGCGCGCGCGCGGCACAACGCATCGCCGAACTGACACGCGGCTTGACGGCCGACGACCTGGTGCTGTGCCTGATCTCGGGCGGCGGCTCGGCCCTGCTGGCCATGCCCGCGCCGGGCCTGACGCTGGCCGACAAACAGGCCGTCAACCAGGCGCTGCTGAAAAGCGGCGCGGCCATCGACGAAATGAACTGCGTGCGCAAGCACCTCAGTGCCATCAAGGGCGGTCGCCTGGCCGCGATGTGCGCACCGGCGCGGGTGGTGACGCTGCTCATCAGCGACGTGCCGGGCGATGCGCCCGAGGTCATCGCCAGCGGCCCCACGGTGGCCGACGCCAGCACCTGCGCCGACGCGCTGGCGCTGTGCAAGCGCTACGGCATCGAACTGCCCGCAGCGGCGCGCGATGGGCTGGAGAGCGGCGCCTTCGAAACACCCAAGCCCGGTGACGCGGTTTTTGCCGGTCACCAGGTGCACCTGATCGCCACGCCACAGCAGAGCCTGGAGGCGGCAGCTGCCGTGGCCCGCGCAGCAGGCATCGACGCGCACATCCTGAGCGACGAGATGGAAGGCGAAAGCCGCGAGGTGGGCAAGGTGCAGGCGGCGCTGGCACGCGCCGTGGCGCTGCGGTCGCAGCCGTTCAAGAAGCCATGTGTGATCTTGTCCGGCGGTGAGACGACGGTCACGGTGAAGAGCAAGGGAGGCCGCGGCGGACGGGCGACCGAGTTCCTGCTCGGCTGCGCCATCGCGCTGCAAGGCCAGCCCCACGTGCACGTGCTGGCGGCAGACACCGACGGCATCGACGGCATCGAAGACAACGCCGGCGCCATCGTCACACCCAGCACGCTGCAGCGCGCGTCGGCCATGGGCCTGCAGGCCAGCGACCACCTGGACCGCAACGACGCCTACAACTTCTTCAAGCCCCTGGGCGACCTGGTGAAGCCGGGGCCGACCTTCACCAACGTCAACGACTTCAGGGCGCTGCTGATCTTGTAGACCGGGGCGGTTCGCATCGTGCACCGGATGAGCTGCGACTGGCGCCACCGTTGTGCGACTGGCGGGTGCAATTTGCTGCGACTGGCTACGTATGGCGGTGATCGCCGTGAAGCAGACAAGCGAATTCAGTCAGCTACCGTGGCCGACCTTCTTTTGCAGGTGCGAGCGCTGCTTTTCAAGTCCTGGAGTGGACTGAACTGGTCCGAGATCGACGCTCTTTGCCGTCGGGTTCTGGCGCTGGAACCCGACAACAAACGCGCCATGAAGCACTTGGCGGGGTCACTGACGGCGCACAACATTGTGCAGCGGGGTCTGACGCGGACACAGGTCACAGCGCGGTATCGCGAGGCAGGTGCATTGGCGCGACGGGTGTTGGCCGCCGATCCAAACGACTCGCAGATGTACAACGTGCTCAGTTGGGAGGCCGCCGATACCCAAGGTTTGAGGGGATCGGTCTGGGGCCGCCTTGGCCAGGCGCCTTGGCCAGGCAAACAGGCGGAGTACAGGCAGTATGTCGAGCAGGTGCTGAAACCGGCCGCGGCGCTGGCGGGCATCGCTGTGATCGCGCCCGGTGATGTGGCCACTCGCTGACCAAAGGCTGAAGCCGCCCGCCCCGGCGGCGGCCGCCCTCAGCGTTGGCTGAGGCTCGGCATCGCAAGTTCGCGCCGGTCAAGAGTCAAGAGCAGCCCCACGGCCAGACTTTGTCGGCGACCGTCGAAACCCGGTTGGCTCATGTAAAACGTACGCACTACACTGGCAGGCATGAAAACCGCCGTCATCCCCCAGGTCCGTGTTGAACCGGAGTTGCGCGCTCAACTCGACTCCGTTCTCACCGAAAACGAGACCCTCAGTGATTTCGTCGAAACCGCGGTACGCCGTGCCGTTGAACATCGACGCGTTCAAACCGCGTTTCACGCGCGCGGCCAGGCTGCATTCGAGCACTACCAGCGTACGGGCATCTCGCACGGCGCCAAGGATGTCTTCGACTCCCTCCAGTCCAAGCTCGACGCACGACGCAAGCAAGTTCTGGGGTGAGCGAGGCCTTCGCGGTCGACTTCAGCGACCAGGCAAAGCAGGACATCGGCCGACTCTTCGAATTCCTGCTGCTTCGAGCAACGACCCCCGATGAGTTCGAGCGTGTGCAAGAGACCATCGACGAATTGCGACTGGCAATCGAACTCCAGCTTGCGCGCGCGCCTTTCAATTACCGCAAGGCTGGCAGCGACCCGCTGCGGCGCGAGCTGGTGGTGCCGGTTGGGGCGACCGGCCATGTCGCGCTGTATGACATCCTGCCGCCATCGCTGGTTCTGGTGCTCGCCGTGCGACATCAGCTCGAAGACGATTACCACTGAACCTTTCGACCTCGTCAATCGAACCTTGCCACTGCGCCACACCGCGGCAAAGCCCGGAAGCGGCAGCTGCCGTGGCCTGCGCGGCGCGCATCGACGCGCCCATCCTGGACGACGAGATGGAGGGCGAAAACCGCGAGGTGGGCCAGGTGCAGGCGGCGCTGGCACGCACCGTGGCGCTGCGGTCACAGCCGTTCAAGAAGCCATGTGTGATCTTGTCCGGTGGTGAAACGACGGTCACGGTGAAGAGCAAGGGAGGGTGAAGCCGGGGCCGACCTTCACCAACGTCAACGACTTCAGGGCGCTGCTGATCTTGTAGACCGGGGCGGTTCGCATCGTGCACCCGATGAGGTGCGACTGGCGCCACCGTTGTGCGACTGGCGGGTGCTGTTGGCGGCGATCAACGCCCTCACCTGGGCGCCGAAGTGCCCAGCACATCGGTCTCGTCACGCCGCAGCAGCGCCTTGAGCAACGGCGGCTCGAAATGGCGCTTGACCGTGATGGCGTAGAAGGTCTCGATCAGGTCGGGCACGACGCAGTATTCGACGAGCTGACCGCTGGACAACTCGTCACGCACCACCACCGAAGGCAGCAGCGCGACGGCGCCGGAGTCGCGCGCCAGCAGGCGCAGCAAGGCCATGTCGTCGACCTCGGCCAGCACCTGGCAGCGCAGGCCGTGCTGTTCGCACATCAGGTCGAAGGCAGCGCGGATGTCGCTGTCGCGGCCGGGCAGCAGCAAGGGCACTTCGGCCAGCTCCTGCGGGAATCGGAAGGCTTGGCCCCTGGGCCGCGGCCTGCCCACCAGGCTGACAGGCTGCCGCGCGATGCTGCGGCAGCGCCACGGATGATCGGCGTCGGCGTGCACACGCCGGTTCGACAGCACGACGTCAATCGTGTGGACACGCAGGCGCTGCAGCAGTTCCTCCAGGCTGCCGGACTGCAGCACCAATTCGACGTCGTTCCGCATCAGCAGCGGCTTGACGAAGTTTTCCTGAAAATTGCGTGACAGCGTCGCCACCGATCCGATGCGAAGGACCTGGCGCGTGTGCATGGCACCGTCACGCAGCATCGCCTGCAGTTCATGGCCCGAGGTGAAGATCGACTCGGCGTAGGTCAAGGTCATGCGGCCGGCCTCGGTGATCTGCAGGCTGCGGCCGACCCGACTGAACAACGGGTGTCCGAGCTGCTCTTCCAGCTGCTTGATCTGTGTCGACAGCGCCGATTGCGATACATGCAGCCGCGAAGCTGCCCGCGTCATGTTGCCCTCTTTGGCCACGGCCCAGAAGGAGTGCAGGTGGTGGAAGTTCAGTCGCGACATCGGCTCTATTATCTGTTTTCAAGAACGAATCGTCAGTAACAATGAATTTTACGGAAGATATTCCAGGCGGCACAGTGGCCTGTCATCGAATCCCGCGAAACCTGCGCCATGGAACCGAACCTGCTCGAACTCTCACCCTGGCGCGCCGCCATGCTGGCGCTGGTGCCCGTGCTGTACCTTGGTGCCGCCGCCGCCGCTGCGCTGGGGCCGCGGCCGGACGCAGGCTGGCGAGTCGCCCGCTGGAGCGCTGCACTGGCTTTTGGCGCAGCCCTGTTGTCGCTCGTCGGCCTGCTTTCTGGCGGCGCGGCGCTGATGCGCGGGCCAGCCCTGGCGATGCTGGGCGACATGGGCGGGCTGCACTTCGGCCTGCGCAACGACGTTCTGAGCGGCCTGATGCTGGTGTTGGTAAGCTTCATCGGCTGGGTGATCACGGGCTACTCCCAGCAATACCTGGGCGGTGCACGGGGCCAGCCGCGCTACATCCGCTGGCTGATGCTCACGCTGGCAGCCGTGGCGCTGCTGGTGGTCACCAACAATCTGGCGGTGCTGGCATTGGCGTGGATCGCCACCAGCCTGGCGCTGCACGGGCTGCTGACTTTCTTCGAGCAACGCCCGCAGGCGCTGATCGCCGCGCACAAGAAGTTCATCGCCAGCCGTGTAGCCGACCTGTGCCTGCTGGGCGGCGTGGCGCTGGTCGGCCTGCAACTGGGTACGCTGGACATCGACCGCGCCATCGCCGCCGCACGCGCATTGCCAGAGATGCCCGGCACCTTGCAGGCCGCCGCGCTTTTGCTGGCAGCCGCCGCGATGCTGCAGTGCGCGCAACTGCCGGTGCACGGCTGGCTGATCCAGGTCATGGAGGCACCGACGCCGGTGTCCGCGCTGCTGCATGCGGGCGTGGTCAACCTGGGCGGGTTCCTGCTGATCCGTGTCGGAACCCTGGTTGCCGACGTGCCCGCGGCACAGGCTCTGCTGGTGGTGGTGGGCAGCGTCACGGCCGTGGTTGCAGCGCTGGTGATGATGACGCGCGTCAGCATCAAGGTCTCGCTGGCCTGGTCCACCTGCGCGCAGATGGGCTTCATGCTCATGCAGTGCGGCCTGGGACTGCATGAACTGGCGTTGTTGCATCTGGCGGCGCACTCGCTGTACAAGGCCCATGCCTTCTTGGCCGCAGGTGGTGCGGTGGAACAAAACCGGTTGCGGCAGATGACGCCGCCCGCGCCGCCGCTGGGCGCTGCGACCTGGGGTCTGGGTGCGCTGGTTGGTGTGGGCGTGGTGGCTGCCGCCGCTCTGGCCTGGGGCCTGAAGCCGGCTGCCGAACCGGCACTCTGGTCCATGGGCGGCATCCTGGCGCTGGCGTTGGCGCCTCTGCTCACCGGGCCGCTGCTGCGAGCCGGCACGTGGGGAGCGTTGGTTGGACTGGCCGGTGCTTCGGGCGTTGCATTCGCCTACTTCGGACTGCACGCCGTGTTCGCCGGGTGGCTCGGCGTGGCCGGCACGGGCCAGGCCAGCCCGGCCCTGGTGGCCTGGGTGCTTCTTTGTTTCGGCATCCTGTTCGTGGTGCAGGGCGCCGTGCGGATATGGCCGCGCGGGGCACTGGCGCATTGGCTCTACCCCACGCTGTTTGCGGGCCTGTACCTGGACGAGCTGTTCACCCGGCTGACCTTCCGCCTGTGGCCGGCGCGTGTGCCAGCCATGCCCGGCACGCTGGACAAGCCAAGCGCACGGCAGCCCGACGTGCAGATCCAGTCCTGATCGCGTCCAGCTTCACACGAGAGCATTGCCATGAACACCAGCTTGTCCACTTTTCGCCCGGCGCCTGCCATGGCAGCCGCCCTGCAGCCGGCGATCGATCGCGCCTGCGCCCGCATCGCACCCACATGGCCGCTCGACCGCTTCATCGCGGTCAACCCCTACTGGGGCCATCTCGAACGGCCCGTCGCTGCCGCCGCGGCCCAGTTGGCGGCGCTCTCGGGCAGCCCGATGCTGATGTCGCGCGACGCTTTGCGCCAGCAGTGGCAGGCCGGCCAGGTGGGACGTCAGCACCTGAAGGCCGCAATCGCCGACGCCGGGTCGACCGAGACCGTGGACACCCTGCTGGCCAGCCTGGACGCTGTGCCTGCGTTGCCCGAACGCCTGCCCTTGGCTACCGACCTCGTCGATGCCCACCGTGACCTGGGCCACGCCATGGCATGGCGCGACTACATCACGCACCACATCAGCCAGTGCTGCGCCGCCTTCTTCGACCAGGGCCAGGCCGCCTGGGGCCCGGACCGCGAAGGCGGGCTCTACCCGAGCTGGCTGCGGCAGTCGGCACATGACCTGGGTCCGGGCATGCTGATGGGCTACCCCGGCTTCAGCGCGCGACTGGCCCGTCTTCCCCACGAGCCGCAGGCGCTGATCGCTGCCGCGATGCAGGCGCTGCAGGTGCCTGCAGCGGCACACGAGGCCTACTTCACTGCGCTGCTGATGAGCATCAACGGCTGGTCTTCCTGGTGTGCCTACCAGCGCTGGCAAGCCCGGCTGGAACAGCGGGATGACGAGCAGATCGTGCACCTGCTGGCGGTGCGGCTGGCGTGGGAGTGGCTGCTGCACGAAGGACATGTCGATCTCGGTGTGGCCAACGGTCTGGCCGGCGCCTGGCGTGACACTGCGGCGTGCATCGAACAGGCGCAACGCGCGCAGCAGACCGACTGGCTGTGGCAGGCCGCCTTGGAGCGCAGCTACCAGGAGCCGCTGTGC
Organism: Burkholderiales bacterium; assembly: GCA_038204775.1. GTDB lineage: Bacteria > Pseudomonadota > Gammaproteobacteria > Burkholderiales > Burkholderiaceae_C > Rubrivivax. The sequence continues at coordinate 9,532 of JBBRCN010000060.1, read as the reverse complement.
CAGGGGTTGCGCCGCGCGCCCGTTGCGGTGGCCGCGTCACCCGCGGTTCAGGCGGTGTTCTGCATCGACGTGCGCTCCGAGGTCTACCGCCGCGCGCTGGAAGCCAGCAGCCCCGATGTGCAGACGCTGGGCTTTGCCGGCTTCTTTGCGATGTTTGTCGCCTACCAGCCCTTGGGCAGCGAAATGAAGCGCCCGCAACTGCCCGGCCTGCTGGCGCCCGGCCTGTGCATCACCGACGCGTGCGACGCACCGGGCCTGGGCCAGGCGCTGGCCCGGCAGCGGCGCAAGAAGCTGCAGTGGCGCCAGCAGTGGCAGGCCTTTCGCAGCGGTGCGGGTTCGAGCTTCTCCTTCGTCGAGTCCTGCGGCCTGCTGTTTGCCGGCAAGCTGCTGAAGAGCAGCCTGGGCGGCGAGACCGCCCCGGTTCCCGTCGAGCAGACGGGCTTGTCCGCAGCGCAGCGCCGCCAACTGCGCCCGCGATTCCCCGCTGCGGCTGGCCCCGAACTCGACGCCGGCGTCAACGCCGCAGCCACCGCGCTGGGCGCGATGGGGCTGACCGTGGACCATGCGCGCCTGGTGCTGCTGGCCGGCCATGGCAGCACCAGCGCCAACAACCCGCATGCCGCCGGGCTGGACTGCGGCGCCTGCGGTGGCCAGACCGGCGAGGTCAACTCACGTGCCCTGGCCCTGCTTCTGAACGAGCCGCAGGTGCGCCAGGGCCTGCGCGCCCGAGGCGTGGTCGTGCCCGAGAGCACCTGGTTCCTGGCCGGGCTGCACAACACCACCACCGACGAGATGCATCTCTTCGATTGCGACCTGCTTCCCGCCAGCCACGACCAGGACCTGTCGCAGCTGCAAACCTGGCTGGCCGACGCCGGCCACCGCGCGCGGGTCGAGCGTGCCGCGTCCTTGGGGCTGGCCACATTGGCCGCCGATGCCGCCGCCCTGAACAAGGCCGTGATTGCACGCAGCAGCGACTGGGCGCAAGTACGGCCCGAGTGGGGCCTGGCGGACTGCGCGGCATTCATCGTGGCACCACGCAGCCGAAGCAGGCACATGAACCTGGCCGGCCGCAGCTTTCTGCACGACTACGTCTGGCAGCGCGACAGCGGCTTCGGGGTGCTGGAGCTGATCATGACCGCTCCCATGGTGGTGACCAACTGGATCAACCTGCAGTACCACGCGTCGACCGTTGACAACGCGCGTTATGGCAGCGGCGACAAGGTGCTGCACAACGTGGTGGGCGGCAACATCGGCGTCTTCGAAGGCAACGGCGGCGACTTGCGCATCGGGCTGCCGATGCAGTCGCTGCACGACGGCCAGCGTTTCCGCCACACCCCGTTGCGGCTGAGCGTGTTCATCCAGGCGCCGCAGGCCTCGATCGACGACATCGTTTCCAGGAGCACCACGGTGCGTCATCTGCTCGACAACGAGTGGCTCCACCTGTTCCGCCTGGGCGACGACGCCGAGGTCTGGCGCTACCGCCCCGGTGGGGCATGGGTTGCGGCGACAGCGTAAGTGGTGCGTGCAGCCGGCGCCCTGCGGTTGGACGGGGCGTCTAACGTGCCATCTGCCACAGCCCCACCACCACGTGCCCCCAGATCAGGAGGTTGAAGCCGAACAGCGCCAGCACGCGGCTGAAGGACCACAAGGCGCTGGCGCGGCGCGCACAGGCCGGCTCGCCAGTCACGGCATAGAGCACCCAGTACATGATGGACGGCAGCAGCGTGCCGACGATGAGCACGCCCATCACCCAGTAAAAAATTGTCATCGGCGCATTATCACGGGGCTGCGCGGTGGCCTGCCCCGGGGCAATCACAGGCCGGCCGTGATGCCGCCGTCCACGTACAGGATGTGGCCGTTGACGAAGCTGGACGCATCCGAAGCCAGGAAGATGGCCGCGCCGGCGAGTTCGTTCACCTCACCCCAACGGCCGGCCGGTGTGCGGCCGCTCAGCCAGGCGGTGAAGGCGGTGTCGGCCACCAGCGCCTGCGTGAGTTCGGTCTTGAAATAACCCGGCCCCAGGCCGTTGACCTGGATGCCGTATTTGCCCAGGTCGATGGCCATGCCCTTGGTCAGCATCTTCACCGCGCCCTTGGTGGCGGCATAGGGCGCGATGCCCGGGCGGCCCATTTCGCTTTGCACGCTGCATACGTTGATGATCTTGCCGGCCTGGCGTTGGATCATGCGCTGCGCAACTGCGCGGCCCACCAGGAAGACGCTGTCGATGTTGGTGGTGATGATCTTGTGCCAGGCATCGATGGGAAATTCTGCAAAGGCGCCACGGTGCTGCATGCCGGCGTTGTTGACCAGGATGTCGATGGTGCCGATGTGCGCTTCGACCTGTGCCACGCCGGCTTCCACGGCGTCGGCGTCGGTCACGTCGAAGGCGGCCGTGTGCACATCGAAGCCACCTGCGGCCAGTGCATCACGCGCCAGCGCCAGTGCATCGGCGCTGCGCGCATTCAGCACCACCCGTGCACCCGCGCTGGCCAGCGCACCGGCAATGGCGTAGCCGATGCCCTTGCTGGAGCCGGTGATCAGGGCCGTGCGGCCGCTCAGGTCGAAGAGCTTCAAGGCGGTGTCTCCCGTCGTGGTGTGCGTGGGTGCGATGATCGCGGCCGCAATCATCACACCAAACAGGAGACCCCCGATGCGACTGCGCTGCATGTGCCTGGTCATTCACGCTCCCGACAAGCTGCAGCTGGAAGAACAGGAAGTCGCAGAACCCGGCCCCGGCCAGGTGCTGGTGCAGGTGGCTTACGGCGGCATCTGCGGCTCGGACCTGCACTACTTCCACGACGGCGGCTTTGGCACGGTGCGCATCAAGCGGCCCATGATCCTGGGCCACGAGGTGGCCGGCACGGTGACCGCCGTGGCACCCGATGTGACGCGGGTGAAGCCGGGCGACAAGGTGGCGGTCAACCCCAGCCGGCCCTGCAGCCGCTGCGTCTACTGCCTGGAAGGCCTGCCCAACCAGTGCCTGGACATGCGCTTTTACGGCAGCGCCATGCGCGACCCGCATGTCGAAGGAGCCTTTCGCAACCTGCTGGTGTGCGATGCCGTGCAGTGCGAAGTGGTGGCCGCGCAGGTGCCGCTTCAACACGCCGCGCTGGCCGAGCCGTTTTCGGTGGCGCTGCATGGCGTGTCGCGTGCCGGCCCGCTGTTGGGCAAGCGCGTGCTGGTCTCGGGCTGCGGGCCCATCGGCACGCTGGCCGTGGCCGCGGCGCGGGTGCACGGCGCGGCAGAAATCGTGGCCGTGGACCTGACCGACGAAACACTGGCGGTGGCGCGGGCCATGGGCGCGCACCACACCATCAACGTCGCACAGGACACCGGCTGGGTGGCCCGCTATGGCGCCGACGGCAGCACCCGCAAGGGCAGTTTCGACGTGATGCTGGAATGTTCGGGCAACGAACGTGCGCTGCGCGCCGGGCTGGACGTGATGCGGCCGCGGGGCGTGGTGGTGCAGCTGGGTCTGGGTGGCGACGTGGCCATCCCGCAGAACCTGGTGGTGGCCAAGGAGTTGAGCATCTGCGGCTCGTTCCGCTTCCACGCCGAATTTGCGTTGGCGGTGCAGCTCATCAACGAAGGCCGGGTGGACATGCGGCCCATGATCACCGGCAGCTTTCCGCTCAGCCAGGCGCGCCAGGCTTTCGAGCTGGCCGGCGATCGCAGGCGCGCGATGAAGGTGCTGCTGGACTTTGCGCCGGATGCCATGCCCGCTTGAAGTCCGCCCGCTTGAAGACCACGGCCTGAACCCCGCAGCCAGGGGATGCGGGGGGTGCGGGTGGGCGCCTTGCTGGCATAGTCAGCGGCAAAGGACGAGGAGCCCACTTGAAGACCCATTGCCCTGCGCGCGCACGACCACTGGCGCTGACCCTGGCCGCTTTCGCAGCCTTCGCGACTCTTGCCACCGCACTGCCGGCCGCCGCGCAGCACCTGCACGGCCCCGAGCTGCACAGGCTGCTGGAGCAGGAAAAGCAGACCCACAACGTCTACCGCGCCTACTACCCCAGCGCCGAATTGGCCCGCAAGGCGGCCATCAGCTTCCACGGCCAGTTGCTGGAAAGTGACACCAAGCGGGGTTTCCTGGTGATGGAACTCGACGCCGCCGACATGGACCGCCTGCGGCCCTTCGGTTTTCGTTTCGAGCTGGCCAGCGACTTCATCGAACTGCGCAACAAGCGGCTGACACTGATGCAGATCCTGCAGGCCAAGCGCGGCGCGACCGAAGCACAGCCCTTGTCCATTCCCGGCTATGCCTGCTACGAAACGGTGGAAGAAACCTTTGCCGCCGCCGACACGCTGATGGCCGCCCGGCCCACCCTGGCCAGCTGGGCCGACGCAGGGGACTCCTGGCTCAAGACTCAGGGCGCGGGCGGCTACGACCTGCGTGTGCTCAAGCTCAGCAACAACGCGGTGCCGACCCCCGAGGGCGGCAAGCCCAAGCTGTTCATCAACAGCGCCATTCACGCCCGTGAATACACCACCGCACCGCTGGTGCTGGAATTTGCGCGCTGGCTGGTCAACGGCCACGGCAACAACGCCGACGCGACCTGGATCATGGACCACCACGAAGTGCACCTGATGCTGCACGCCAACCCCGACGGCCGCAAACGTGCCGAGGCCGGTCTGTCCTGGCGCAAGAACGTCAACAACGCCCACTGCGCCAACACCAACACGCGCGGTGTCGACCTGAACCGCAACTTCAGCTTCAGCTGGAATTCGACCGCTGGCGAAGGCTCCAGCGGCAGTGCCTGCAACCTGACCTACCGCGGGCCCAGCGCCGGATCGGAACCCGAGATCCAGGCCATCCAGAACTATGTGCGCAGCCTGTGGCCCGACCGTCGCGGTCCGGCTCCCACCGACGCCGCGCCGGCCGACACCAGCGGCATCCACATGGACATTCACAGCTACAGCCAGCTGGTGCTGTGGCCCTGGGGCAACACGGCCACACCCGCGCCCAACGGCGTGGCGCTGCAGACCCTGGGCCGCAAGTTCGCCTTCTTCAACGGCTACACGCCCACGCAGTCGATCGGCCTGTACCCCACCGACGGCACCAGCGACGGCATCAGCTACGGTGAACTGGGCGTGGCCGCTTTCACCATCGAGCTGGGCACCTCGTTCTTCCAGAGCTGCGCCAGTTATGAAAGCACCATCAAGCCGGGCAACCTGCCGGCGCTGATCTATGCCGCCAAGGTGGTGCGCACGCCCTACATCACACCCGCCGGGCCCGACGTCACGGCGCTGGTGCTGGCCGGCGACGCTTCCGGCGCCGGTGTGGCCGCCGGCACGTTGGTGGCGCTGAGCGCCACGGCCAGCGATGCGCGCTTCAACAACAGCAATGGCGTTGAAGGCACGCAGGCCATCAACGCGGCCGAATACACCATCGACACACCGCCCTGGGAAGTGGGCGCCGTGCCGCGCAGCCTGTCGGCCACGGACGGCAGCTTCAACAGCGTGACCGAAACCGTGGGCGGCAGCATCAACACCGCCGGTCTGGCGCCAGGGCAGCACACGGTGTACGTGCGCTCGCGTGATGCATCGGGCGCCTGGGGCGCGGTGACGGCGGTGTTCCTGAACATCAACAACGCGCCGCCGGTGCCGGTGGTGCTGGCCGAGGTCGAGCCCAACGACAACTTCGGCCAGACACAGACCGTGCCCAGCCTGCCGGCGCAGGTCAACGCCAACATGGGCAGCGCGCGCGGCGAGGTGCGCGACCGCGACTTCTTTGCCGTCACCGTGGCCCCGGGCCGCACGCTCAGCGCCACGCTGACGCCGGGTGCAGAGTCCGACTTCAACCTGGAGATCTACGACGCGGCGTTGACACTGCTGGCGCGCAGCACACAAGGCGTGGGCCGGGTCGACCTGGCCACGGCCACCAACACCAGCGCAGTGCCCGTGCAGATGATCGTGCGGGTGTACTTTGCGCGGGGCATCACCGGGCCGGTGAACGGCGACTACCGGCTGGACCTGGCGCAGTAAGGGCGGCGCACCGGTTGCTGGTGGCACGGGCGGCGCGGGCGGCACTGGCCACGCCAATGCCAGCCGGTCACCACTTGCAGCCGTCGTCCTTGCGCAAGGCGTCCACGGCCAGCGGGACGACGGCCAGCGGGCCCAGGCCGCTGTAGGCCTTGCGGCAGTCGGCCTTGCCGGCTTTTTCGATGTCGCGCGCCAGCTTTTCGTCACGCTCGGGTGGGCGCGGCAGCACCGGCAGAACACCGCGTGTGTCGTAGCGCGACAGTTCACCGCCCCGTGGGCGGGCCAGTTCCAGGTTCAGCCGCGGTGGCGCGCTGGACGGCGCCGCCGGCGGTGTGGCCACGTCGTGGCCGACCCGCGATCCGGCGTCGGCCGGCGCCGTGCCCAGGGCCGGCAGGGGCTGGCCGGTCAGTGACACGGCGGGTGGCAGTTGCCCAGGCGCGGGTGGCAGCGTGTCGGGCGTCGACGCCAGTTCGGGCGTGCGCGCCGCAGCAGCGGGCGGATTGGCCAGCTGACGCAGGGCGGGCGGCGCGGCCTGTGGCGCCTGGGGTGCTGCCAGTTCGGGCAGCGAAAGCGGCGCAGCGCCCGACGGCAGCGCAGCCGCGGGCGCTGCCGGCGTGGGCGCGGCCAGGCTCGAACTGATCTGCCGCTGCGCCACAGGTGGTGCCACCGCAGCCGCAAGCGCGGCAGGTGCAGGCAGCGCGGTGGTGGCTTCCAGCGGCGCCTGGCGGGGCAGCGCCAGTGCCGGCGCCAAAGCAGGGCTGGGCAGCAGGGCTGGCAGTTGCTGCAGCTGGCCCTGCGCAGGCGCCGCTGGCGGTGCGGCTGGCGGTGCGGCTGGCTGCGCCGCTGGCGATGGCGTCTGCGGCACGGGATCGGCCGCCATCACGGGGGGTGGTGCTGGCGGCAGCGGATCAGCTGCAACCGGAGGTGGCGGGCTCGGCAGGGGCGCAGGCACAGCCGCAGGTAAAGGCAAAGGCAACACCGGTGGCTGCGCATCGACGGGCCGCGCTTCGGAACGGCTCACATCGGGCAAGCGTGCCGCCGGCAAACCCAGCGTGGCTGCCCCCGGCGCGCTGCCCGGCAGCGGTTCTGCGCTGCGCACGGCGCCACCCCAGCGTGGCGTGGGCGCGTCGCCTGGCGCGGTGCTGACCGGTTCGGGCGGCAAATCGACCAGCGCTGCACCTTCGGTGACCGGTCCGCGCAGCCTCACGTTGATGGCGCCGAACACCCCCTGCCCGAGTTGCGCCGTGCCACCTGGCGCCGTGCCCACCCAGATCACCAGCCACAGGTGCAGCAAGACCGCCAGCAGCACGCAGCGGCCCATCGTGGTGTGCATGGCGCGGGGCCAGGGCACCAGGCGGGCCGGCAGCGGTTGGTCTTGAAGGACGGCGTACATGGGGCGGGCAGGTCGCCGCCATCATGCCGCGTCGGCGCCCAGCGGAACCAACTTGAACCCGCGGCTGTCTGGCACTCGGGTCTAATTCGTTCCTCGACCTTTGAAAGCGCACCATGAACCAGCTCGATCAGCTCAAGCAGCACACCACCGTGGTGGCCGACACCGGCAACTTCAAACAGCTGGCGCAGTTTGCGCCGCAGGACGCCACCACCAACCCCAGCCTGATCGTGAAAGCGGTGCAGCAGCCCGACTACGCGCCGCTGCTGGCCGACACCGTGGCTGCCCACCGCGACGCAGCGCTGGACGCGGTGGTGGACCAGGTGCTGGTGCGCTTCGGCCGCGAAATCCTGAAAGTGGTGCCCGGCCGCGTCAGCACCGAGGTCGACGCCCGCCTGTCCTTCGACACCGAAGCCACCGTGGCGCGAGCGCTGCGCCTGATCGGCCTGTACGCCGATGCCGGCATCGACAAGGGCCGCGTGCTGATCAAGGTGGCAGCCACCTGGGAAGGCATACGCGCCGCCGAGATGCTGGAAAGACAAGGCATCCACTGCAACCTGACGCTGCTGTTTGCATTCAGCCAGGCGGTGGCCTGCGGCGACGCCGGTGTGCAGCTGATCAGCCCCTTCGTGGGCCGCATCTACGACTGGCACAAGAAGTCTGCCGGCGCGGCCTGGGACGAAGCCGCCATGGCAGGCAGCAATGACCCCGGCGTGCAGAGCGTGCAGGCCATCTTCAAACACTACAAACGCCACGGCATCCCCACTGAAGTGATGGGTGCGAGCTTTCGCAACACGGGCCAGATCGTGGCCCTGGCGGGCTGTGATCTGCTGACCATCAGCCCCGAATTGCTGGCGCAACTGCAGGCCAGCGTTGCGCCAGTCCCGCTGGCGCTGGACGCCGATGCCGCGCGCCAGTTGGACCTGCCCGCCGTGCACCACAACGAAAAGAGCTTCCGTTGGGCGCTGAACGAAGACGCGATGGCCACCGAGAAGCTGGCCGAAGGCATCCGCGCCTTTGCCGCCGACGCGGCCAAGCTGGACCGTCTGATCCAGGGCCTGCAGCGGTGATCCGCTGCGACGAAACCCCGGCCTGGGCCGCACTCCAAGGCCACTTCGAAGCCCACGGCCGCGACTTCGACCTGCGCGACGCCTTTGCCCGCGACCCGGGCCGTTTTTCCGCCATGAGCTTCGAAGCCCCCGAGGTCTTTGCCGACCTCAGCAAGAACCGCATCGACACCGGCGCACTGCACTTCCTGCTGGACCTGGCACAAGAGTGTGGCCTGCAAGCCCGGCGCGACGCGCTGCTGCGCGGCGACATCGTCAACGTCACCGAAGGCCGCGCCGCGCTGCACACCGCGCTGCGGGCGCCTCGCGGCCAGGGGCCCTTCAGCGACGAGGTGCACACGGTGCTGGACGCCATGCTGGCCTACGCTGAGCGCGTGCGCAGCGACACCACCATCACCGATATCGTCAACATCGGCATCGGCGGCAGCGACTTGGGCCCGGCGATGGTGGTGCCCGCGCTCGACGCGTACGCCAACCCCGCACAGCACCTGCACTTCGTGAGCAACGTCGATGGCCACGACCTGGCGCCGCTGCTGCAAAGGCTGGACGCCAGAAAAACGCTCTTCATCGTGGCCAGCAAAACCTTCACGACACAAGAGACGATGGCCAACGCCAAGGCTGCACGCGCCTGGTTCGTGCAGCAGGGCGGCACCGACGTGGCGCGACACTTTGCTGCCACCACCACCAACGTTCAGGCGGCGGCCGACTTCGGCATCAGCACCACCTTCGGCTTCTGGGACTGGGTGGGCGGCCGCTATTCGCTGTGGAGCGCCATCGGCCTGCCCATCGCCATCGCCATCGGCAGCGCCCACTTCCGCGGTCTGCTGGCTGGCGCACACGCCATGGACCAGCACTTTGCGCACACACCGCTGGCCCGGAACCTGCCCGTGCTGCTGGGTCTGCTGGACATCTGGTACCGCAATTTCCATGGCTGCACGAGCCGCAGCGTGGCGCCCTACCACCAGGGCCTGCGGCGGCTGCCGGCTTACCTGCAGCAGCTGGAGATGGAATCCAATGGCAAGCAGGTGGACCTTCAAGGGCGCGCCCTGCCCTTTGACACCAGCCCCGTGGTCTGGGGCGAACCCGGCACCAA
>JBBRCN010000059.1:0-26864 GCA_038204775.1 Burkholderiales bacterium | reverse complement strand
GAAGGTCTTGAGGTTGCGGTTGTTGATGCCCAGCAGCGGCGTCTTCAGCCGCAACGCACGGTCCAATTCGGCGCCGTCGTGCACTTCCACCAGAACGGCCATGCCCAGCGCCAGCGCGCAGGCTTCCAGGTCGGCCATCTGGGTGTCGTCCAGGCAAGCGGCGATCAGCAGGATGCAGTCGGCGCCCAGGGCGCGCGCTTCCACCCCCCCGTAGTCGTCGATCATGAAATCCTTGCGCAGCACCGGCAAGGCGCAGGCGGCACGCGCCTGCTGAAGGTAGGCGGCGCTGCCCTGAAAGAAGTCTCTGTCGGTCAGCACGCTCAGGCATGCGGCGCCGGCCCCGGCATAACTGGCCGCAATCTCGGCCGGCACAAAGTTTTCGCGCAGCACCCCTTTGCTGGGGCTGGCCTTCTTGACCTCGGCGATCACCGCAGATCGACCGGCTGCGATGCAGCCCCGCAGCGACGATTCGAAGTTGCGCACGTCGCGTCGCGCCTCGGCTTCTTGGCGCCAGCTGGCCAGGCTGCGGGCAGCCTTGCCAGCCGCCACTTCGTCGCGCTTGACGGCCACGATGCGCTGCAGGATGTCGCTCATGAGGCTGCCAGGGGCTCAGGCCGGACGAAACTTGTTGCTGAAGCTGACGAATTGGCTCAGCTTGGCCATCGCCTGGCCCGATGCCACGGCTTCACGCGCGCGCTTGACCCCTTCGGTCACGGTGGCGGCCACGCCGGCACAGTACAGCGCCGCACCGGCATTCAGCAACACGACATCGCGCACAGGCCCATCTTCGTTGGCCAGCGCACGCTGGATGCATTGCACCGACTCGTCCTTGTTGGCCACCTTCAGCGCGCGGCTGTCGTAGACCGGCAGCCCGAAGTCGCTGGGGTGCACCACGTACTCACGCACGTTGCCGTCCTTCAGTTCGCCGACGGCGCTTTCGCCCGACAACGACAACTCGTCCATGCCGTTCATGCCGTAGACCACCATCACGTGTTCGCTGTTCAGGCGCTGCAGCACCCGCACCAGGATGCCCACCAGATCGGGGTGGAAAACCCCCAGCAGCTGGTTGGGCGCACCCGCCGGGTTGGTCAAGGGGCCCAGGATGTTGAAGATGGTGCGCACGCCGAGCTCCTTGCGCACGGGGGCCGCGTGTTTCATGGCCGCGTGGTGGTTGGGCGCAAACATGTAGGCCACGCCGGTTTCTTCCAGGCACAGCGACACCTGCTCGGGCGTGAGCATGATGTTGGCGCCCAGCGCTTCCATCACGTCGGCCGACCCGCTGGTGGACGACACGCTGCGGCCCGCGTGTTTGGCCACCCGCGCACCGGCGGCAGCTGCGACAAATACCGAAGCCGTGCTGATGTTGAAGGTGTGCGAGCTGTCGCCGCCCGTGCCCACGATGTCCACCAGGTGCGTGCGGTCGCTCACCGCCACGGGCGTGGCGAACTCGCGCATCACCTGCGCGGCCGCCGCAATTTCGCCCACGGTTTCCTTTTTCACGCGCAGGCCCATGGACAGCGCGGCAATCATCACCGGCGACATCTCGCCGCCCATGATGCGGCGCATCAGCGCCAGCATCTCGTCGTGGAAGATCTCGCGGTGATCGATGACACGTGTCAGCGCTTCGGTGTTCGTGATGCTCATCGGTATCTCCTTAAAGCGTGGCGCGCAGAATGGTGACGGCACGCTGGATGTCGACGGCAGACACATCGAGATGGGTCACAAATCGCAGGCGGTAAAGCCCCGTGCACAAGACGCCGGCGGCGCGCAGGCGGTCCACAACACCCGCGGCGCGCCCGGGTGGCAGGTCGACAAAGACGATATTGCTTTGCGGCGCCTGCGCTGTCACACCGGGCAGGCCCTGCAGGCCTTCGGCCAAGGCACGGGCGTTGGTGTGATCGTCGGCCAGGCGATCGATGTGGTGGTCCAGCGCATGGAAGGCCGCCGCGGCCAGCACCCCAGCCTGGCGCATGCCGCCACCCAGCATCTTGCGCACGCGGTGAGCGCGCGCGATGAAGTCTTTCGATCCCACCAGCGCCGAACCCACCGGCGCCCCAAGGCCTTTGCTGAAACACACCGACACGCTGTCGAAGTGCCGCGTGATGTTCTGCACTGGCGTGTCGCTGGCCACCACCGCGTTGAACAGGCGCGCGCCGTCCAGATGCGTGGCCAGGCCCTTGCCGTGGGCCAGTGCCGTGGCCGCTTCGATGTAGGGCAGCGGCAGCACCTGGCCGCCCCAGGTGTTTTCCAGCGTCAGCAAACGTGTGATGGCGAAGTGCGCATCGTCGGGCTTGATGGCGGCAGCGATGTCTTCAAGCCGGATGCTGCCGTCGGTCTGCTGCACCAGCGGCTGCGGCTGGATGCTGCCCAGCACGGCCGCGCCGCCACCCTCCCAGCGGTAGGTGTGCGCCATCTGGCCCACGATGTACTCGTCACCACGCTGGCAGTGCGCCATCAGACCGCACAGGTTGCTTTGGGTGCCGGTGGGCACAAAGAGGGCGGCTTCCTTGCCCAGCATGGCCGCGATGCGTGCCTGCAGTGCATTGACCGTCGGGTCATCGCCAAACACGTCGTCGCCCAGTTCGGCCGCGGCCATCGCCGCTTTCATCGCCGCCGTGGGCTGCGTGACGGTGTCGCTGCGCAGATCGATGGGTTTCATTGCACACGCTCCAAGAAGTTTTTCAGCAAGGCATGGCCGTGTTCGCTGAGGATGGATTCAGGATGGAACTGCACGCCCTCGAGCGGCAGCCAGCGGTGACGCAAGCCCATGATCTCGCCGTCCTCCGACGTCGCAGTGACGAGCAAGTCTTCGGGAAGCGACGCCCGCTCCACCGCCAGCGAGTGGTAGCGGATGACACTGAACTGCTCAGGCAGGCCATGGAACACACCCTGCCCGTCGGTGCGGATGGTGCTGGCCTTGCCGTGCATCTGCACCTGCGCCCGCACCACCTGCCCGCCCAGCGCGGCACCGATGGCCTGGTGACCCAGGCACACGCCCAAGAGCGGCAGCTTGCCGGCGAAGTGGCGGATGGCATCAATGCAGATGCCCGCCTCGGCCGGCGAGCAGGGCCCTGGCGACAGCACCAGGTGGTCGGGCTTCAACTCGCCGATACCCGCCAGCGTGATCTGGTCGTTGCGGAACACCCGCACGTCCTGACCCAGTTCGCCGAAATACTGCACCAGGTTGAAGGTGAAGCTGTCGTAGTTGTCGATCATCAGCAGCATCAGAACCCTTCCTCGACCAGCTCCGCCGCGCGGATCAGCGCCCGCGCCTTGTGCTCGGTTTCTTTCCACTCCATCTCGGGAATGGAGTCAGCCACGACGCCGGCTGCGGCCTGCACGTACAGCGTGTTGTCCTTGACGATGCCGGTGCGGATGGCGATGGCCACGTCCATGTCGCCGGCAAAGCTCAGGTAGCCGCAGGCGCCACCGTAGATGCCGCGCTTGACGGGTTCCAGCTCGTCGATCAACTCCATGGCGCGGATCTTGGGCGCGCCGGTCAGCGTGCCGGCGGGGAAGGTGGCGCGCAGCACGTCCAGGTTGCTGGTGCCCGGTTTGAGCAGGCCCTCGACATTGCTCACGATGTGCATGACGTGGCTGTAGCGCTCGATGACGAATGCGTCGGTCACCTTCACGCTGCCGGTGATCGCAATGCGGCCGATGTCGTTGCGCGCCAGGTCGATCAGCATCAGGTGTTCTGCACGCTCTTTCGGGTCGGCGGACAGCTCTGCCTCGAGCGCCTTGTCCTGCTCGGGTGTGGCGCCACGCGGGCGTGTGCCGGCCAGCGGGCGGATGGTGACCTTGGCCCCTTCTGGCGTGTGTTCCTGGCGCACCAGGATTTCGGGGGACGCGCCGACGATCTGAAAATCACCCATGTCGTAGAAATACATGTAGGGCGACGGGTTCAGCGAACGCAGCGCGCGGTACAGGCTCAGCGGGCTTTCGGTGTAGCGCTTTTTCAGGCGCTGGCCGATCTGCACCTGCATCATGTCGCCAGCCGCGATGTAGTCCTTGCTCTTGATCACCGCGGCCAGGTAGGCGGCCTTGTCGAATTCACGCTCGACGGCGTAGGAAGGCCCGCGCTTCACGGCCGGCGCGGTGACGCTGTAGCGCAGTTTGTCCGCGAGCTCGCCCAGGCGTCGCTTGCCGTTGAAATAGGCCTCGGGCTTGCCCGGGTCGGCGTAGACGATGAGGTACAGGCGCCCCGACAGGTTGTCGATGACGGCCAGCTCTTCGCACTGCAGCAACAGGATGTCGGGCGTGTCGATGCCGCCGCTCTTCCAGGTCTGGGCCAGCTTCGGCTCGATGTAGCGCACCGCGTCATAGCCGAAATAGCCCGCCAGACCACCGCAGAAGCGGGGCATGCCGGGGCGCAACGCGACCTTGAACCGCTGCTGGTAGGCCTGGACAAAGTCCAGCGGGTTGCCCTCGAAAGTTTCCACCACCTGGCCGTCGGTGAGGACCTCGGTCTTGAAACCCCGGGCGCGCAGCAACGTGCGCGCAGGCAAGCCGATGAAGGAATAGCGACCAAAACGTTCGCCACCCACCACGCTTTCAAGCAGGAAGCTGTGTTTGGCGCCGCCGGCCAGCTTGAGGTACAGCGACAGGGGCGTTTCCAGGTCGGCGAAGGCTTCGGCGATGAGCGGGATGCGGTTGAAGCCCTGGCCGGCCAGGCTTTGAAATTCGAGTTCAGTGATCACGGTTCACACCTTTGCACAGGAGGCCGGAGCGTGCTCGCCACGCGGCCGTAAATTCTGGGTGGGCTTGCGGCCCCAAGGCCTTGGCCGCAAGGCGCGGCCAGTCTCAGTGCTGCGAGCGCCGCCAGGGCCAGGCTCCCACGCTCAGGTGAGCGGGCCGACGGGCGGCAACAGGGGCTGTGGAGTGCGAAGGTGAACAGTTCACGGGTGCAGTCTAGCAGGGCCCCTGTGGCGGCCATGGCGGCTGCGTGCCAGACTTTAGGTTTGCTTCGCAGCGCCCGGAGGGCCTCTTGAACCGTCGACATCTTTTGCTGACCGCCTGTGCGGTTGCCCAGCCCTTGTTCTGTGCTTCACACGTTTTTGCGCAAAGCCAAGGGGCGCAAACCCAGGGATCGTTTGCGCAGGCCCCGGCTGCCAACGTGGACGTGGCCGGCGTCAAGTACGCGCCCACCGTTCAGGTGGCGGGCAGCACGCTGCAGCTCAACGGTGCGGGCCTGCGCACCCGGTTCATCATCAAGGTCTATACCGCAGGCCTGTACATGGGCAGCAAAGCCGGCAACCCCGAAGCCGTTCTGGCCGCGCCGGGCCCCAAGCGCATGCACGTGGTGATGCTGCGCGACATCGACGCCAATGAACTGGGGCGCCTGTTCACACGCGGCATGCAGGACAACGCACCACGCGAAGAGTTCAGCAAGTTCATTCCCGGCACGCTGCGCATGGCCGACATCTTTTCAGCCAAGAAAAAGCTCGTGGCCGGTGACAACTTTTCGGTTGACTACGTGCCCGGGGTGGGCACCTCGGTACTGGTCAACGGCAAGGCGCAGGGCGAGCCGGTGAAGGAGCCCGAATTCTTCAACGCACTGCTGCGCATCTGGCTGGGCCCCAAGCCCGCCGACGAAAACCTGAAAGCCGCGCTGCTGGGCCGCGTGCTCAGCACCGCCGGCGGGTCACCGGGGCAGCAATAGTTTCGACAGCAGGGCCGGCAGTTCGGCCAGGCTGTCGATCACCGCGTCGGCACCGACGGCCGTCACAGGTTCGCCGTGGTTGTAGCCATAGCTGACCAGCACCACCGGGCAGCCCGCCGCACGCGCAGCGGCGGCGTCGTTGCTGCTGTCGCCCACCATCAGCGTGCGTGCAGGCACGGTACCCAGGGCCTTGCACGTTTCCAGCAGCGGCAACGGGTCGGGCTTCTTGCGGGCGAAGGCGTCACCACCGAACACGTGCTGAAAGTGCGCACCCAGGCCTTTCATGTCCAGCAGGGGCCGCGCCATGACTGTCGGCTTGTTGGTCAGGCAGGCCAGGCGCAGGCCGGCGTCGCGCAGGGCCTGCAAACCTTCGGGCACACCGGCAAACACGGCGGAATGACGGCCATTGATGGCCTCGTAGTGGTGCTGATAGCGCGCCCAGGCGCGGTCGAACAACGCGGCCGGCGCACCCACCTGCGCCAGCACGCGGGTGATGAGGTGTTCGCTGCCCTTGCCGATGGTGCGCCGGATGAAGGCGCGGGCGACGGGCGGTTGCTGCAGGTCGGTCAGCGCCAGCTGAAGCGCCGATTCGAAGTCGCCGACGGTGTCGATCATGGTGCCATCAAGGTCCACGATGGCGGCGTCAAAGCGTGGGTGTGGGCGGATAGAGTCCAAAACGTGCGTCTAGAGTGCTTGCCTGCGTCAGTCTACCGGGCAGACAGGATCGACAGAGTGAACAAAGTCGGGGCGCCCTGGCGGAAGCAGGCCCGTTGCAGTGACGGGCAACCAGTCAGGACAGCCCCATCGAGTCACCATCTCGGCAACGGGTGCCGAGCGTCGAGTCAATGAGGTTTCATCGCCTCAGCATCTTTGCGCAACGCGGCTCTGTACCGCGTCGGTTCTAACAGCCAAAATGGTCGGCTACCGCTGGATGGTCGAGCTCGGCGGGCTTGCCGCCTCGCAGCTGCTCCATCAGCAGGGCGCACGCTTGCGGGCCCGGCGCCGTGCCGCGCCAGACCACGTGCGCATCCTGCCGTGCCATCAGCAACGGATGGCGGTATTCGGGCGGCAACCCGCTGGCCGGCAGGTCGACCACCGCCAGCGGAATCCCGCGTTCGCGGGCTGCGCCCAGCAGGGCCTGCACCGGCGCGCCGGGGTCGGTGCGCAACAGCGTGAAGGCCGGCCCGAGCGCGTCGTAGAGCGACCGTCCATTGGCCAGCCACAGGTGCGGCACGCGGCAACCGGGCACGGTGGAGGGCGTGAATGCGCCCATGCTGTAGCCTGGCGCGGCTTCGCCGTCGTAGGCGATGACGGGCGACTGGTCGTAGTAGTAGCCGAAGTTCAACCCCGCGCAACAGTACTGCTGCACGTTCAGTTCGTGGAGATCGCGGCCCACCTCGGCGCGCAGGCGCTCGCCTTCCGGACTGTCGGCCTCCAGGCCCTCGGGTACGGCGCGGCGGCGCTTCGCCATCGCGTGGGCGTGGTCCATCGCGAAGCGCGACACCTGCTCCGTGATCGGCTGGCGTTCGCGCACGTAGGCGTCGAGTGCGGCCGGGCCGGCCCAGCCCTCCAGCACGCCGGCCAGGTGCCAGGCCAGGTTGTCGGCGTCGGCGATGCCGGCGTTCATGCCGTAGCCCGCGTAGGGCACCCAGAGGTGGGCGGCATCGCCGCAAAGGTAGGCGCGCTGCTCGCGGAAGCGGTCTGCCACGAGGCGGCGGCCGTACCAGTCCTCCTTGCTGAGCAGCTGATACTCAAAATCGGGGCCGACGCCAAGGATGGTTCGCAGTGCCCAGTCGCGATCCACCGATTCAAAGTCGGCCTCGTCGTCGCGAAGGTAGTTGTGCACGAGCCATAGCTCGCGACCGTCGACGGCGTAAAGCACACCCGAGCGCCGCGGGTTGAAGGAGAAAAGGCCCCAGGCCGGCGGGGCCTGCATGCGGCTGATGAGGTCCGGCGCGCGAATGAAGCTGGACTGCACGCGCTGGATGACGTCGTCCCCCACCAGGCGCGCGCCGATGCCCTTGCGCACCATCGAGCGGCCGCCGTCACAGCCGGCCACGAAGCGCGCACGCAGCGTGAGCGGCTGGTCGCCGTCCAGCTGCGCGGCCTGCACCGTGACACCGTCCGCGTCCTGCACAAAGCTGTCGACCCGGGTGCGGTTCAGCAACTGGATGCCCGGCATGGCTGCGGCGTGCTCGACCAGGATGGGCTCGAGATAGCGCTGGTTGACGCGGTGCGGCGGCTCGGGCGTGGGCCACCAGCCGTCAGGGCCCGAGCGGTCGGTGAAACGGTCGGCGCGCCCCGGGATGCGGATCCGCGTGATCTCACGGCCTGTGGTCGTGGTTCGGTAGGAGACGTCGTGCGGGTAGTCGTCAGGCAGGCCCGCCGCGCGCAGCGCCGACGCCACGCCGAGCCGCCGGAAGATCTCCATCGAGCGCGCCGAGACATGGTTGCACTTGGGCTCGGGCGGCTGGCCGCGCGAGCGCATCTCGATGAGCGTGGCGCGCAGGCCGCGCTGCGCCAGGTTCATCGCCAGCGTCAGCCCAACCGGACCGGCGCCGACGATGAGCACATCGGTATCGAAGCCGGCCGCATCTTTCATGGCACGCCTTTCAAGGGATCTGTACGTGCAGCGGGTCGTACGGGTAAAGCCACTCGTTGCGCGAGCGTGCGATGTTGCGGTCGTGGAAAGCCTGGCGCATCTGTGCCGCATCGCTGATGTGATAAAGCTCGCCCATCTCGCCGGACTCGTGCACCACACGGGCGGTGCGCGGCGCGCGGTGCTGTTCGTAGCGGCGAAGACGCTCCGCCAGCGGACCGTCGAGCGCCACCGCGCGGGCCAGCACGGCAGCGTCTTCGATGGCCATGGCGGCGCCCTGCGCCATGTAGGGCAGAGTGGCATGCACCGCATCGCCCAGCATCGTGCAATGCCCGCGGCTCCAGACCAGGCTGGGCACGCGGTTGTTGAGCGCCCAGCGGAAGCACTGGTCACGGTCTACGGTGTCGATGACGGCACGAACCATGGGGTGCCAGCCGCTGTAGTCAGCGTCCAGTTCCTCCCAGGGGCGCTTCGCGGTCCAGGACTCTTCCTCGTCGGCGCGCTCGACGCAGCCGACGAAATTGAGCACCCGGCCGCCGCGCAGGTAGTACATCACCGCGTGGTTGTGCGGGCCGCACCAGATGGTGGAGACGATATCGGTGCGCAGTTCGGGCGCGATGCGCTCGATGGGCACGATGCACCGCCAGGCCACCTGCCCGGTGAAGTTGGGCGCGTCCACGCCGATGACGTGCTGTCGCACAACCGACTTGATCCCGTCGGCGCCCACCAGCAGCTCGGTCTGCACGGGCGGGCCGCCGTCGAAGACCACGCGCACGCCGTCGGGGCCGTCATCGAGGCTCACCGCGCGGGCGTTCAGCGTGACGCAGCCGGGGGACAGCCGCTCCACGGCAGCCTGCAAGGCGCGGTGCAGGTCGGCGCGGTGGATCTGGAAATAGGGCGCGCCATGCGCCTGTTCGTGCAACGCACCCAGCGCAATGCGGTGCAGAAGGTCACCGCTGTCGAAGCGCCGGAACTCGAAGGCCAGGGGACGCACGGCGTCGGGTTCGATGGTGGCGCGAAGGCCGAGGTGGTCAAGCACCTTGACGGCGTTGGCGCTCATCTGGATGCCCGCGCCCACCTCGCCGAGCTGGGGTGCCTGCTCGAACACGCGCACGCGATTGCCGTCTTGCAGCAGGCAGGCCGCTGCCGCGAGGCCGCCGATGCCGGCGCCGATGATGACGATGTCCATGGGAGCCTGTTCAGTCCGCCTTGATGCCTTGAGCCTGGATGACCTGTGCCCAGCGGGCGGCATCCTTCTCGATCAACGCCCGAAACTCGCCCGGCGTGCTGTGCGTGGGCAGCATGCCCTGGGTCTCGAATGCCGTCTTCACGTCGGGTCGGGCGAGGATGTCCTTCAGTTCGCGGTTCAGGCGCTCCAGCAGCGGCGCGGGCGTGCCCTTGGGTGCAAGCACCCCGTACCACATCTCGACGTCGAGTTCACCGAGCTTGAGCTCCTGCAGCGGCGGCACGCCGGGCAACAGCGGGCTCGGCTTCTCGCTGCTGATGGCCAGCGCCTTCAGGGTGCCGCTGCGCACGTGTTGCAGAGCCACGTGAATCGGCAGGAACATCACGTCGATCTGGCCGCCGAGCAGATCGGTCAGGGCCGGACCTGTGCCGCGGTAAGGGATGTGCGTAATGAAGGTGCCGGTGCGGTTCTTCAGCAGCTCCATCGCCAGGTGGTGTGGCGTGCCCGCACCGGGCGATCCGTAGTTCAAGGCGCCGGGCCGTGCGCGCGCCTTGGTCAGCAACTCCTGGGCCGTGGAAACGCCAGCGTTCTTGCCGGCCACCAGCAGCAGAGTGCCCCAGCTTGTGAGCGTGACGGGGTCGAGGTCGCGCACAGGGTCGAAAGCGAGCTTCGGGTAGAGCGCGCGGTTCATCACCATCGTGTTGACAGTGACCAGCAGCGTGCTGCCGTCGGCCGCGGCCCGCACCACGGCCTCGGTCCCGATGTTGCCGGAGGCGCCGGCGCGGTTGTCCACCACCACCGGGCGGCCCAGGCGTTCCGCCAGGTGAGGGCCGATCTGGCGCGCAATCAGGTCGATGCCTGTGCCGGGCGTGAAGGGCACGATCAGGCGCAGCGGCTGCGGCGCAGGCTGCGTCCAGGCGGATGCGCTCGTGAGAGCCATCAAGGAAGCGATCAGGGTTCGTCGATGCAGGGCCATGGGATTTCCTCAGGGCACCAGGCCCGATGGTTGGCATGCTAACCATGAGTCAGGCAACCGCATCGGGGCTAACCCGGTTTGCGCAGGGTCATGAATCCGCGTGAAATTAGCATGCTAACGACGGACCCGTTTCACCTGACACCTGCCATCCCCCGTTTGGCGCCCATCACGATGTCTTCGGTTCGCACAGTCATCATTTCCGGTGCCGGCATCGCCGGTCTGGCCACCGCATTGGCGCTGCAGCAGCGCGGCGTGGCGGTGACGGTGCTGGAGCAGGCCACTCAGCTGGGCGAGGTGGGCGCCGGGCTGCAGATCGCACCCAACGGCAGCCGTGTGCTGCTGGCGCTGGGCCTCGGCGCGGCTGTTCAGGCCGTCGCTTGCGAGGCCGCGGCCAAGGAGGTGCGGCTGTGGAACACGGGGCGCCGCTGGCCGCTGTTCGACCTGGGCGCCGATGCGCGGGCGCGCTTCGGTGCGCCGTACTGGATGCTGCACCGTGGCGACCTGCATCAGGTTCTGCGCGCAGCCTTCGAGGTGGCTGCGCCAGGCTCGCTTCACACCGGCGTGCGCGTGGCGCGTGCCGAGACGGTCGGCGATGCCGTTCGCGTGACGGCTGCCGATGGACAGGCGTTCGAGGCTGACGTGATGGTGGCAGCCGACGGCGTGCACTCGACGCAGCGGCGTTCCGCTTTCGGTGAGGGATCGGCCGACTTCACCGGACTGATGGCCTGGCGCGGCGTCGTTCCCACTGCCCGGTTGGCACCCGAGTTGTGCGAGCCCGTGGGCGTCAACTGGGTCGGCCCTGGCGGCCACGTCATCACCTACCCGCTGCGCCGGGGCGAACTGCTCAACGTGGTGGCCATCGTCGAGAAGCCCGAGTGGCGCAGTGAATCCTGGTCGGACGCCGGTACGCGCGAGGAGGTGCACCGCGACCTCGCCGGTTGGCACCCCGACCTCCACCGCCTGATCGACGCCATGGACACGCCGTTTCGATGGGCCCTGCTGAGCCGTCCTCCGCTGAAGGGCTGGGTGGACGGCCGCAGCGTGCTCATCGGCGACGCGGCCCATCCGACGCTGCCTTTCCTGGCCCAGGGCGCAAACATGGCGCTGGAGGATGCGCTCCTGCTGGCGCGCTGCCTGACTGAACTGCCCGACGCCGACGCCGACGCCGCGCTGGCGCGCTTCGTCGCACTGCGCCTGCCGCGCGCCGCGCGCATCGTGCGGGGTGCTGCAGACAACACGCACCGTTTCCACAACCCGCTGCTGGCCGAACCGGCCACCGCCGCGGCCTACATCTGCCGAGAGTGGGAGCCTACCCGCGTGCGCCAGCGCTACGACTGGCTTTTTGAATACGACGTGACCCGCCTGCCTCTGGACCCGCCCTGATGACCGCTCCAATGAACTTCCTCACCACGGCCGCCCACTTCCTCGACGGTCTGCAGGAGTGCGGGATCGAACACCTGTTCTGCAACCTGGGCACTGACCATGTCTCGTTGATCGAGGCCATGGCGGCCTTTGAGCGCCAGGGCCGCCCGCAGCCCCAGGTGCTGCTGTGTCCGCACGAAAACGTGGCCGTGCACATGGCGGCGGGTTATGCCGCCGTCACGGGGCGCGGGCAGGGGGTGATGGTGCACGTCGATGCGGGCACTGCCAATGCGGCGATGGGCCTGCACAACCTGTTCCGCTCGCGCCTGCCGGTGCTGCTGATGGCCGGGCGTTCGCCCTTCACGCTGCGCGGCGAATTGCCTGGTTCGCGCGACAACTACATCCACTTCGTACAAGACCCGTTCGATATCGGCAGCCTGGTGCGGCCGTACGTGAAGTGGGAATACTCGCTACCCACTGGCGTCACTTCGAAAGAGGTGCTGCGCCGTGCCCACACGGTGATGCAGAGCGACCCGCCGGGGCCGGTCTACCTGACGCTGCCCCGCGAGACGCTGGCCGAAACCTGGGCAGCCGACCGCGTGGCCAGCTTCTCCGCCGCGCGCTACGGCCCGGTGGCGGCGGGCGGCATCGCGCCCGAGCAGGCGGCACACATCGCTGACCGGCTGATGGCCGCCGAGAGCCCTGTCGTCATCACCAGCTACCTGGGCCGCAAGCCTGCGTCAGTGCCGGTGTTGGAAACCCTGGCTCTGGCCTGCGGCATGCGCGTGGTCGAATTCATGCCCACCTCGCTGAACATCTCCCGCGATTCGCCGTGCTTTGCCGGCTTCGACCCCGCCAAGGTGGTGCCGGGCGCGGACCTCGGGTTGCTGCTCGACATCGATGTGCCCTGGCTGCCGAAGTTCGTCAAGCCCGATGCCGACGCTGCTTTCATCCACATCGACGTCGACCCGCTGAAGCAGGACTTTCCGATGTGGGGTTTCCCGACCGACCTGCGGCTGCAGGCCGACTGCGGCACGGCACTGGCGCAAGTGCTGGCTGCCGTGCAGGCACGCGCCGACGATCCGTGGCGCGCGAAGGTGGCGGTACGGCTTGCCGCGCTGCAGACGGCTCGGCTGGCTCGTCTGCGGGCGCGCGACGCTGCTGCGGCCGATGCAGGCACGCCGGGCGCCATCTCGCCTGCCTGGCTGTGCGCGCTGCTGGGCGCGGCGCTGGCACCGCAAGACATCGTCGTCAACGAAGCCATCCGCAATTCGCCCGCGGTGCTGGGCCAGATCATGCGCACCGAACCCGGCACGTTGATAGGCTGTGCCGGCGGCGGCCTGGGCTACAGCGGCGGGATGGCGCTGGGCGCCAGGCTGGCCAAGCCTGGCGCGCGCGTCTTGCAGGTGGTGGGGGATGGCGGCTTTCACTTCTCCACGCCCACGTCCGTCTATGCCGTCGCGCAGCAGTACGGTCTACCCATCTTCACGGTGGTGCTGGACAACGGCGGCTGGCAGGCCGTGAAGGAAGCCGTGCTGCGCGTGCACCCTGGCGGCGAGGCAGATCAGGCGCAGCAGTTCCAGGCCCGCCTGGGTGGCGAGCATCGGCACTTCGAGCAAGTGGCAGCCGCCTTTGGCGCGCACGGCGAAGCCGTCGCCGACCCGGCGGAGGTGCCGGCCGCCATTGCCCGCTGCATGGCTGCTGTCGATCGCGGGCAGGCCGCGGTGCTGACCGTATCGGTGGCGCCGCTGTGAGTCAACCGCAAGTCCTGGTGGTGGGCTGCGGTGCCATGGGCACGCTGGTGGCCGCGCACCTGGCAGCCGTGGCAGAGGTGAGTGCCTTCGACATCGACGCCGCGCACGTGCGCGCGATCCAGGCCGCGGGCCTGCGGGTGGAGGGCGTCAGCACGTTGCAAGCGCGCGTGCAGGCCACCGACCGTGTGGAGACGCTGGCGGGTTGCCGCTTCGACGCCATCGTCTTTCTCGTCAAGTCCGGTTCCACCGCCGCTGCCCTGCGCACCCTGGCCCCGGTGCTGGCCGAGCCCGGTGCACGGCCGCTGCTGGTGACACTGCAAAACGGCATGGGCAATGCCGAGGCCTTGCTGACGGTGACGGCGCTGCCGGTGGCGCGCGGCGTGTCGATGGATGCCGCCCGCCATCTGGGCCCGGGCCGCGCGGCGCACCTGATTCGCGGCCGCTGCAGCTGGCTGGGGCCGGTGCGTGGCACGCTGGACGACGTGCGGCCCTTCGCCGCGCTGCTGCAGACTGCCGGACTGCCCTGCCAGGCCATCGCCGACCCGATGGACGCGGTGTGGTCCAAGTTCGTCTTCAATGCCGTGATGAACCCAGTCGGCGCGCTGCTTCTGGGCGTGAACGCCGCCCGCTACGCGGTGCCCGAGGTGCGCGCCCTGATCGACGACATGGCCGCCGAGTGCCGCGCCGTGGTGCTGGCACTGGGCGGGCGCTTCGCCTTCGACCCGATGGAGTACGTGCACCAGGTGCGCCAGGGCCTGATGCCGGTCTCGGCCCATGCCGGCTCGATGGCCCTCGACATCTCGCGCGGCGCCGATACCGAGATCGAAGAACTCACCGGCTACATCGTTCGAGAGGCCGACCGCCTTGGCCTGCCGGTACCCGTCTGCCGTGCGGTGTTCCGCCTGGCAAAGGGACTCGAGTTCGCGGCGCGCCTGCGCCATTCCATTCCAACCCAGACGGAGACGACGACACCATGAAACGACACACCTTCCTGCAAGCCCTGGGCGCTGCCGTACTCGGCTGCGCCATGTCCACGGCCTTCGCGCAGAACCCGGCCGCCGGCTACCCGAGCAAGCCCATACGCATCATCGTCGGCTACACGCCCGGCGGTGCCAATGACATCCTGGCGCGCCTGGTGGGCCAGAAGATGGGCGAGGCCTTCGGGCATCAGGTGATCATCGAGAACCGGCCCAGCACCGGCGCCATCATCGGCACCGATGCCGTGGCCAAGTCCGCCCCGGACGGCTACACACTGACGATGGGTGCGAGCGGCCCCATCGTGTTCAACCCCTCGCTCTACGCCAAACTGCCCTACGACGCCGTGCGCGACCTGGCGCCGGTGTCGATGGTTGGGTCGTTCCCGCTGATCCTGGTGGTGCAGGCCAGCGGCCCGCTTCGCAGCGTGAAGGAACTGGCCGCGTACAGCAAGGCCAACCCGACCAAGTCGAACTATGGTTCCAGCGCCGCTTCGTTTCGCCTCGTGACCGAACTGCTGAAGCAGAAGGCCGGCATCAGTGCCGAGCACATCCCGTACAAGGGCAGCGCCCCGGCCGTGCAGGCGGTGGCCTCGGGCGAGGTGCTGATGACCCTGGTGGATTCCGGCCCCGCTGCCGGCGCCATCAAGGGCGGGCTGCTGCGCGGGCTGGCGGTGACTTCGGCCAAGCGCATGTCGCTGCTGCCGGACATCCCGACCATGGCCGAGCAGGGCGTGGACCTGCAGGTCACGTTGTGGAGTGGCCTGCTGGCACCCGCCGGCACGCCGCCCGCCATCGTCCGGAAGCTGCAAACCGAAGTGGCGCGGATCGTCAAGCTGCCTGACGTGCGCGAGCGCATGTTGCAGTTGGGCATCGAACCCGAGGGCAGCACGCCCGAAGAGTTTGCCCGCGTCATCGCCACCGAGATCCCGCTGTGGATGGCTGTGGCCAAGGCCAACAACATCCAGCCGGAGTGACATGCCCGACTCGCCCGCCGCACTGCTGCAACTGCTGTACCTGCGCCCCGGCTTCCTGCTGAGGCGCGCGCATCAGCTGTCGGTGGGCCTGTTCGAGGAAGGATGTCGGGAGCTCGGCCTGACGCCCCCGCAGTACGGCGTGCTGACGATCGTCGCCCACGCGGGCGGGTGCGACCAGGCTACCGTGGCACGCGCGCTGGGCTTCGACCGCGTGACCACGCTGCGTATCGTGCGCGGGCTGCAGACGCGGGGGCTGGTGGCGCGCGAGCCCTCCGCCGCCGACGGCCGCCGCCTGCAGCTCACGCTCACCAGCGTTGGCACGGCCACGCTGGCCCGGGGGCGAGAACTCGCAGCGAATGTCACCGAGCGGCTGATGGCACCGCTGGCCGGTGACGAGCGCGAGCAGCTCCAGGGTCTGCTGCGCAAGCTCTGCGCGGGGCTCGAGTCCCAGGCGCGCACCAAGCTGCTACCGCCAGGCTGCTGAACGCACGGCCCCCTGAAATCCGACAAGTGGATGCCGCAATCGATGGCCGCCTGATCGGGGTCATTGCAAGAAGTCCATGAGTGGGCTCAACGTCCCACGTCCCTCAGTCGCGCGGGCCGCGTGTCTTTGCAAAGGTCAGAGAAGGCCATGACACTCGCCAGCGTCGCCAGCTTCAGGACCGAGCGAAGACCAGCCGGTTGACCAGTCTCTGACTGGCTGCGCGCTGTTCGGATTCCATCTTCCATCCGCATCGAGTCACTGCTGCATCAGCGCTCTGACTTGAGGGCTCGCCTTCATAAATCGCCCGCGATCAATGGGTTTCGGGGTGCCGCAGCCCGGGCAAGGCCACCTTGCGGTGGGACAGCTCTTCGAGGTGGACGACCGCACGCTGGTCGCCATGGACAGCCTGGAACGCGTCACAGAGCCGCAGTGGTATAGCCGCCAGGCCATCACGGTTCGACCGCGAAAAGGTGGCGAGGTCCTCACTGCCTGGGTCTACTTCGGCAGCCCTGAACGCCTGGCGCTGGAGGCCGTGCACGCCGGCCCGGTGCCGGAATACACCGCTGAGCTGGCCGCCGCCTATCCCTTGGGTTTGCCGGGCTGGAGGCGATCGCCCTTGGCGGGCTCGCTGCGTATGGCCTTGCGCGTGCGCGGCGCAGCCGCATGGCGCGCCAGCCAGCCCAGGAATTCGCTGTACCAGAGCAGGCTGTTGCGCGGCTTCAGCACCCAGTGGTTTTCGTCCGGGAACCACAGCAGGCGGGCATCGACACCGCGCGCCTTCAGCGTGTTGTAGTAGGCCAGGCCGTTGCAGTCGGGCACGCGGTAGTCCTTGGCGCCATGGATCACCAGCGTGGGCGTGCCCATCTGCGCGGCAAAGTTGTGCGGGCTCTGCGCCAGCACACGCGGCATGTCCTGCCAGTAGTTGGCGGCCAGGTCCTTGGGCCGCACCGTGTAGCTGTCGGCGCTGAAGGTGGCCACGCGGTCGAAGACCCCCGCGTGGCAGACATAGGCCTTGTAGCGGCCCGGCGCCACGTGGCCGTTCATCCAGGCGACCAGGAAACCGCCATAGCTGCCGCCGGTGGCAAACACCCGCTGCGTGTCGGCCCAGGGCTGTTGCAGCAGCCAGTCGGTGGCGGCTTCGATGTCCTGCAATTCCAGTTCACCCTGGCGGCCGATGAGGCTGTGCGCATAGGCCCAGCCAAAGCCGCTGCTGCCGTGGAAGTTGACCTGGGCGACGACGTGGCCGGGGGCGGCAAACACGTGCGGGTTCCAGCGCCAGCCGAATGAGTCGCCCGCAGCTGCGTAGGGGCCGCCGTGGATGACGTGTGTCACCGGGTGCTTGCGCCGGGCGTCGAAGCCGGGCGGGAAGGTCAGCCACATCTGCACGACTTCGCCCAGTGCGCCCATGAAGGTGACTTCCTGCACCTGGCCCAATTGCACACCACGCAGGACGTCGTCGTTGAAGTGCTCCAGCCGCTGCGGGGCCTGGCCATTGCGCAGCACGTGGATGCGCACCGGGTGCAGCGCCGTGTCTTCTGCCACCACGATGGCCTGGCTGCCCACATCGAAGCCCTGAACCGTGCCGCCTGCGTGCACGACATCAAACGCACCCGTGGCCAGGTCATGCCGCCACAGCGGGCAGCGGCCGCGGTCTTCGGCCGTGAAGTACAAGGTGCCGCCGTCGGCTGACCAGCGCACGGCCGAGCCGACCGAATAGTCCCAGCCCTTGCCCAGGGCCTGCCACGAGCCCGTGGCCAGGTCCAGCAGCGCCGGCTGGCTGAGCGCCGTGTGCGCCTTGCCGACATTCGCCGCCGTCATCGCCAGGCGCTGGCCGTCGGGGCTGTAGCGCGGCGCGCCAAAGTCCCAGGCCTTTTGACCGTTGCTGCTGGTCAGCGCCTTGAACCGCTTGCCACGCAAGGTGAGCTCGGTGATGGCGCCCGGGTTGCCCAGCCGCGCCACCGCGGCAGGGTCATGTACGAAGGCGATGCGGCCACCGCCAGGATGCACGTCGTAGTCCTCATTGCTGTCGTTGGCACGGCCCAGCTCGAAGGCCGTGCCCTCGAAGAGGTCGGTCACACGGCCGGGGTTCGGCCCCGCCAGGTCCAGCATCAGCAGGTGCTGCACGCGGTCTTGCGGCACGTTGTGGTCCCAGTAGCGGTAGAGGGCCTCGCTGGTGGCGTAGCCGGTTTCCTTGCGCTCGGACCAGGCCTTGTGCTGTTTGTTCTGCGCCGCCGCACCTTTCAACCCTGGCCAGACCCAGGCTGCAAAAACGATGCGCTGGCCATCGGGCATCCACTTGAAGGACTCGATGCCCGGCGCGAAGTGGCTGATGCGCGTGGCTTCACCGCCGTCGGGTGAGATGAGGTACAGCTGCGCGCTGGCGTCCTTGTGGCCCTCTTGTTCACGCCGCGCGACAAAGGCGATGCGGTCGCCCTGCGGTGACCACGCAGCCTGCCCATCCTTGCTGCCGCAGCGCGAGAGTTGTCGGGGTTCTCCGCCCAGCGTGGACAGCAGCCACAGCGCGGTGCCGGTGATGTTCTTGTCCATGTCGCAGGTGGTCACCGAACACACCGCGCGGGCGCCATCGGGTGCCAGGGCCAGGTCGCCGATGCGGCTGAGTTGCCAGAGGGTCTTCGCGTCCAGGGTGCTGTTCGGCTTGCTCATGGGCCCCGAGTGTGACGTAGCCGCGGGTGACTTCAGCGCTTCAGCCCGTCTGCGCTTATACGCTTATGCGCGTACGCGCTAGAGCGTCTCGTTCGGGTCGAAGTCCAGCTCCACCTTGGCGCCGTTGGGATCGAAGCTGAACAGCTGCCAGGTGCCGGCCCCCGCCTGCTGGCGCAGGTCGTACTTCAGGCCAGCGGCGTCAAAGCGTGCTTTCACGGCTTTCAGGTCGCTGGCCGTGAAGGCCATGTGGTCGATGACACCCGTGCGGCCGGTGGGCATGGGTCGGTCCCAGTAGATGTGCAGCACGGCTTGCGGATTGCCGTCGGCGTAGAGCCAGGCGCCGGGGAAGCCCAGGTCGGGGCGGTGCCCTTCCTTCAAGCCCAGCAGGCCGCAGTAGAAGCCCAGCGTGGCGTCCCGGTTTTCAGCTGTGATGGTGAAGTGGTTCATGCCGTGGATCATCTGGCGCTTTCCTTTTTGCCCTGCCACCTGGCGGCGGTTCACGTCATCAAGACCAGCGAACCCACCGAGCGCCGCGACTCCAGCCGGGCATGCGCCTCGGCCGCCGCGTCCAGCGTGTAGCGCTCGATCAGCGGCTGGCCCAGACTGCCGTCGGCCAGCGCGGCCCACAGGCGTTGTGTGCGATCGGCCAAGGCTTCTGGCGTGGTCACGTAGTCGAAAGCCACCGGGCGCGAGAAGGTGGCCGACTTCTGCACCAGCCAGTCGGGGTCGATGGGTTTCAGGCCACCGCTGGCCTGGCCCAGGCTGATCCAGTGGCCACAGGCAGCCAGTGCTGCAAAGTTCTGTTCACGCGCGGCTTCGCCCAGGCCGTCGACGATGACTTCTGCGCCCTGCGGCCAGTGGCTGCGCACGGCATCAGCAAATCGGTAGTCGGCCGTCACGATCACTTGCTCGCAGCCGTGTTCACGCGCCACGCGCGCCTTGTCTTCGCTGGACACGGTGCCCAGCACGCGTGCGCCCAGGCGGCGCGCCCAGGCGCACAGCAGCAGGCCCACGCCGCCGGCCGCGGCGTGCACCAGCAGCCGCGTGCCGGCGTGCACATGGCCCAGGTCGCGCAGCAAGTAGTCGGCGGTGATGCCCTTGAGCAGCAGCGCAGCGGCGGTGGCATCTTCCACGGCGGGTGGCAAGCGCACCACCCAGGCAGCCGGCACGCTGCGCACGCTGCAGTACGCGCCCGGCAGCGGGCCCAGGTAAGCCACGCGGTCACCCGGCATGAAACCGTGCACCCCCGGGCCCACGTCCAGCACGGCGCCCGCGGCCTCCATGCCGGGTGTGCCGCCCGGCGCCAGCATCGGCGGTATCCAGCCGCGGCGCAGGTAGACGTCGATGTAGTTCACGCCGACGGCACGCTGGCGGATGCGCACCTCGCCCGGCCCCGGCGCCGGTGCCTGCGCTTGCTGGGCCTGCAGCTGATCCACACCGCCGTACTGCGTCACCACCACACGCCGTGCAGGCACCGGCAGGGCGAGCGGCATGACGTGGCTGCCAGCCCCGGGCAGGCGCTGGTCGCCGCCCTGGTCCAGATACCGACGCAGGTTGGCAAAACCGGCTTCGTAGACCCCCTGGGTCACCATGTCGCGCAGTTCGCGCTCCATGCCGGGCGGTGTCGCGAAGCTGCTTTCCCAATGCCAGAAGGTGCGGTTGCCGTCGGTCACGGGTTTGAGTGTCACGCTGGCCACGTAGCGCTGCAGCGGCACGGTGGCGTCCACGATGCAGTAGGTGCTCTTGTGCTCGCGGTCGTCCAGCGTCAGCAGTTGCTCGCGGATGCGGTTGCCGTCTTTCAACGTGAAGCTGCGCACACAGCCCACCTGATCGCTGCGCTCGCCGCCTTCGATGCGGCTGTGCTCAACCACGGTGTGCCACTGGTCGTGGCTGTTGAAATCGCGCAGCACGGCCCAGACCCGCGCGATGGGCGCGTCGATCACGGTCGAGCGGACAACCCGTTGCAGCACCCGGCTTACCTTCGGCTGAAGTGGCGCTTCAGGGCGTCGAAACCACCCTGGAACACACCACCACCGATGGTCTCGGTCAGCTCGCGTTCACGGCCGTCGGCGCAGTCGAACTCTGCGCTCCACTCGGCAAAACATCGGCCGCCATCGGTGATGGGTGTGAGCTTGAGCGTGGCCACGTAGTTGTCCACGCCCATGGGGCTTTCCAGTATTTCGTAGCTGCAGGTGAAGTCGTAGTCGCTCAAGCCCAGCAGGCGTTCGCGGATCATGCCGCCGTCGCGGGTGTGGAAGTGGCGGATGCAGCCCACCCGGTCGGCAGGCTCGTTGTTTTCGATGCGGCTGTCGGCAATGGCCGGGTGCCACAGCGGCAGGCCGTTGAAGTCACGGATGCGCGACCACACCGTGTCGGCACTGGCGTCGATGACGCTGGAGACATAAACACGGATCACGGTGCGTTACTCCGCTGGCTTGGGCGACGCTGCGGGTGGCAACGCCACCGTGGCGCCGCTGGCGCTGCCCACCAGGCGCTGGATGTCGCCACCTTCGATGCCGATCTCGCGCAGCAGCTGGTCCACCAGCGGCGCCTGGGCGCGGAAGCGCAGCGCCGAATTCACCACGCCGTCGGCGAAGCTGCCGCCGCCGCCTTCGCCGTTGCTGCCACCACCCGAACCGCCCAGGCCGTCCACCTGCAGGATCTTGATGCCCTCGATGCGCTCCATGGGCTTGACCGACTCGCGGATGATGCCCTCGGCCTTTTCCACCAGCCGCATGCGCAGCGCCGACATGCGCGCCTCGGGCGTCAGCATGTTGTGGGCCTCGTTCATCATGCGCAGCGCCTCGGCTTCGATCCCGGCCCGCACACGCATGGCCAGGCTGCGGATCTTGTCGGCATCGGCATCCGCTTCGGCTTGCGCACGCACGGCGTCACCACGGTCGGCGCTGGCGCTCTTCTCGGCGCGTGCGGCCGAGGTCAGGCGCAACGCTTCATGCTCGGCGGTCTGGGCGGCGCCGATCAGTTCGATGGCCTTCTTGCGCTCGGCCATCTCCACTTCACGCGCCGTGAAGACTTTTTCTTCGGCCGACACTGCCTGCGCACGTGCAATCTCGGCTTCGGTCTGGGCTTCGCTTTGCGCCTTGCTCTCGCGCGCCACGGCAATGGCACGCTGCTGTTCGGCCAGCTCCAGCGACATGCGGCGTTCGATCTCGGCGCCCTGGATGGCGCGCTCTTTGCCGATGCGGTCTTGTTCCAGCGTCTGGTCGGCGCGGATGCGCGCGGTCTCGATCGTCTGCTTGGCGGCGATCTGTGCGCCCTCGGCCTCTTGTTCGCGTTGCGCACGTTCGGTGCTGACCTCGGCGCGCTGGCGGGCGCGAGCGATCTCGACCTCGCGCTGCTGCGTCAACCGCGCGTACTCGCTTTCGCGGTCGATGCCCAGGCTCAGCTTCTCGGCTTCCAGGTTCTTGTTGCGGATGGCGATCAGCGTGTCCTGCTCCACGTCGTTGCGCTGCTTCTTGCGGTGTTCGATCTGCTCGGTCAGGCGCGTCAGACCTTCGGCGTCGAACGCGTTGCTGGGGTTGAAGTACTCCATGCCGGTCTGGTCCAGCTGCGTCAAGGAAGCAGCTTCGAGCTCCAGGCCGTTTTTGGTCAGGTCTTCGGCCACCGATTCGCGCACGCGTTTGATGAAGGCGCCACGCTTTTCGTGCAGCTCTTCCATCGTCATTTCGGCTGCTGCGGTGCGCAGCGCATCGACGAACTTGCCTTCGACCAGTTCCTTCAGCTGCGCGGGCTCCATGGTGCGCAGGCCCAGCGTCTGTGCAGCGGTGGCCACGGCCACGGGCGTGGCCGCCACGCGCACATAAAACTCGGCGATCACGTCCACACGCATGCGGTCCTTGGTGATCAGCGCCTTGTCACGGCCGCGCATGACTTCCAGCCGCAGCGTGTTCATGTTGACCGGGATCACGTCGTGCACGATGGGCAGCACGAAGGCGCCGCCGTCCAGCACCACCTTCTGCCCGCCCATGCCGGTGCGCACGAAGGCGCGCTCCTTGCTGCTGCGCAGGTACAGCCAGTGCAGCAGCCACACCGCAATGGCCACGACGATGGCCACGACGATCAGGCCGAGAAGGAAGCTGCCAAATTCAGCGCCGGTCATGGGGTGTCTCCAGGTCTTGTGTGTCGGGTCGTGCTGCTGTGGCCGGTGGCCGCGTCAGCGCGAAATCTGGGTGAAGCGCCGCGTGGTTTCGGTCAGCGCCACTTCGGTGGGCAGCCGCTCCATCGAGCTGGCGCCATAAAAGCCGTCGCAGCTGGGGCACTGCTGCAGGATGAACTGCGCGTCTTCGGGTGTGGCGATGGGGCCGCCGTGGCATAGCACGATGACGTCCGGGTTCACGTCCTTTGCCGCCGCGGCCCAGGCGTTGACGGGTGCCACGCAGTCGACCAGTTGCATGGCCGTGCCCGCGCCAATCGCGCCACCGGTGGTCAGGCCCAGGTGGCAGACCACGATGTCGGCGCCGGCCGCCGCCATCTGCCGCGCATTGGCTTGGCTGAAGACATAAGGCGTGGTCAGCAGGTCCATCTCATGTGCACGGGCGATGAGCTCCACTTCCAGCGCGTAGCTCATGCCGGTTTCTTCCAGGTTGGCGCGGAAGGTGCCGTCGATCAGGCCCACGGTAGGAAAGTTCTGGATGCCGGAAAAGCCCAGGTCGATGAGCCGGCGCAGGAACTGGTCGGGAATCATGAACGGGTCGGTGCCGTTCACACCCGCCAGCACGGGCGTGTGTTTCACCACCGGCAGCACCTCGGCGGCCATCTCGCAGACGATTTCATTGGCGTTGCCATACGCCAGCAGTCCGGCCAGCGAGCCGCGTCCGGCCATGCGGTAGCGGCCGGAGTTGTAGATCACGATCAGGTCGATGCCACCGGCTTCTTCGCACTTGGCCGACAGGCCGGTGCCTGCGCCGCCGCCGATCAAGGGCTGGCCCGCCGCGATCTTGGTGCGGAAGCGTTCAAGCAGGGTCTGGCGGTTGATGCGCGGCATGGGCGGGCTCTCTCTTTTTCGGCCTTGTTCGGTCTTGTTCTGTCGTCTTCGGCCGGGGCTTCAGGCGCGGCGGGCGCTGCTGCCCAAGCGTGCCACTTCATGCCAGGCGGCCACCAGCGCGGCAGCAAACGCGTCGTCGTTGATGTGGTGCGGCAGGCGCACCAGGCGGCGGTCGGGGCCGCTGCGAAAATGTTGTTCCAGTGTGGCAAACAGCATGCGATCGGCCTCGGGGTCGTGAAAGGGCTGGCCGGGTTTGTCGATCGACGAAACGCCGCCTTCGGGAATCAGGAAGCGCACCGGTCCCAACATGGCATTGAGCTTGGTGGCGATGAACTCCCCGATCGCGCGGTTTTCTTCGACCGTGGTGCGCATCAGCGTCACCGTCGGGTTGTGGCGGTAAAGCTTGCGGCCGCGCAGGCGCTCGGGCACGGTGTCGAAGGCGCCGAAGTTCACCATGTCCAGCGCGCCGCAAGAGCCCACGTAGGGCGTGCGCCACTGCGCAAACACGTCCATCCGCGTGGCGCCGGCCGACAGCACACCGCCACCGATTTCGTCGGCCACCTCGGTGGTGGACACATCGATCACACCTTCGAGCAGGCCCGACTCGACGAGCTTTTCCATGCTCTGCCCACCCACCCCAGTGGCGTGGAAGACCAGGCAGTCATAGTCGTCGCTGAGCAGCTTCGTCACCGCCTGCACACAAGGCGTGGTGACACCGAACATGCTCAGGCCCAGCGCCGGCTTGGTGATGGCCGATTCGACCGGCGGGTGGGTGACCATGCCGGCCAGCGCATGCGCCGCATTGGCCAGCACTCTTTCGCTGATGCGGTTGATGCCCTGCACGTCGGTCACCGAATACATCATGCAGATGTCGCTGGGGCCGACATAGGGCCGGGTGTCACCGCTGGCCATGGTGCTGACCATCACCTTGGGCACGCCGATGGGCAAAGCGCGCATGGCCGGTGTGGCGAGCGAGGTGCCGCCCGAACCACCTGCCGAGATGATGCCGCCCAGGTCGCGTCGGGTGCGCACGTAAGTCTCGAAAGCCAGCGCCATGGCGGTGACGGCGCTGCCGCGGTCGCCGCTGAACACGGCCGCTTCGCCTTGCGGGTGGTGGCGCGCGACCTCGCGCGGGTGCACGCTGGCCGGTGAAGGTTTGCCGCTTGTCGACAGGTCGACCGTGACCACGCGCAGGCCCAGCTTTTCCAGGCATTGGCGCAAGAAGAACAGTTCACGCGCCTTGGTGTCGAAGGTGCCAGCCACGTAGGCTGCACGCACGCTGGTGGCGGCGACGGGGAACTCCAGCACCTTGCCGGCTTGGCCAGCGGGGCTGGCATCGCTGCCGGCGCGGGGCGCAGCTTCAGCGCCGCGGGCGATGTCGCTGACTGGCGCCGCCGTGCCGCCCGCATTCCACCGGTTGAAGCCCCGCACGGTGCGCGGTGCCAGGTCGTTCAGTGACGGCGCGCCGTCGCCGTATGCCCGCTGCACGGTGTACACCTGCTGCGGCTCAGCATCCGCAGCCGGTGGTGGCGCAGCTTCTGCTTCGGGCTCGTCGTGCCCGCCGCCGCTCTTCACGCCCAGCAGTTGCTCCTGCAGTGTGCGGTCGGCGGCCAGAGTCGACGCCGGCATCAGGTGGGCAATGCGCCCGTTGACCATGACGCCCACCTGATCGGCCACATCCAGCGCCACGCCCAGGTTCTGTTCGATCAAGAGGATGCTGATGTCACCCTCGGCCACCAGCTCGCGCAGTGAACGCTCCACGTGCTGCACGATCACTGGCGCCAGGCCCTCGGTGGGCTCGTCCATGACCAAGAGGCGCGGCTCGAGCAGCAGCGCGCGGCCGATGGCCAGCATCTGCTGCTCGCCACCCGAGAGCTGGCCGCCGCCATGGCCCTTGCGTTCGGCCAGGCGCGGGAACAGGCTGTAGACACGCTCGACGTCACGCTTCTTGCGCGCCACCAGGCGCAGCGTTTCGTCCACCGACAACGACGGCCAAACGCGCCGGCCTTGCGGCACGTAGGCGATGCCTTTTTGCGTGATCGCGTTCGGGCTCAAGCCCAGAATTTCTTCGCCCGCCAGTTTGATGCTGCCCGAAGCCGGCACCAGACCGGTGATGGCATTGCACAGCGTGGTCTTGCCCATGCCGTTGCGGCCGACGATGCCCAGCACGCCGCGGTCCAGCTGCAGGCTGACACCCTGCAGCGCGTGAGCGCGACCGTAGTACACGTCCAGGCCTTCGATGACGAGCAGCGGCACCTTGGACGCCCTCGTTCTGGCGTCCGGTTCATCCGCGCGGTTCCACCAAGCCATCAGTGCGCACTTCCCTGTTTTCCACCCATATAAATGGCCTGCACCTGCGCGTCGTTTTCGATCTCGTCGGGCGTGCCGTGTTTGAGCACAAGCCCGTTGTGCATGACCGTCACGCGTTCCACCACGCGCAGTGCGATGTCCAGGTCGTGTTCGATCAACACAAAGCTCATGTGGGCAGGAAGGCCGCGCAGCAAGGCCACCAGTTCGCGCCGCTCGGCCGGCGACAGCCCGGCCGCCGGTTCGTCGAACAGGATCAGCCGCGGCGCACCGGCCAGCGCCATGCCGATCTCCAGCTGCCGCTGCTGGCCGTGCGCCAGGTTGCCCACCAGTTCGTGCGCCAGATGGTCCAGGCGCACGCGGTGCAGGATGTCGTCGGTGGCCAGCTGCGACGCATGTGCGGCCGGCGCGCGCCAGAAGCTGAAGCGCGCGTTGCCCACGCCGCGCACGGCCAGGAACAGGTTGTCGCGCACACTCAATTCCTTGAACAGCAGCGACGATTGATAGGTGCGCCGCAGCCCCTTGCGGATGCGTTCAAAGGGCTGCAGTGCGGTGATGTCTTCGCCGAAGAACAGGATCCTTCCCGCGGTGGGCGGGAAGTCCCCCGTGATGGCGTTGAACAGCGTCGTCTTGCCCGCGCCGTTGGAGCCGAGCACGGCGTACTTCTGGCCCGCGGCCACGGTCAGCGACACCTCGTCCACGGCACGCAGCGCACCGAAGGCGCGTGTCACGCCTTCGAGCACCAGCGCGTCGCCGCTCATCAGCGGCTTGTTGGCCGCTGGCGGGCCGGCGTGCAAAGTCTGCGCGCGCCGTGGAGTCAGGTTGCTGATCGAGGCCATGGTTTCAGTCAAGTTGTTGCGCGGATCCGGCTCTGCCGGTCCGCAGCAACGCGCCCCCTTGGGGGGCAGCGACCA
>JBBRCN010000058.1:0-27560 GCA_038204775.1 Burkholderiales bacterium | reverse complement strand
CCCGGCGTGGACTTCCTGCTCACTGTCACGCGCACGCTGCAAGGCGGTGCGCGGGCCGGCATCGCAGCCGTGCTGGGCATCAACGCCGGCTGCGTGGTGCATGCGCTGGCGGCGGCTTTCGGGTTGGCCGCCTTGCTGGCGTTGCACCCGCAGGCCTTTGTGGTGATCCAGTGGGCGGGTGCGGCCTACCTGGTGTGGTTGGGCGTGGGCATGTTGCGTCAGGCCTGGCGCGGTGGTGCGTCGACAGCAGCGGCCGCACCCGACGGTGCGGGTGCGCTGCCTTGGCTGGCGAACTTCCGCACGGGGCTGTTGACCAACGTGCTCAACCCCAAGGTGGCGCTGTTCTTCCTGGCCTTCCTGCCGCAGTTCGTGCCGGCCGGTTCGCCCGACAAGACGCTGTCCTTCCTGCTGCTGGGCGGGTGGTTCGTGGTGCAGGGGCTGCTGTTCCTGTTGGTGCTGGTGGCGCTGGCGGCGCGGCTGTCGCGCCTGCAGACATCCGACACGGCACGGCGTGTGCTGAACGGCCTGGGTGGAGCCTTGTTCATCGCGCTGGCGGTGCGCATCCTGGGCAACCGGCCGGTGCCCGCATGAGATCGCCCATCAAACACGTGCTGATCGTCGGCGCTTCGCGCGGCATCGGATTTGAGTTGATGCGCCAGTACTGCGCGGATGGCGACGCTGTCACTGGCACAGCGCGCAGCGACGGCGGCTTGGCGGCCATCGACGCGCTGGGCGCCAAGGCCCTGCGTCTGGATGTGGCCGGCACCGCCGGTGCAGCAGCACTGGCCTGGCCCGTCGATCGTGAAGCCTTCGATGTCGTCATCCTCAGCGCTGGCGTCTTCGGCCCGCGCAGCCAGGGATTGCACGCGCCGACACAGGATGAGTTTGACGCCGTCATGCACACCAATGTGCTGGGCGCCATGCGTGTGCTGCCGCAGGTGGTGGACACGCTGGCACCGGGCGCGCGACTGGCGGTGATCTCGTCGCGCATGGGCTCCATCGGCCTGCGTGCGTCCAACGCTGGCTGGCTGTACCGCGCGTCCAAGGCGGCGTTGAATTCGGTGCTCAAGGACGTGTCGCTGGCGCTCGCCGGCAAGGCCACCTGCGTGGCGTTGCACCCGGGCTGGGTGCGCACCGACATGGGCGGCGCCGGGGCCGACATCGACGTCGCCACCAGCGCTGCCGACATCCGCCGCACGCTGGCGGCCTTGACGCCGGCTGACAATGGCTGCTTCTTCAACCACGACGGCCAGGCGCTGGCCTGGTGACACGATGAGCCCGGAAGAGACGCAGACCTTTTTCGAGGCCTACCGCGATGCCTTCAACCGCCTGGACGGTGACGCCGTGGCCGACTTGTGGAACGCGCGCAGTGCCATCAGCAGCGCAGGTGCTGGCGGAATCGCTGTGCTGACCTGGTGGAGCGACGACGCGCCCATGCGGGCCAACCACCACGCGCTGTGCGATGTCTATCGCCGCGCCGACTATGCACGTGCCGACTTCAGCATCGAAACGCATGTGCCCATGGGGCATGACCACGCGTTTGCCCATCTGCACTGGCGCCTGTTGAGGCGCGATGGCATCGAGCTGCAGCAGTTCCACACCGGCTACCAGCTGCTGCGCACGGCCACCGGCCCGCGTGTGCTGCTGGCTGTCGCGCACGAAGAAAGACTCTCGGAGATGACATCCCATGCTGCTCAATGAAGACCAACTGGCGGTGCAAGACGCTGTTCGCGCCTACGTGCAGGCCGAGATCGCGCCCCACGCCGCAGCCTGGGACAAGAGCCACACCTTCCCGGCGGCGCAGCTCAAGGGCCTGGCGGCACTGGGCTGCTATGGCGTTGCCGTGCCCGAGGCTTGGGGCGGCGCGGGGCTGAACTATCTGGCGCTGTCGCTGATCCTGGAAGAAGTGGCGGCCGGTTGCGGCGCCACCAGCACCGTGGTCAGCGTCAACAACTGCCCCGTGTGTTCGATCCTGATGGCCTATGCCAATGACGATCAGAAGGAACGCTTTCTCAAGCCACTGGCACGCGGCGACATGCTGGGCGCTTTTTGCCTGACCGAGCCCCACGTGGGCAGCGAAGCCGGTGGTCTGAAGACGACGGCCGTGCTGTCCAGGGACAAGGACGGCGACCACTACGTGCTGAACGGCGTCAAGCAGTTCATCACCAGCGGCAAAAACGGTGACGTGGCCATCGTCATGGCGGTGACGGACAAAGCCGCCGGCAAGAAAGGCATCAGTGCCTTCATCGTGCCCACCCGGACATCCGGCTACACGGTGGCGCGCATCGAAGACAAGCTGGGCCAGCACGCCAGCGACACGGCGCAGATCGTGTTCGACAACTGCCGCGTGCCGGCGGCCAACCTGCTGGCAGAAGAAGGCATGGGGCTGAAGATCGCGCTGTCGGGCCTGGAGGGTGGACGCATCGGCATCGCCAGCCAGGCCGTGGGCATGGCACGAGCGGCCTTCGAGGCCGCGCTGGCCTACAGCAAGGACCGCACGAGCTTTGGCCAGCCCATCTTCCAGCACCAGGCGGTGCAGTTCAAGCTGGCCGACATGGCCACCCAGATCGAGGTGGCGCGGCAGATGATCCATCACGCGGCCAGCCTGAAAGACGCCGGCCGGCCCTGCCTGAAAGAAGCCGCGATGGCCAAATTGTTTGCCAGCGAGATGGCCGAAAAGGTGTGCTCCGACGCGATCCAGGTGTTTGGTGGCTACGGCTACGTCAGTGACTTTCCGGTGGAGCGCATCTACCGCGATGTGCGGGTGTGCCAGATCTACGAGGGCACTTCAGAGGTGCAGAAGATTCTCATCGGACGGGCGCTGGCGTAGCCGGCGAGCCGTCCGCCGTGTGATGCGGGACGGGCGTTGGCGTAGCCAGCGAGCCGTCCGCCGTGTGATGCCGGACGGGCGTTGGGCCGACTGCACCCGTCCTTCGGCCGGGGGATACCTTGGTGTCATGTGCAAAGGGCTGGGCTGGCCGCCCAATGCAGTCATCGGATCCCCGTGATCCCGCGACCCCCGGAGGACACCATGCACACCACCACCCAAGCTGCCGCCCCGCCCAGCCCCGGCCGCGCCCAGCGCCTGGCCGCCTTGGGCCACTGCCTGCTGGAACGCCTGGAGACGCCGCTGTTCGTGACCGACGCGCACGGCGCCGTGCTGGAAGCCAACCCCGCTGCCACGCGCCGCATCGAACGCCGCGAAGGCCTGTGGCTGGACGCCGGTGGCCGTCTGGCGCTGCGCCAGGCTGGGCGCTGGGTACCGCTGTCGCACTGGCAACCCATGCTGGCTGCCGGCCAGGAACTGACACTGCCGCTGGAAGGCGAAAGTGGCACGCCGGTGCAGATCACGCTGCGTGCCATGAGCCACGGCGACGGTGTGCCCGGCAGCTTCGGCTGGGTACTGGCCACCATCGAGCGGGTGACCTTGACCCGCGTGGACACCATGCGTCGGCGCTTCCGTTTCACCCGCACCCAGGCCCGCCTGGCCGAGATGCTGTGCGACGGCATGCGCCCCACCCATGCGGCGGCGATGCTGGGCGTGAAGATCAGCACCGTTCGCACGCACGTGGGCCAGATGTACGAAAAGACCGGCACGCACAGCCAGGCGCAGCTGGTGGCCTTGTTGCACCGGGCCTGAGACACCAGGCTGAGACACCCGGCATGACCTGCCAAGCCTGACGTACCGAGCCTGATCCAGACCGCCCCTGCATTGGCGCGCGACCCGTCCCGGGCCAGCGCGTCGCGCACATGGGGCGCAGCCTGACACCGGCCGAAGTTGGCGTGAAGCGGCTGGGCCACTTCGGCGCCTTCCGCCGCGAGCCAGGTCCGACGGTCTGGCGGCGCCTGTTGCGGCCCATCGAAGCAGCGACGCCTTCTCTTCGCGACGCGATCCGCGCGCTTGACTGAACCTGGACTGAAGGTGGACTGAAGGCGGATCGAGCAGGCCCCGGCGGCCCGGGCGCTACATTGCGCCCCTGTGACCGAAGACGAAGCCCGCCAGGTTCTGCTGCTGCAAGCCCACGAGTCGCATGTCGACCGTGCGGCTTCGCCGCAGGCCTGGACCTTGGAAGACCGCAGCTGGGCCACGCGACAGGCGGTGTCGGCCGTGGGCGACCATGCCGATCCGCAGCGGTTTGTGCTGGCACGGGCTGCCGTGGCCATGCAACGCCTGCTGCCGCGCCAGCCCGCTGCGCAGCGCTGGCTGCAGCGTCGCGCCTGGCACCCGGCGTGGGTGCTGCTCGCTGCGCTGCTGGGCGGCGTGCTGGGGGTTCTGGCCGATCAACTGGGGCCGCCGCAACGGGTGAACCTGCTGGCGCCGGCGGTGTGGGCCGTGGTGGGCTGGAATCTGCTGGTCTACCTGACTCTGCTGTTCCCCAGCCCCGGGGCCGGCCTGCGCGGCTGGCTGAGTCGATGGCAGGCGCGCGGTGAAGAAGGTGTCATGGCCCTGTGGGCGAGCCACGCCGCGCCGCTGAGCCTGCAGCGCCTGGCCCTGCTGCTGCACATGGGGGCCATGGCACTGGCGCTGGGCCTGATTGCCGGCCTGTACCTGCGCGGCCTGGTGCTGGACTACCGCGCTGGCTGGCAGAGCACCTTTGTCGACGCAGCCACGGTGCAGGCGGCGCTGCAGCTGCTGCTGGCGCCAGCGCGGTGGGTGACTGGCATCGCCGTGCCCGACGTGGCGCCCTTGCAGCTGGCGCCGGGCGCCAACGCGCAGGCCAGTGCGGCACCCTGGATCCACCTGCTGGCGGCCACGCTGGCCTTGCTGGTGGTGCTGCCACGCGGGTTGCTGGCCTGGCTGGCGGCGGCGCGTGCTCGGCAGCTGACGCTGCACTTTCCGCTGCCGCTGGACACGCCCTACTTCGAAGCCCTGCACCCGCTCATGCGACCCGGCCTGACGCCCATCGTGCGGCTGCTCTGGGTGGCTGCCGTCGACAGCCCACCGCTGCGTCTGTTCGATCAGGATGTGGCGGCACTGAACAGCGGCAACGGCAACGGCAGCGGCACTGGCAGCGCCTTGACCCTCGTCGTCAGTGACGAAGGCGATCAGCTGCAGTTGCTTGCCGTGCCCGCTGGCGTGCAAGGCGCCATGGTGGCCCCCGCTGCCATGCCTGTCGCCGCCTGGTGGCAGCGTTGGCCGTCGCCGGCCAAGAGCGGGAAGTCCCCGCTGGTCCGCTTGCGGGAAGACACCGACATCGTTGTGCTGCTCACGCGCCCGGGTGCGCAGGCCCCCGCCTGGGTCAACGATCTGGACCGTCCGGTGGTGGTGCTGGTGGACAGCCCCGAAGCCGAGCCGCCGCGCCTGAGCCTGCACGCCCGGCACGACGGCTGGCTGCTCGAAGGGCGTCTGCTGCAAGCACTTGAAGCCGCCCGCCCCGGCGACCCGCGCCTGCCCCGCTTGCGCCAGGCCTGGCTGACGCAGCAACAGGCGCAGCTCGACGCCGGAGTGCAGTTGCTGGCCGACAGCCTGGGTCGCATCGCGGCCCTGCACCAGCCGGTGGCCGATGAAGGGTTCCTGGCGCGTCGCGCCGAGGCCGAAACCGCACGCCTGGCGCTGAGCGCTGCATTGGAAGCCGAGTGGCGGGCGGGTGCACAAACCCTGGCCGCCTGGCTGGGGCGCAGCGTGGCGGAAGACACCGCCGGACCGCCGTCCACGTCTGCGGCCCGCGTGAAGGGCCGCCTCGGTGAAGGCCGTGCGGCGCTGGTGGGTGGCGTGGTCACGGGCGCCCTGGCTGGGCTGAAGGCCGATGTGCTGAGCGGGGGCCTGACCATGGGCGCCGGCCTGGTCACCGGCGGTGTGCTGGGCGCCCTGGGCGCGGCTGGCATGGCCAAGGGGCTGAACGTGGTGCGTGGCACCGACCGCAGTTTCGCGGCCTGGAACGAAGAAGCCCTGGCGCCGGTGACGCTGGGCCTGCTGCAACGCTACCTGGTGCTGGCGCACGGCCAGACAGCCGAAGCCGCCGCGCTGCGCCTGGCGCCGGCACTGGCCGCGCAGCAGGCCGCCTTGCAGGCGCTGTGGCGTGGCCGTGAACGGCGCGTGGCCAATGAAGGTGAAGCGCAGCGACTGGCGCAGCAACTGCAGCCGCTGTTGCGCCAGGTGGTGCAAGCCGCGCTCGGCGGGCCGCCTGCCGGCCACGCCAGTCCAGCCCCGTAAACTGGCCACATGAAAATCCTGATCCTGGGCGCCGGCCGCGTGGGCGAGAGCGTGGCTGAAAGCCTGGCGTCCGAACGCAACGACATCACGGTCATCGACACCAACCCGGCGCGCCTGCGCGAGCTGCAAGACCGGCTGGACCTGCGCGGTGTGGTCGGCAACGGCATCCAGCCCAGCGTGCTGCGCGAGGCCGGCATCGAAGACACCGACCTGCTGATCGCCTGCGCGCCGCTGGACGAGACCAACCTGGTGATCTGCAAGGTGGCCCACGACATCTTCAACGTGCCCACCACCATCGCTCGGCTGCGCAGCCCCGAGTTCGTCAACGGCAGCCCGTTGATGGACAAGAGCGGTTTTGCGGTGGACCAGGTGATCTGCCCAGAAGAAAGTGTTACCGCCTACATCCGCAAGCTCATCGAATACCCCGAAGCGCTGCAGGTGCTGGAATTTGCGCATGGCCTGGTGAGCCTGATCGCCGTGCGCGCCGTGGCCGGCGGGCCGCTGGTGCAGCACAGCCTGGCCGAGATCCCGCAGCTGGTGCCCAACGTGGACATGCGCATCGTGGCCATCTACCGCCAGGACAAGGTGCTGCTCACCCTGGAAGGCAGCACGCGCATCGAAGCCGGCGACGAGGTTTTCGTGCTGGCGGCCACCGAACACATCCGCACCGTGCTGGGCGCGCTGCGCTCCATCGACCGGCCGGTCAAACGCATCATGATTGCTGGCGGAGGCAAGGTGGGGCTTCGACTGGCGCGCGAGGTGCAGGGCCAGTACCAGGTCAAGATCATCGAACCCATCGAGACCCGCTGCGAGTACCTGGCCACGCAACTGTCCGGCGACGTGCTGGTGCTCAAGGGCGACAGCACCGACGAAGAACTGCTGGCCGACGAAAACGTGCAGGACATGGACCTCTTCCTGGCCCTGACCAGCGACGACGAGGACAACATCATGTCCTGCCTGCTGGCCAAGCGCCTGGGCGCCAAGCGTGTGCTGGCGGTGATCAACCGCCGCGCCTATGCCGACCTGGTGCAGGGCACCAGCATCGACATCGCCATCAGCCCCAGCCACGCGGTGCTGGGTGAGTTGCTGGCCTTCGTGCGGCGCGGCGACGTCGAAGCCGTGCACAGCCTGCGCCGTGGTGCGGCCGAGGCGCTGGAGGCCATCGTGCGTGGCGACCGCAAGACCTGCCGCATGGCCGGTCGGCGCATCGAAGAAGTGGGTTTGCCCAAGGGCGCGCAGGTGGGCGCCATCGTGCGCGGGTTGCACCGATCCGATGGCAGTGAAGCCGGCGAAGATGCCAAGCCCGAGGTCATCATTGCCCACCACGACACGGTGGTGCAACCCAACGATCACGTCATCGTCTTCGTGCCACGCAAGCGCATGGTGCGCGAGGTGGAGAAGCTTTTCCAGGTCAGCGCAACTTTCCTCTTCTGACCGATGGGCGCACTCGCCGTATCCGCGCTCGTCGGCCGCATGGTGGTGCTGTTCGCACTGCTCATGGTGGTGCCGTTGGCATTCGCCTGGCTGGGGCCCGACGACGGCAGGCAGGCCTTCGTCACGGCCGCGGTGGCCACGCTGGTGATCGGCCTGTTGCTCAGCGCCATGACCCGCCGTTTCCGTCGCGAGCTGCAACCGAGGGACGGTTTTGCGCTGGTGGGCATGACCTGGGCGGTGCTGCCGATGTTCGGCGCCTTGCCGCTGGTGCTGGCGGTGCCCGGCCTCAGCGTCACCGATGCCTACTTCGAGGCCATGTCGGCCTTCACCGCCACCGGCGCCACGGCGCTTTCGGGGCTGGACGAGCTGCCGCTGTCGGTGAACGTGTGGCGCTGTTTCATGATGTGGGTGGGCGGCCTGGGCATCATCGTGCTCGCAGTGGCCATCCTGCCGATGATGGGCGTGGGGGGTTCGCAGCTCTTCAAGACCGAAGTCTCGGGGCCGATGAAGGACCAGAAACTCACGCCGCGCATCGCCGACACGGCGCGTGTCATCTGGGGCACCTACTTCGGCCTGTCGATCAGCTGCTTCCTGGCCTACCGCGCGGCCGGCATGAGCTGGTCCGACGCCTTCATGCACATGTGCACCACCGTCAGCCTGGGCGGCTTCTCCAGCCACGACGCCAGCTTCGGGTATTGGAACTCGCCGCTGATCGAAGGGGTGGCCATCTTTTTCATGATGCTGTCGGGCATCAGCCTCTTGATGTACTTCGTGGCCTGGCGCGCCAAGTCGCTGGCGCCGCTGTGGCGCAACACCGAAGTGCAGGCCTTCTATGCTGCGCTGCTGGGCAGCATT
Source organism: Burkholderiales bacterium (assembly GCA_038204775.1). Taxonomy (GTDB): domain Bacteria; phylum Pseudomonadota; class Gammaproteobacteria; order Burkholderiales; family Burkholderiaceae_C; genus Rubrivivax. The sequence continues at coordinate 19,117 of JBBRCN010000058.1, read as the reverse complement.
GCGCTCATTGCGGTCTACCTGGTGGCCAATGGCGCCTACGACAGCTGGAGTGCGGCGCTGCGCCACACGGTGTTTCACGTGGTCTCGGTGGCCACGACCACGGGTTACGCGTCCCACGACTACGGCCAATGGCCGCTGTTTGCGCCCCTGCTGATGATCCTGCTGGGCTGTTTTGCCACCTGTGCCGGCAGCACGGGCGGCGGCATCAAGATGATCCGCATGCTCTTGCTGCTGAAGCAGTCGCGGCGTGAGCTGGTGCGCATCGTGCACCCGAATGTCGTCAACCCCGTGGTGCTGGGCGGCGTGGCCGTCAGCGACCGCGTGATGCAAAGCGTGATCGCCTACATGATGATGTACGGCGCCACGCTGGTGGGCTTGACCATGGTGCTGCTGTTCAGCGGCCTGGACGTGGTGACTGCCTTCACGGCAGTCATCGCCTGCGTCAACAACATCGGGCCCGGCCTGGGCGAGGTAGGGCCGGCGGTCAACTACAGCGGCCTGACGGACTTCCAGACCTGGGTCTGCACCTTCGCCATGGTGCTGGGTCGATTGGAACTGCTGGCCGTTCTGGTGCTGTTCACGCCGCAGTTCTGGCGAAGATGACGCTCAGTCAGGTGACGTTCAGTCACGCGGCAGGTACAGGTGGTCGGTGTAGGTCGCCAGCCAATGCGGCTTGAAGGCCACGAAGATGGCCACCATCATGCCGGTCAGGAACGCGTCGCCCCAGGCGGCCAGAGCCCGTGCCAGCATCACGTCGGCCAGGCTCAGCGTGTCGGGTACGCCGAACAGCGCCGCAGCCAGCCAGCCGGCGCCGGCCACCGCCAGCGCAGTGGCAAAAAAGCCGCGCCCCAGGATGTAGACGAACAGGTGGTGCGGCAACCAGCGCCGCACCGCCGCGCCCAGCAGCAGCGCCAGCGTGGCCGGCACCAGGCCCAGCCAGACGCTGCGGTGCACGGCGTCCAGCAGCGACACGTCGGCCAGCCCCGCGATGACGGCCGTCACCGGCACCAGCATCAGCACCGTCAGCGGCCAGCCCAGCATCAACAGCAGCACGCAGGCACCCGACAGCGGCTGCAGCAGCGGCATGTTCGTGATGGCGTCCAGGCTCCACAGCAGCGGCAGCGCCGCCCACCAGGCCAGCGCGGGCCAGGGTGGCGTGGTGCCGGCCAGCGCACGCCAGGGGCGCAAGGCCAGCGCCAGCGCCAGGCCCGTGGCGGCCAGCAGCAAGTCCAGGGCAATCATCGGGTCATCGTAGCCAGCCCTGCGATACTGCGCGCCCAGTCAGATCAAGGAGACACCGATGAGCACCTTCAACCCCCGCACACGCCGCCGATCGGTGGCCACCGCACTGGCTGCCAGCCTGGCCCTGATGAGCCTGGCTGGCCCGGCCTTTGCACAGCCCGCCGCCTGGCCCAGCAAGCCGGTCAAGATCATGGTCGGCTTCCCCGGCGGCAGCACACCCGACATCGCCGCGCGTGCGCTGGCCGACAACCTGTCCAAGACCTGGGGCCAGCCGGTGGTGGTGGAAAACAAGCCCGGAGCGTCGGGCAACGTTGCGGCCGACGCCGTGGCCAAGGCCAACGACGACCACACGCTCGGTGTCGTGATCAATGGCAACCTCACCTCGGCCAAGATCCTGAATCCCAAGCTGCCCTTCGACCCGGCCAAGGACTTCAGCCTCATCAGCCTGCTGGCCACCGCGCCGCTGGTGCTGGTGACGCCAGTGGACCAGCCACAGGGCGCCGCATTCCTGGCCGCGGCCAAGGCCGGGGGCGACAAGTGGAGCTACGGCTCGGTGGGCATCGGATCGGTGGGCCACCTGGGCATGGAGGTGGTCAAGGTGGCGCTGGGCAACACGCAGGCCGTGCACGTGCCCTACAACGGCAACCCGGCGGTGCTGACGGCCATGTTGGGCGGCCAGATCCAGATGGCGCTGGTGCCACCGGGCCTGGCGCTCGCACAGGTCAAGGCCGGCAAGCTGCACGCCGTCGGCCTGACCGGCCCGCGCAGCACGCTGGCGCCCGACATCGCGCCGCTGGCCGATGCCGGCGTGAAGATGATCCCGCTCGAAGTCTGGACCGCGCTCGTGGGCCCCGCCACGCTGAGCAAGGCGGCGCTGGACCGCTTGGCGCGTGACGTGCCGGCAGCCGTGAAAGAGGCCGACACCAAGCAGCGCCTGTTCATTGGCGGCTGGGACGCACAAGGCAGCAGCAGCGAAGGCCTGGCCCAGCGCGTGAAGGAAGAAACCCGCATCCTGGGCGACATCATCACCAGCCGCGGCATCAAGCTGGAGTGAGCGTGCAGCACGTTGCCGAACCCGCGCGCCAGACGCCGGTTTTTGGCGACGTCGACGTGCTGGTGGTCGGCGGCGGCCCGGCCGGCTTGGCCGCCGCCGTCAGTGCCGCGCGCCACGGCGCCAGCACGCTGCTGATCGAGCGTTACGGTTTCCTGGGCGGCATGGGCACGGCTGGTGGCGTGACCAACTTCGCCGGCCTGTACGGCAGACGCGGTGGCGCCATGCAGCAACTGGTGCACGGCGTGGCCGATGAGTTGCTGGCGCGCATCGACAAGCTGGGCGGCCTGAATGCGCCACAGGACGGCTTGCAGGGCCGCATCCGTGTGCGCAGCTACGACGTGGCGGCCTACAAGTGCGCCGCCGACGGGCTGCTGCTGGACGCGGGTGTGCAACTGCTCTTCCACGCCTGGGCGGCAGGTGTGGTGATGGCGGGCGATTCCCTTGCTGCCGTGCTGATCGAGACCAAGTCCGGCCGCCGGGCGGTGCGTGCACGGCAGGTCATCGACTGCTCGGGCGACGCCGACATCGCGCACTTTGCGGGCGTGCCGCATACGCTGGGCGACGGCCAGGGCGACATGCTCTACCCCAGCACCATGTTCCGCATCGGCCACGTCGATGCGGCGCGTGCGCAGACCGCCATCGGCGAGTTCAAGGCCATCGACCAGCTGATGGCGGCGGCCGCAGACCGCTACGACTTTCCGCGCCACGGTGCCATCCTGCGCCCGCAGCGCAATCCGAGCGAATGGCGCGCCAACGTGACACAGCTGCGCAATGCCCAAGGCCGCGCGGCAGACGCCACCGACGCCGCGCAACTGAGCGCGGCCGAGGTCGAAGGCCGGCGCCAGATCGTCGAGTACATGCGCTTCCTGCGTGCCGAAGTGCCGGGTTTCGAGCAGGCCGAGATCAGCGAGATCGCGGCGCAGGTGGGCGTGCGCGAAACGCGGCGGGTGCACTGCCAGCACATGCTGACGGGCGACGAGGTGCTGCACGGCGCCCGCTTCGAAGACAGCATCGGCCTCAACGCCTGGCCGGTGGAAAAACACGTCGCCGGTGGTGTGGAATGGGCCTTCCCGGTGGACGCCGACAACAGCCACAACCATCTGCCCTGGCGCATGCTGGTGCCGCTGCAGGTGCCCAACCTGCTGGTGGCCGGTCGCTGCGCCGGCATGGAGCACCTGGGCCAGAGCGCAGCGCGTGCCAGCGGGGCCTGTTTTGTGATGGGACAGGCGGCCGGCACGGCCGCGGCCTTGCGTGTGGCGGGCAGTTTCAGCGTGCCGGAGTTGCAGCGGCGCCTGCGCGCGGACGGTGCAGACCTGGATTGAGTCGGCAGGCGCCCGGCTTGGCACAAACGACAACAGACAGCCGAGCCAGGAGACCACAACATGGCGGCCGATCGCAGGCAATCCAGCCAAGCAGACCCGCGAACCCTCCACCGATGAAAACCGCTAAAGAACTGGTCGACGAAGCGTTGGCACAGATCGTCACGATCAGCCTGGACGAAGCGCGTGCCATGCATGGCCGTGACGACCTTCTTTTTGTCGACTTGCGCGACGTGCGCGAGTTGCAGCGCGAAGGTGCCATCCCCGGCGCCTTCCACGCACCGCGCGGCGTGCTCGAGTTCTGGGTCGACCCGCAGAGCGAGTACTTCAAGCCGGTGTTTGCGCCGGGCCGGCAGCTGGTGCTGTTCTGCGCCGCCGGGTGGCGGTCGGCGTTGGCGGCCAAGACGCTGCAAGACATGGGCATGAAAGAGGTCTGCCACATCGACGGCGGCTTCACAGCGTGGCGGGCAGCGGGTGCAGCCGTGCTGCCACCAACCAGTAAACCAGCCAGCGAACCAGACAGCAAACCAGACAGCAAACCAGCCAGCAAACCAGCCAGCAAACCAGCCGGCAAGGTCTGAACCATGGAAGCCTTGCACCTGCTGCGCGTTCAGGCGCATGCCAACCGCCTGGCCAACCTGCGCCTGCACACGGCGATGGCGCCGCTGACCTTCACTGAACTGCATGCGCCGCGAACCAGCTTCTTTCCCACCCTGATGGCCACGCTGAACCACAACCTTGGCGTGGACCAGTACTGCGTGGGCGTGCTGCATGCTGCAGCACCTGTTCATGCATCAGACGCACCACCGCGGCCAAGTTCCTGATGCCCAGCGAACCCCACCTGCGCGGCGCAGAAATGGCCACGCTGGGCTGGGACGAGCGGGCGGTATACAGGCCCCGGACGGCCTGAAGGCGAGCCCTAGAATTGACGTTGACGTCAACGTCAACCGTGATGGCAGGCTGCTGACCCCGTCCGCGGCCCAGACCTGAAAAAAACGCCCCACGCCAGGAGACACCGTCCGATGCCCGCGCTCAAATCCAAGCTCAACCCGCGCAGCGACGGCTTCAAGGCCAGCGCCGAGCTCATGCGGACGCTGGTGCAAGACCTCAACGCAAAGTTGGCGCAGATCGCCCTGGGCGGCGGTGAGGCCGCTCGCGCCAAGCACATTGCACGCGGCAAGTTGCTGCCGCGTGAACGGGTGGAGATGCTGCTCGACCCCGACACGCCGTTCCTGGAGATCGCGCCGCTTGCGGCCCTGGACCTGTATGACAACGCCGCGCCCGGCGCCGGCTTGATCACCGGCATCGGGCGTGTCAGCGGCGTTGAATGCCTGATCGTGTGCAACGACGCCACGGTCAAGGGTGGCACCTACTACCCGGCAACGGTGAAAAAGCACCTGCGCGCGCAGGAAGTGGCGCAACAGAACCGCCTGCCCTGCGTCTACCTGGTGGACAGCGGCGGCGCCAACCTGCCCAACCAGGACGAGGTGTTTCCCGACCGTGACCACTTCGGGCGCATCTTCTACAACCAGGCCCAGATGTCGGCCTTGGGCATTCCGCAGATTGCCGTCGTCATGGGCAGCTGCACCGCCGGTGGCGCCTACGTGCCGGCCATGAGCGACGAGGCCATCATCGTCAAGAACCAGGGCACCATCTTCCTGGGCGGCCCGCCCCTGGTGAAGGCGGCGACCGGTGAAGTGGTGAGTGCAGAAGACCTGGGTGGCGGCGACGTGCACACCCGCCTGTCGGGGGTGGCCGACCACCTGGCCGACAACGACCTGCACGCGCTGGCCATCGCGCGGGCCAGCGTGGCCAACCTGAACTGGATCAAGCCCGATCAGCTCAAGCGCGTGCCGCCGCGTGCGCCGCTGTTCGATGCCGCCGAACTGCACGGTGTGATCCCGAACGATTCGCGCAAGCCCTTCGACGTGCGCGAGATCATTGCCCGCATCGTGGACGGATCGGAGTTCGACGAATTCAAGGCGCGCTACGGCGCCACGCTGGTGACCGGTTTTGCGCACATCGAAGGCATGCCGGTGGGCCTCATCGCCAACAACGGCATCCTGTTTGGCGAAAGCGCGCAGAAGGGCGCGCACTTCATCGAACTGTGCTGCCAGCGCAAGGTGCCGCTGGTTTTCCTGCAGAACATCACCGGCTTCATGGTTGGTCGCAAAGTCGAAAACGAAGGCATCGCCAAACACGGCGCCAAGATGGTGACGGCCGTGGCCACCGCCACGGTGCCCAAGTTCACGGTCATCATCGGCGGCAGTTTTGGCGCCGGCAACTACGGCATGTGCGGCCGGGCCTACAGCCCGCGTTTCCTGTGGATGTGGCCCAACGCGCGCATCAGCGTGATGGGCGGCGAACAGGCCGCCGGCGTGCTGGCCACCGTGCGGCGCGACGGCATCGAGGCCAAGGGCGGCCAGTGGTCGGCCGAGGAAGAAGCGAACTTCAAGGCGCCCATCCTCAAGCAGTTCGAGCACCAGGCGCACCCCTACTACGCCAGTGCGCGCTTGTGGGACGACGGGGTCATCGACCCCATGGACACGCGCCGTGTGCTGGCCCTGGGCTTGAGCGCCAGCCTGAATGCACCCATCCCGGACAGCCCGCGCTTTGGCATCTTCCGAATGTAGTGAACGACGTTTGCCCCTGTCCAGTTTCACACCCATCATGCGCAACCCCATCAAGACCGATGATCCTGAACTGCGACCTGCACGACCGGCAACAGTGATGGACGCGCCCGAGCTGCAAGTCCGGTCGCTGGCCGCGCGCGATTCGCTCGACGCGCTGACCCGCTTGCTGCACCGCGCCTACGCGCCGCTGGCGCAGAGAGGATTGAACTTCGTCGCCGCGACACAAAGTGCGGAGACGACGCGCAAGCGCGCCGCAGAAGGCCAGTGTTATGTGGCCGTGTTGGGCAAGGAACTGGTGGGCACGGTCACGGTCTGCGGCCCCTACGACATGGACAGCGCGCCCTGGACCGCCGACGTGCCCTGGTTCCGCGAACGCGACACCGCGCATTTCCACCAGTTTGCGGTGGACCCGCGTATGCAAGGCCAGGGCGTGGGCCGCCGCCTCATCCAGGCCTGCGAGCAGTGGGCGCTTGAAAGTGGCTATCGGCGCATGGCGCTGGATACGGCCGCACCGGCGGCTGAGCTGCGTGCGCTGTACCGCCGCCTGGGCTACGGCGACGTGGGCCAGGTGCAGTGGTCGGGCAGGGACTACCGCAGCGTCATCATGCAGAAGAACCTGGACCACTCGCCCTTGCGCGCACACCTGCAGACGCTGGCGCGCTACAACCTTTGGGCCACGCGGCGGCTGATGGCGGCCGTGGACGAACTGCCTGATGCCGACTACCGCCGCCACCTGGGCCTTTTTTTCAACAGCATCCACGGCACGCTGAACCACCTGCTGGTGGGTGAACAGCAGTTGTGGTTTGCACGCTTCGCCGAAGGCGCATCGACCGTCACCGCGCTGGACGCCGAGGTCGAACCCGACCGCCAGCGCCTGCGCGAACGCCTGCTCGAAGGCGCCCTGGCCTGGACGCCGCTGATCGAGGTCTGGCCCGAAGATCGGCTGCTGGGCAACATCAGCTACCGCCGCATCGCCGGCGGCGACGTCACGCTGCCCTTTGCCGCCACACTGGCCCATGTCTTCAACCACGGCACGCACCACCGGGGGCAGATCACGGCTGCGCTCACGGCGCTGGGCCGGCCCTGCCCTGAACTGGACCTGGTGCGCATGCTGCAAGAGGAGTCCAAGGCATGAGCAGCACCCTGGACATCCGCCGCCCAAGCCCGCACGTCGCCGAGGTCTGGCTCAACCGCCCTGAGGTGCGCAATGCCTTCAACGACGGTGTGATTGCCGAATTGACGGCGGTCTTCAGCGCGCTGGGCGCCGACCCGCAGCTGCGCGCCATCGTGCTGGGCGGCCACGGCAAGGCCTTCTGCGCCGGCGCTGACCTGTCGTGGATGCGTGCGCTGGCCGACTACACCTGGGCGCAGAACCACGCCGACGCGGCAGGCCTGGCGCAGATGCTGTGGACGATCTGGTCCTGCCCCGTGCCCGTGGTGGGGCGGGTGCACGGCGACTGCTATGCCGGTGGTGTGGGCCTGGCGGCAGTGTGCGACGTGCTCGTGGCCAGCGAAGCCGCGAACTTCTGCCTCAGTGAAGCCCGGCTGGGCCTGCTGCCGGCCACCATCGGCCCCTATGTCGTGCGGGCGCTGGGTGAGCAGGCTTCGCGCCGCTACTTCGTCACCGCAGAACGCTTCAGTGCCACGCAGGGCGCTGCGCTGGGCTTCGTGCACGAGGTGACGGCGCCCGATCAGCTGGACGCCAAGGTGGCCGAGGTCGTGGCCGCACTGCTGGCCAACGGGCCGGCGGCGGTCAAGGCCTGCAAAAAGCTGGTGAGAGACGTGGCCGGGTTGCCCATCAGCCCCGAACTGCGCGACGACACCGCGCGCCGCATCGCCGACATCCGCGCCAGCACCGAAGGGCGCGAGGGTGTGCAGGCCTTCCTGCAAAAGCGCGACCCGTCGTGGAGAACCTGAACCTCGAGCTGTCCCACCTGGTGGCGCTGGCCGCCGCCTTGGGCTGGGCCAGTGGGCTGCGCCTGTATGCGGTGGTGTTTCTTACCGGCGCGGCCGGGTTCCTGGGCTGGCTGCCCTTGCCGCCCGGGCTGCAGGTGCTGCAGCACCCGGTGCTGCTGGGTGCGAGCTTCCTGATGTTCTTGACCGAATTTGTGGCCGACAAGATTCCGGGCGTGGACACGCTGTGGGACACGGTGCACACCTTCATCCGCATCCCGGCCGGTGCGGCGCTGGCCTTCGGTGCGCTCAACGGGGCCTTCGGCGTCGATGGCAACACCTGGGCCGTGCTGGCGGCGCTGGCGGGTGGCACGCTGGCGGCTACTTCACACGCGGCCAAGGCCACCACGCGCGCCGCCGTCAACACCAGCCCCGAGCCTTTTTCCAACATCGGCCTGTCGCTGCTGGGTGACGCGGCCGTGCCGGTGATGTTGTGGCTGGCCTGGGAACACCCCTTCGTGTTCTGGCCGCTGCTGGTGCTGGCCGTCGTGCTGGCGCTGGTGCTGATCGTCGTGCTGTTCAAGTTTTTGCGCGCGCTTTTCAGGCGCTTGTCTCCACAGCGGCAGGCAGCGGCCTGAAGCGCGAGGGGTTAAACCGATGTTCAAGAAGATCCTGATCGCCAACCGCGGCGAGATTGCGTGCCGGGTGGCGGCCACCGCGCGCCGCATGGGCGTGCGCACGGTGGCGGTCTACTCTGACGCCGACGCACAAGCGCGCCATGTGCGCGCCTGCGACGAGGCCGTGCACGTGGGCGGCAACGCTCCGCGCGACAGTTACCTGCAGTGGCAACGCATCATCGACGCGGCCCTGGCCACCGGCGCGCAGGCCATCCACCCGGGTTATGGCTTCCTGAGCGAAAACGAAACTTTCGCCAAGGCCTGTGCCGAAGCCGGCTTGGTGTTCATCGGCCCGCCCGCATCCGCCATTGCCGCCATGGGCAGCAAGAGCGCGGCCAAGGCGCTGATGGACAAGGCCGGTGTGCCGCTGGTGCCGGGTTACCACGGCGACAACAACGAACCCCAGTTCCTGGCCGGCGAGGCGGCACGCATCGGCTACCCGGTGCTCATCAAGGCCAGTGCCGGTGGCGGTGGCAAAGGCATGCGGCGTGTGGACAAGGCCGAAGACTTCATCGAAGCCCTGGCCTCGTGCCAGCGTGAAGCCCAAAGCAGCTTCGGCAACGACCACGTGCTGGTGGAGCGTTATGTTACACGCCCGCGCCACATCGAGATCCAGGTCTTCGGTGACACCCAGGGCCAGTGTGTCTACCTCTTCGAACGCGACTGCAGCGTGCAGCGCCGCCATCAGAAGGTGCTGGAAGAGGCACCCGCGCCGGGCATGAGCGCCGAACGCCGCGCAGAGATGGGCGCGGCCGCCGTGTCGGCGGCCCAAGCCGGGGGCGATGTCGGCGCGGGCACGGTCGAGTTCATCGCCGAGCCGGCCGACGACGGCGACCTGCGTTTCTATTTCATGGAAATGAACACGCGGCTGCAGGTCGAACACCCGGTGACCGAAGCCATCACCGGCCTGGACCTGGTGGAGTGGCAACTGCGCGTGGCCGGCGGTGAACCGCTGCCGCTGCGGCAAGAGCAGTTGCAGATGCGCGGCCACGCCATCGAAGCGCGCATCTGCGCCGAAAACCCCGACGCCAACTTCCTGCCCGCCACCGGCACGCTGCACGTGGCGCGCTGGCCGGCGCATGTCAGCTTCGAACGCAGCGACGAGCAGCCTCGGGTGGACAGCGGTGTCGGCGAAGGCGACGCGATCAGCCCGCACTACGACAGCATGATCGCCAAGCTCATCGTCTGGGGTGAAGACCGCGCGCAGGCGCTGGCGCGGCTGGACGCGGCGCTGCAGGCCACGCACATCATGGGCCTGAACACCAACGTCGCTTTCCTGCGCCGCGTGGTGGCCAGCCACGCCTTTGCCACCGCCGACCTGGACACCGCGCTCATAGAACGTGAACGACCGGCGCTGTTTGAGGCCCTGCCATTGGCGCCCGAGCTGGTGGCATCCGGCGTGGCCGCCCACCTGCTGGCCGAAGAGCTGACTCTGGAGGATGCCGACCCCTGGTCGCGTCGCGACGGCTGGCGCCTGCATGGCGGCGCGCACCGCCGCCTGAGCCTGGAACTGGCGGGCCAGACCCTCACGCCCACGCTGGTGCGCCTGCACGACGGAGCCACGGTGCTTGAGCTGGCCGGCCAGCGCTGGCCTTTCACGGCCCGCGCCCTGGGTGGCGCCTGGCACGACGTGCAGTTGGGCCAGCACCGCCTGACGTTGGCGGTGTATGCACACGAAGAGCGTTATGCAGTTTTCTGCCAGCAGGGCAGTGCGCTGCTCAGCGACTACGACCCCCTGGCCCATGCGGGCGACGGCGCGGCTGAAGGTGGCCGCCTGACCGCGCCCATGCCGGGCAAAGTGGTGTCCTTCCTGGCCAAGGCGGGTGACCGCGTGAAGCAGGGCCAGGCGCTGGCGGTGATGGAAGCCATGAAAATGGAACACACCATCAGTGCGCCGCACGACGGGGTGGTGGAAGAGTTGCTCTACGGGGTTGGCGACCAGGTCGCCGAAGGTGGCGAGCTGTTGCGGCTGGCCAAACGCTGAATCAGACGGTCAGCGGGTCCAGGTAGGACTCGAAGACGCAGGCGTGGATCAGTGCCGCGTCCGCCTTGCCTTGTGCCTCGGGCCACAGGTGTTCGCTGCGAAAGCGCACGTCGTAAGTCGGCTCGTCATCGGCCTGCACGCCATGCGCGTGGGCATCGGGATACGGGTAGGCCGGCGACACGGCCACCACCACGCCGGCCTTGCCGCGGATGTAGCCGGGCATGCGCACATGCCCCGGCACATGTTCGTCACGCACGCGCACCGCGTCCCCGAGCTGGAAGCGTTGGCGCGACGGCCGGTTGCCTCGGCCCGCCGCGCTGGGCGCGGCCAGTGGGAAGGTGCCGCCGCTGCGCTGCTCCAGCTCGCGGTGCGTGACGATGCCCTTTTCCACCAGCAGCGTGGCCACGCTGGTGAGCGTGCGTTCGTAGTAGCTGGCCGTCAGGTAGTGCCGCGCGTCCATGCGCTCGATGGCGTGGCGGTACTCGTCCATGTTGAAGATGCCCAGCCGCACGGCGTGGCTGTACAGCGCGTTGACACGCACCTCCCAGTCCGCGTGGAAGGGCTGGGCGTCGGGCGTGTGGCGCACGGGGCCGAAGCCCTGTTTGCCGCCAAGATCGTGCATGCCGTCCACGTGCGCTTCCCCGCTCAGAGCCTGGCCACGCCGATCATGCCGTCGCGTGTGACGATGGCAGCCAATTGCGCTTCGCTCCAGCCCGTCGTGTGTGCAGGCCGTTCGGGCAGCACCATGTAGCGTGTATCGGCTGTTGTGTCCCACACGCGCAGATCGATCTGCGGCGGCAGGTCCAGCCCCATCTCCTTGAGCACGGTGCGCGACTCGCGCACGATGCGGGAGCGGTACGCCAGGTCCTTGTACCAGTCGGGTGGCAGCCCGATGACGCGCACCGCCGTGCACGAGCACAGCGTGCAGCAGATGACGTTGTGCACAGCCGGTGTGTTCTCCAGCGCCACCAGATGGCGGTGGTGCGTGGGCATGCCGATGCCCAGTTCGGCCACCGCCAGGATGCCGTTGGCGTGCAGCCGCGCGCGGAAAGCGGGGTCGGCCCAGGCCTTGGCCACCACGCGCGCGCCGTTGATCGGCAGCCACTGTTCCAGCGCCGCGTGTGACAACTCGTCCACCGCGTCGCTGGCCTTCAGGCCCAGCGCGTCCATGGCAGCCTGGACCGCATCGGCACGCTGCTCCACAGCAGCCAGTTGCGGGGCGTGAGACGAGGTGGTCATGGCGTGCGGCGGGGGGCTTTCATGGCGTCGATCCAGTATGGCATGCGCGCACACGGGCCTGGTCACCCCGGGCGCTGGCGCAGGCTGCGCCGCGCCGAAAGGCCTGGGCCAGGAATGGGCGCGTGGGTGCCGCGCAGCGCGTCGCAAAGCCGCAGGAAATCGCGCGCATGGACATTCGCACAAGGTCGGAAGGCAAGCCCCTGCACCATCTGAAACATCGCGCGAACGTGTAGCCTCTCGTTCGCGCCGCGCTTGGAAGTCGGCGCAGGACACCATCATGATCCCCACCCTCGTCACCCTTGTCGAAGTCGGCCCGCGCGATGGACTGCAAAACGAAGCCATGCCAGTCGCAGCGGCCGACAAGATCGCGCTCGTGCACCGCTTGCAGGCGGCAGGCTGCCGCGAAATCGAGGTCACCAGCTATGTCAGCCCCAAGTGGGTGCCGCAAATGGCCGACAACACTGCCGTGATGTCCGGTATCACGCGACTGCCCGGCGTGCGCTACTCGGTTCTCACGCCCAACATGAAGGGGCTGGAAGCTGCGCTGCTTGATGGGCCCGACGAAGTGGTGGTCTTCGGCGCCGCCAGCGAGGCCTTCAGCCAGCGCAACATCAACTGCAGCATTGCCGAAAGCATCGAACGTTTTGCACCCGTGGTGGCGGCCGCGCACGCAGCCGGTCTGAAGGTGCGCGCCGCGGTGTCCTGCGCCCTGGGCTGCCCTTACCAGGGCGAGGTTTCGGCCGATGAAGTGGAACGGGTGGTGCGGTTGATGAAGGGCATCGGCGTGGACCATTGCGGCATTGCCGACACCATCGGCGTGGGCACACCGCGCAAGGTGCAGGCGGCGATGGCGCGTGCGCTCAAGCACTACCCGGTGGTCGAGGTCAGCGGCCATTTCCACGACACCTATGGCCAGGCGCTGGCCAATATCTACGCCTGCCTGGAGATGGGCATCCACACCTTCGACACCAGCATCTCGGGGCTGGGCGGTTGTCCTTACGCCAAGGGCGCCACAGGCAATGTGGCCACCGAGGACGTGGTCTTCATGTTGCATGGCATGGGCATCGACACCGGCCTGGACCTGGACGCGCTGGTCGATGCTGGCGCCTGCATCAGCGGTGTGCTGGGCCGGCCACCGGTGTCGCGTGTGGGCAAGGCGCTGCTGGCCAAGCGGGGCGTGGCGGTGAGCGTGGGCGCTGCTGCATGAGCGCGCAGGGCCGCCCCAAGGGCGAATTCCGGGGTGCGCGGCACGAAGGTCCGCCAGTGTCCGCACCGGTGGCTTCACCCTGCATCAGCGTCTGCCAGATGGACGAGGCCAGCGGCTGGTGTGCCGGTTGCCTGCGCACGCTGGACGAAATCGCGTGCTGGTCTTTGCTGGACGACCTGGAGAAGCAGGCCGTCTGCAACGAGCTGGATGAGCGGCGTGCACTGTGGCTTCAGCGCCAGGTCGAACAAGGGCAGGCAAGATGAAACCGATCGTCTTTCACTTCGACCCGATCTCACCTTTTGTCCACCTGGCCTTTCACCGCCTGCCTCAAGAGTTGGAAGGCTGCAACTACACGGTGGATTACCGCCCGCTGCTGTTTGCCGGCTTGCTGAAGGCGCATGGCAACAAGGGGCCGGCCGAGATCGAACCCAAACGCCAGTGGACCTTCCGCCACGTGCAGTGGCTGGCGCAGCAGCACGGCATCGAGATGGCCACACCGGCGCAGCATCCATTCAACCCCTTGCCGCTGCTGCGCCTGTTGCTGGCAGCGGGGCCGAATCGCCGAACGGTGCAGGTGGTGCTGCAGCACGTGTGGGTGGGTGGCCACGATGCCAACGACCCGGCACGCCTGGCCGCGCTGCACGAGGCGCTGGCGCCTGCCTGCGACCCCGCTGGCGACGACGTGAAGGCCCAGTTGCGCGCCCACACCGACGCGGCCGTGGCCAGCGGTGTATTTGGTGTGCCCACCTTCACGCTGGAAGGCCGCCACTTCTGGGGCCTGGACGCGCTGCCCATGCTGCGCGACGCGTTGCAAGGCGGTGCGTGGTTCGACGGCCCGGGCTGGGCCGACGCCGAAGCGCCGCGTGCCGGTGTCACCCGAAGCTGAACCTGCGGCCCTTTCCGTCCGATCAGGCGGCCTGCAGCAGCCGGATCAACACGTCGATCACATCGCCGCCGTCGCTGGACTTCAGACGGTGTTGCCGCAGCACCCGGGCCAGGTCAGCCCGCGCCAGCAGCGTGTAGTCGGACCGGATCAGGATGCCGGCAATCGCCCGCTGCGCCTGCAGCGAGCGCGCCAGCGGAAACAGGCCCGCAATCTCCTGCAGGCTCTGGCGGTCGTTCAGCCGCAGGCGGGCCACGGTCTCGAGCGCGCGCACCTGCGCCACGCCGGCCGTCATGCGGCCGATGTCTGCCGTCAGCGCGCGCAATTGGTCCACGTCGGCCAGCGGCCGGTGGCGCAGGTAGATCTGCGCCAGCGCCACGTCCTGGTCCAGCGAGCTGGTCAGCGCACGCACCGTGTGCAGGTGACCCTGCTCGTCGCCCAGGCAGGCCAGCGCTGCGGCGTGGCTGACGTCGGTGGCCCTCGCCGATCCGGTGGCGCGCACCTGCGGTGCCAGGCCGGCACCGCGGCCCTTTTCGTGACCCGGGCGGGCGGTGCAGGCCAGGTCCACTTCGGCTGCGGACAGGCTGCCGCGGGCCATGCGCGTGGCCAGCATCTGCACAAATTCGTCCTGTTCCTGGGCCGGCGTCAACCAGCCCAGGCTGTGCGCCAGGGACAGCATGCGGGCCTGCACGGGGGCAGCGTCGGCATCGCGGGCAAAGGCCAGGAAACGCTGGCGGGAACGCTGGTCACGCGCGATGGTGGCCAGCGCAACCGTCACGTCCGGCAGCGAGCGCTGCGCCGTGTCCAGGGTCTCGACGTAACGTTCCAGGTGGTCCAGGAACATGCGCACATCGGTGATGTCACGTTGCAGGAAGGCATGCAGGAAGGTCAGCTTCTGCGCCGCCGTGGGCGTGTCGTCGGCCAGGCTGCACATGTCCTGGCGAAAGCCGGCGTGCGGGTCGGCATCGTTCAGGCCCGTGTCGGCCACCATCGATGTGGGGCCGAAAAGGCCCAGCAGCGTGGCGCTGCGCCGTCCGCTGCCCACCTCGCCTGCAGGTGCGGTCTGAAAGTAGCGCTCCATCATCGGGCCTGCGGTGCGGCCCAGTGGCGCCTGCGAAGAAAAGCCGTACAGCACGGGCACGTCCTTGAACACGTGGCGCAGGCGGTCGCGGTTGCTCTGGCCGTAGCGCTGGCTCAGCAGGGTTGCCAGGCGCTGGGCATCGGTTCCGGCGCGGCCGTCGCGAGCCAGGCTGCGCAGCACCTCGGCCCCCGCCTCGTGCCGGGGCTGGGTCTTGAGCGTGTTGCAGCCGAAGAGGTACACGTCCTTCAGCTGCGAGAACACGCCACTGCATGAAGGGCTGCACGAGGCCCGCTGCAACTCGTGCATGGTCAGGAACTCGCGCTTGTCGAAACTGTCGGTGTAGAACTCGGTGCCGTCGTCGAAGTGGCCCGAGATCACCAGCGAGTCGCATTTCACTTGGCTGCTGCAGGCTGCGGCCAGCCAGTCGGGCTTGCCCCGCTGAACCAGTTCGACGAACCGGTAGTCGCCCGGCGGCAGGTGCCGTTGAAGCGACTCCTTTTCGTCGGCCGAGTTGATGGTGACCGTGCACACCGTCTTCGGCCCTGCCTGGGCCAAGGGCATGCAGGCCAGCACCCCCAGCAGCAGTGCCAGCACCGGTTTGAGCCGCGCGCGATTTCGTTCCATGGTGGAGTGGACCACAGGACTTCGCGCAGCGACGGCCTGCCTGTAAGCGAACGCGCCCGTGCCGGCGGGCAAGTGTTCGACCAATGGCCTACAAATGGCCTGCCAATGCCCTACAGATGGCCGGGTCAGACGCCTCAGGACGGCTCTAGCCGCCGGATCAGTGCGTCGATCATGTTGTCGCCCGGCGGCGAGCGGTGGCGGTGCTTCACCAGCGTGGACAGCAGCTGCGGGGCGGCCAGTGCACGCCGGTCGGCGCGGATCAGCACACCCGCCACCGCGGCCTGAACCTTGGGCGATGGGGTCTGAACGAACAGTTGCACCACACCGTTGAGGACCGTGCGATCGGACACATAGTGGCGGCTCAGCGTCTCCAGCGCACGCACCTGCGCGGTGGACGCCGGCATGGCGACGATGCCGGTGGCAAGCCGGCGCAGGTCACTGGCGTCGGTGATGGGTCGGTGGCGCAGGTAGTCCTGTGCGACGGCCACGTCGGCCTCTTGGGTGCTGAGCAGGGCGTCCAGCGTGCGGGCATGGCCTTGCGGGCTGCCCAGGCAGGCGCGCACTGCGGCGTGTGGAAGGTCTTCGCCTGGCACCGCCGCCGGGCCCTGCGGGCCGAAGTGGGCGTCCAGCTCACGCGCCTGGTTCAGCGTGCAGGCCAGGTTGACTTCGTTGGTGCCCACCGTGCGACGGGCCAGCACCTTGCCCAGCAGCCTTGCCAGTTCGTGCTGGCGTTCTTGTTCTGTCAGCCAGCCCAGTTGCTGCGCCACCTTGACCATGCGCGCGCTGACCTCGGGCTGGTCGGCGTCGCGTGCAAAGTCCAGGTAGCGCTGGCGGGTGTCCGTGTCACCGGCCACCAGGTCCAGCGCCTGCACCATCTGTGGCGTGTGCTGAGCGGTTTCGTTCAGGGTGGATGCGTAACGCTCCAGGCGATCCAGGTGCACCCGCGACTGCGCCATGGGCCTTTGCATCAACTCGTGCACAAAGCCCAGGCGCTCAGTCTCGGACAGGCGGTCATCGACAAACTGGCACACGTCCTGCCGCACGTCTGCATGCGGGTCCTTGTCGGTCATGCCTTGTGCCACCGACATGCCAAAGGGCGCAAACTGCTGCAGCAGACTGGCGCTGGCGCGGCCACGGCCGATCTCGCGTGCACCCTGCCTGCGAAAGTAGCCGTCCAGCGTGGACGCCGCCACCGGCCCCAAGGGCGCCAGCGATGAAAAGCCGTAGATCACCGGCACGTCCTTGAAGACCTGGCGCATGCGGTCGCGGCTGCTCTCGCCGTGACCCGCATTCAGGCTGCGCTGCTGCTGCAGCGCAGCCTTCAGGGAAAGGCCTTCGCGCAGCAAGCTGCGCACGACCTCGGCGCCGGCGTTGTTCTGTGCTTCGCGATTGAGCGTGTTGCAGCCGAACAGGTGCACCTCCTTCAGCTGCGCAAAGAGGCCTTGGCACGAACCGCTGCAGGAGACCCGCTCCAGTTCATCGACCGGCAGGTATTCGGGGGTCTCCAGATTCTCCGAAAAGAAGTGGTTGTAGCCGTCGTAGTGGCCCGAGATGATGAGCACGTCGCAGGCGATGGCCGACTGGCAGGCACTTGCCAGCCAGTCGGGCCTGCCGCGTTCGATGAGTTCGACGAAGCGGGCCTTGCTGGCCGGCATGTAGCGGCGGAACACTTCCTTTTCGTCGGCCGAATTGACGGTGATGGTGCACACCGTCTGGGTGCGGGCCGTTGCGAGTGCGTGCGGAGTGAACAGCACGGTGGCCAACGTCATGCAGACCATGAACGCGACCGAGACCAGTCCGCGCCTGGTGCCGGGTGGATATGAGGTGTCTTCAGGTTTCATCTCGCGCTCCTGGCGTTGTGCCCGCTTCCGGATCGGCGATGCAGCAGCCTGTGCATGCACATTCGCGCCTGCACTTGCCGCCTGCGGAGGCGGACTCCAAGGGTGAGACCCGAGCCTGAACCTCTGCGGCGCAAGTAACCGTTCGCTGGCGCACATCCCCGGGCCGAAACCCAATCGCGCGCTCGTGTGCCGCGGCACGCAAGGCCGTTGCCGTAAGACTCTGTCATTCCCGCGTCAGCCCCCGTTGGCTGCGCGTCAGAGCAGGGTCAGTGCCTGTGCCGATAGTCCATGCACCCACCGCCTTGATGGGCGTGCCCACGACAACACCATCGGAGACAAGACATGGAATCGGACCTGGCGTTGCGCATTGCCGCGCACCCGTCGTACCGCGAGCTCAAGGAAAGGCGCACCCGTTTCGGCTGGTGGCTGACCGGGGCCATGATGGTGGTGTACTACGGCTTCATCATGCTGGTGGCCTTCTACAAGCCGCTGCTGTCCACCCGCCTGGGTGACGGCGTCATGACCCTGGGCATGCCCATCGGGCTGGCAGTCATCGTGTTCACGATCGTCATCACCGCCATCTACGTGCGGCGTGCCAACAGCGAGTTCGATCGCCTGACCGAAGAAGTCAGCCAGGCGGTGCTGAAATGAGTGCGCGCAAACTCCTCGTCGCACTGACCCTGGCCGCGGCCACGGGCATCGTGCTGGCCGCCGGCGCCGACCTGGGCCAGGCCGACAAGCAGGCCACCTACTGGACGGCCATCGGCATGTTCGGTGCCTTTGTCGCCTTCACGCTGTGGGTCACCAAGTGGGCCGCATCCAAGACCAAAAGCACGGCCGACTTCTACACCGCAGGCGGCGGCATCACCGGCTTCCAGAACGGCCTGGCGATTGCCGGCGACTACATGTCGGCAGCGTCCTTCCTGGGCATCAGCGCGGCCGTCATGGCCAGCGGCTTCGACGGCCTGATCTACAGCATCGGCTTCCTGGTGGGCTGGCCGGTGGTCACCTTCCTGCTGGCCGAACGGCTGCGCAACCTGGGCAAGTTCACCTTCGCCGACGTCGCATCGTTTCGCTTCAGCCAGACGCCGGTGCGCATGTTTGCCGCCAGCGGCACGCTGGTGGTGGTGGCCTTCTACCTGATCGCGCAGATGGTCGGGGCGGGTCAGTTGATCAAGCTGCTGTTCGGCCTGGAGTACTGGATCGCGGTCGTGATCGTCGGCGGGCTGATGATGGTCTTCGTCCTGTTCGGCGGCATGACGGCCACCACCTGGGTGCAGATCATCAAGGCCTGCCTGCTGCTCGCCGGGGCCAGCTTCATGGCCTTCATGGTGCTCTACAACTTCGGCTTCAGCCCCGAGGCGATGTTCGCCAAGGCGGTGGAGGTGAAGACAGGCATCGCCGCCGCCGCCGGCAAGTCGCCTCAAGACGCGGCCGCGC
>JBBRCN010000057.1:0-27570 GCA_038204775.1 Burkholderiales bacterium | reverse complement strand
GGACGTCGGCTGCAACGCGCGAGAAACCGGTCTCGCCGGGTATCACCTCCTGCGCCCAGGGGGCAAGCCCTGGGCTTGTCGGTACTCCCCAGCGATCCTCGGTTTTCGCACGTTTCGCTTCGACGCCTTCTGCCGCCCACGCTCCTAGCGGTTCGGGATCGGCTGCATCTGTGGCTCCGGCGGTGGTCGGCCGTCGTACGGTTGGGTGCCTTGGTGCACGGCTGCGGTGGCGTCCTCACCGCGCAGGGCCCGCGCGGCGAGGGCCATCACCACCGCCGCCACCAGGGTCAGCAGCAGCAACAAAACGAACCACGGGCGCCATGGCGCTTGGCTGCGATGCGAGCCGCTGCTGGACGAGCGCCGCGACGGCTTGGACAGCAGGCCCTGCCAGCCACAGCTGTCGTCCAGGCAACGGTAGCGGCGCAGACCACTTTCCCCCTTGGCCTGCTCGTCCTGCGCCTGCCGGCGGACACGCTGCACCGCACCAGCGCAGCGGCTGCAGCGCTGTCGCGAGCTGGAAGAACTGGACGCGGTGGAAGAACGGGGCATGGCAGCTTGTAGAGCTTGCTTGGCCATTGGGCATGGCGCGGCAGCGGCGGTTGCTGCAATTTCGGCACGTTCTGCAGTATCTTGAAGCGGTGCGGCGTGTCGGAGCACGATCAGCGCAAGGTCGGCACACAGTCAGCGCAAGGGCGGCACACGATCAGCGCAGGGTTAGCGCAGGGTCAGCGCACCCCGGACCGCGGCGATTCGCAGCATCAGCAGGGTCAGCGCGCTTGCGCCAGCATCACCGCAAACCAGCCCTGCTCGTCGGTCCAGGTCTGCACACGCAAAAATCCGGCGTCGTGCAACAGCGACTCGAAGTCGGCCCGGCGCCACTTGTAGGAGTTTTCGGTGTGCACCCGCTCGCCGGCAGCAAAAAAGCGCTCGCCGCCGGGCCACTGTACGGTGAGCGCCTGGCGTGCCTGCAGGTGCATCTCGATGCGGTGCTCGGGCGCATTGAAAAGCGCCACGTGCTGCCATTGTCGTGGCAAAAAATTGCTGCCCAGCAGGCGATTCAGGTTGCGCAGCAGGTTCAGGTTGAATGCCGCCGTCACGCCCAGGGGGTCGTCGTAGGCCAGCTCCAGCACGTCGGCGCTTTTGACCAGGTCCACGCCGATCAGCAAAGCGCCACCGGCGCTGAGTTCACGCGCCTGTCGCAGCAACCGCAACGCGGCATCGGGCGCAAAGTTGCCGATGCTGGAGCCCGGGTAGAAGACCAGAGACGGTGCATCGATCAAGCCGGCGGGCAGTGCCAGTTGCGTGGAGAAGTCCAGGCCCAGGCCCACCATGTCCAAAGCCGGAAAGCGCTTCTGCAGGCTGGCCATCGCGTCGCGCAAGAAGTCCACCGAGATGTCCAGCGCCACGTAGCGCGCCACATCCAGCGGCTTGAACAGCCTGGCGGCCTTGGCGCCGTCGCCAGCGCCCAGATCGATGAGCGTGACTCCGGCGCCCAGTGCTTGGTGCACCGCCTGCGCCACGGCCGATTCCCGCTGGGCCAGGATGGCCGCTTCGGTGCGCGTGGGGTAGTACTCGTCCAGCTGCGTGATGGCATCAAACAGGCTGGAACCCAGGGCGTCGTAGAAAAACTTGGGCGACACCTGGGCCTGCGCGGCCAGCAGGCCCTGCGCGGCTTCGGCCGCCAGCGGCGCGTCGCCTTGCTGGTGCAACTGGATGAATCGCGGCTCGCGCATGAGGCCTTCCTGCATGGGTGGCGGCCAGGGCTGGCCGATGGGACGGGGCGGGAATGTAGCAGCCCCGACCACGCGACCCGGCAACATGGGTTCAAATGCGGGCCGCGACGCGGCAGCGGCGGGGATCGAGCCCCCGTCGCCGGGCCACGCCAGATGCGGCAAGCTTGTCAGCGGCGATTGCATCCAGCCACCAACGCCGCCCCGTACAAACCCGAAGCGCGAGTCATTCCCTGTAAGGAGCCAACTTTGCCAACGACCGCCTGACCATGCTTTGCTGCAGTTGCGGCCGTTCATGTCTTCAGATGCAGCCGGGCGGCACGTCATGATCCTGTCACTGGGCGTGGGCCAGGCCTGGGCCCTGCTGGCGCTGGCCATTGCCTTTGAAGTGGCCGGCACCACCTGCATGCGCCTGAGCGAGAGTTTCACGCGGCTCACACCCAGCATCCTGATCTTCGTTTTCTATGCCCTGTCCTTTGCGCTCAACACCCTCATCATCCGCACGCTGGGCCTGAGCGTGGTGTACGCCGTATGGTCCGGGGTCGGCACGGTGCTGACGGCCATCATCGGCATCTGGTACTTCAAGGAGCCGGCCACGGCGCTGAAAATGGTCAGCACCGGTCTCATCGTCATCGGCGTGCTGGGCCTGCACGGTGCCTCGCGCACCGCAGGCTGATGCACCTCTGCCCGACCTTGGCTCTTTCGACCTGTCTTTTTCCGACCATGACACTGCCCGCCGACAACGAGCTGTCCATCCGCCGCTACCGGCAGCATGCGGCCGGCTACGACCACTCGGCAGCGCGCACCATGGCGCTGCGCCTGCGCACCATCGCGCTGTTGCGCCTGCAGCCGGGTGACGTGGTGCTGGACGTCGGTGCCGGCACGGGCCTGAGCTACGCGACGCTGCTGCAGGCCGTGGGCCCGGCGGGCCGCGTGCTGGCCTTTGAACAAAGCCCGGACATGTTCGAACGGGCTCGCACCCGCGCCGCCGCCTGGCCGGCGCCACGGCTGTGGCACGCCTGCGCGCCGGCAGAAACCGTGCAACTGCCCGAACCGGCCGACGCCGTGCTCTTCAACTATGTGCACGACATCACCCGCACGCCGCAGGCAGTGGCCAACATCCTGCGCCAGGCCAAGCCGGGCGCGCGCATCGCCATGGCGGGCATGAAGTTCTTTCCTTGGTGGACCGGCCCGCTCAACCTGCTGGCCTGGTTGAAGAACCGCCCCTACAACGCCAAGGCCGCTGACCTGTGGCAGCCCTGGAGCCTTTTGGCCGTGCATTGCCAGCCCTTCGAGTGGACGGCCACGCAGGCCGGCATGGGCTACATCGGCCACGGCGTGCTGAAGGAGCCGCCAACATGATCCAGCCCATCCGCGCCGAGGTGCAGGTGCACGACGAACTGGCGCGCCGCTATCAGCACATCCGCCAGCGCACGCTGGCGCTGGCCGCACCGCTGGGAGAAGCCGATTGCCAGGTGCAGTCCATGCCCGACGCCAGCCCTGTGAAGTGGCACCTGGCGCACGTCACTTGGTTCTTCGAGACCTTTGTGCTCGAAGCGCACGAGCCCCGCTTCAAACCTTTCGACCCGGCCTTTCGCGTGCTGTTCAATAGCTACTACCACGGGGTGGGCGACCAGCACCCGCGCGCCCAACGCGGGCTGATCACGCGCCCCGGCCTGGCGCAGGTGTTGGCCTACCGCGCGGCGGTGGACCAACGAATGGCGGCGCTGCTGGCCCAGCCCCACAACAAGGACTGGGCCGACCGGGTCGAGCTGGGCCTGCAGCACGAGCAGCAGCACCAGGAACTGATCCTCACCGACCTGCTGCACCTGCTGTCGTGCAACCCGCTGGCACCCGTGTACCTGCCGCGCTGGCCGCTGGCCACGGTGGCGCCCGTGGCGCTGCAGTGGCTGCCGCAAGGCGGCGGGCTGATCGAGCTGGGCCATGCCGGTAAAGGTTTTGCCTTCGACAACGAAGGGCCGCGCCACCTGCACTGGCTGCAGCCGCATGCGCTGGCCAACCGGCTGGTCACCCATGGCGAGTGGCTGGCTTTCATGGCCGGTGGCGGCTACAGCAGCCCCCGCTGGTGGACATCGGCCGGCTGGGACTGGGTGCAGGCACAAGGCATCCGTGCGCCGATGTACTGGCGTCGAAGTGGACAAAGCGATGGCGCAGGCGGTGGCGAAGGCGCTGCCCATGCCAGGGCCCACGCCAGCAGCGACTGGCACAGCTTCACCCTGCACGGCCTGGTGCCGGTGGACGCCAGCACACCCATCACGCACATCAGCTGGTTCGAGGCCGATGCCTACACCCGCTGGTGGTCGGCCCAACATCCCGATCGAACGCCGGTGCGCCTGCCCACCGAAGCCGAGTGGGAACACGCAGTTGAAAGCCTGCTGGCCCAGGCCGGCAGTGCAGGTGCTGGCGGTAATTTTGTGGAATCGGGCGCGCTGCACCCCATGCCCGTGGCCAACGCGCAGACGGGCCTGGTGCAGTTGCTGGGCGACGTCTGGGAATGGACATCCAGCAACTACGGCCCCTACCCCGGCTTCCAGGCCTGGGACGGCGCGGTGGGCGAATACAACGGCAAGTTCATGGTCAACCAGATGGTCTTGCGCGGGGGCTCCTGCGCCACGCCGCGCGACCACATCCGCAGCAGCTACCGCAACTTTTTTCCCACCGACACACGTTGGCAGTTCAACGGCCTGCGGCTGGCTCGCGACGGCGCATGAACAGCCCGCGCACCCGCATCGGCCTGCTCTTCAGCTACGACTGGGACACGCTGGGCTTTGAACGTCTGGCTGACCGTTTTGCTTTTGACGAGGCCGGCTTCGACCTTTTTTCCTTTCCCAGCAACGCGCGCCTGGTGGGCTTCGATCTGGACCGCTTTGCCCAGCGCCAGGCGCGCCGTGGTCAGCGCCTGGGCTGGCAGGGTGTGCTCTCGCACCACGAACAGTTCGGCGCGCTGGCCGCTGCGTTGGTGGCCGAGCGGTTGGGTCTGCCGGGCACATCGGTCGAAGCCGTACTGGCCTGCCAGCACAAGCTGCACGCCCGGCGTGTGCTGGCGCAGGTGTGCCCCGAGGCCAGCCTTCTTTTTGACGACCTGGATGCGGCCTACGGCGGCGCCATTCCGCCGGGCTTGAGTTACCCGGCCTACGTCAAGCCCGTGAAGGCCGCATTTTCCGTGCTGGCGAGACGGGTCAACAACCAGGAAGAACTGGTTCGGCACACGCGGTTCGGGCGCCGCGAGTTGTGGGTCATCCGCCGCCTGGTCGAGCCCTTCGAGCGCATCGCACGGGCGCGCTTGCCGCAAGCCGGCACGGCGCACCGCATGCTGCTGGAACAGCCTGTGCAAGCCGCGCAATACAACCTGGACGGCTGGGTCTTCCAGGGCCAGGCGCAGGCCCTGGGCGTGGTGGACGCCGTGATGTACCCCGGCACGCAGGCGTTCATGCGCTGGGAACACCCCAGCCGCCTGGCTCATTCGGTGCAGCAGCAGGCGCTGGCCGTGGCGCAGCGTTTTTTGCAGGCCGTGGGCTTCACACACGGCATGTTCAACATGGAGTTCTTCCACGACCCGGTCAGTGGACGACTGTCGGTGATCGAGTTCAACCCGCGCCTGGCCTCGCAGTTTTCTGATCTCTACCGGCGCGTGCACGGTGTGGATCCGCACGAGATGTCGCTGGCCTTGGCGCTGGGACAAGACCCGGCCCTGCTGCCGCGCACCAAACCGCAGGCCGGTGCCGCCGCCAGCCTGGTCTACCGCGCCTTCACGCCTGGTGCAGCACCGCCCATGCCACCAGCGGCGCAACGCCGGGCGCTGGCCCGCCGCTTTCCCGATGCCATGCTGTTCACCTACCCCAAGGCCGGCCATGCGCTGGAGCGCGACTTCAAGTGGCTGGGCAACCACCGTTACGGCATCCTGCACCTGCACGGCCGCGACGAAGCGCAGCTGCGGCGCCGGGCCGAAGAAGCCAGTGCGCTGTTGGGCTGGACGCCCCCCTATGCCGATTGCCTGGGCACCCAGCCCATGCATCAGCCTTCCGAAGCCGTGCCTTCTTTCGTTTCCGGATCCTGAACATGAACCTGACCTCGTCGTTTGCACCCTGGGCCCGCGTGGCGACCCTGCTCGTTGTGGCCACCAGCCTGACCGGCTGCGCTGCGCTGCTGGCGCAAAACCCCAGCGGCCCACTGAAACCCGTGCGCGCCGTGGCCATCGGTGACGATGGTCACGTCATGCTCGACGGCCACGACGTGGTGGCCTATTTCACCTGGGGCCGCCACGCCAAGGGCACGTCGCAATTCAAGACCCAGCACCAGGGTGTGACCTTCCACTTTGCCAACGCCGAACACAAGGCGCTGTTCGATCGCGAACCGGCCCGGTACCTGCCGCAGTACGGCGGCTTCTGTGCCAACGGCATCGTCTACGGCATTCCCTGGGGTGGCGACGCCGACACCTGGCGCTTCATCGACGGCAAGCTCTACATCTTTGGCGGCGCCAGCTCGCGCGCCGCGTTCGAGTTGGAGACCAAGGCCAACCTGGCCCTGGCCGACCGCTACTGGGCCGACGAGGTGGCCGGCAGCAACAGCTTCGTGCAGCGCAGCTGGCGGCTGGTGTTCAGAGTGCCGCATTACCAGACCAGCGAAGAACTGGCGCGCAAGCTTCAGGCGGCCGGCAAGAGTTGAGGACCGCAGGCGCCCGAGCGTGCCATCCATTCGGCGTCGGCAAGCGCTGGTTCTGCCACTGGCGTGGCCGCTGGCTGCAGCAGCGGGCCTGGCCGCCTGCTCGCTGGATACGGACCGTGACCACCAGGGCGACAACGCACCCGCCAGAGCGCCGCTGCCGCGCAAGCCGCGTGTGGCCTGGGTGCTCAGCTCGGGCGGGCCGCGCGGGTTTGTGCACGTGGGGGTGCTCAAGGCGCTGCACGAGCTGGGCCTGGCGCCCGACCTCATCGTTGGCGCATCGGTGGGCGCGCTGCTGGGGGTGCTGCGTGCCGGTGGCCTCAACGGCGCCGAACTGGAGCGACTGGCGCTGGACCTGCAACCGCTGGCCCTGGCGCGGCTGGCCGGCTGGGGACAACCCGGCGGCGAACGCCTGAGCGGCAGCGCGGTGGCCGAGCTGGTGCGCGACCAGCTGCAGGCACGCGGCCTGTCAGGGCGTCTGCAAGACCTGCCGCTGATGGCGGTGTGCGTGGCTTTGCGCGTGGCCGATGACACCGTGGTGGGCTTCAACACGGGCGACGCCGGCCTGGCGGTGCAGGCTGCCGCGGCCATCCCCGGGCAATTTGTGCCAGTGCGCATCCGCGGTCAGCTTCACATGGATGCCGACGGCGTGATGCCGCTGCCCGTGCGCCTGGCCCGGCGCTTGGGCGCCACCCGGGTGCTGGCGGTGGACGCATCGGCCCACGAAAACCGCGCACCGGCTGGCGCCGACCGTTACCGGGCAGGCGACCTGCGCAAGCGCGCCCTGACCCAGCCCGACGCCGAACAGGCTGACGTGCTGTTGCACCCCGACTTTGGCTACTGGGTCAACCTGTCGCAGGAATTCCGCGAGCGCGCCCTGCGGGCGGGCTACCGTGAGACGATGGCCGCAGCGGCTGCCATCAAGGCGATGCACGCGACTTGACCTGAACCGCCAGCACCTCGGCCAGTCGCCACAGCGCCAGCCGGTGTGCCACCGCAATGGCGTCCACATCGGGTCCCTGCACCGGTGCCGAGACGGTTTCCACCCGCGTCAAAGCCGGTAGCGCGCCGCTGCTGTCGATCAGCGTCCAGCGCACCTGCAGCGTCACCGCGCGGCGCGCTTCGTCGGCTTGCAGCGACAGCACATCCAGCCGCAACTGCTGCTGCACGGCCACCCCTGCGGGCACAGGCGCGACCCACACCTGGGCCACACCCAAGACCCGCGCCAGGTCTTGCCGCAAGACACGCGGCAAGGCATCGCGCAGCGGCTCGGCCCAGCGGTGACCCGCCAGGGCCTGCACCCCGGCGCGGCCCTGGGGCACCAGGATGGCGTCGCGTTCCAGCAGTTCGGGCAGGCTCATGGCCAGCAGCTGCAGGCTGGGTGCCACCGCCGTGCCCGCAGCGGGCGGCGTCACCGCGCCCGGTGGCTCGGCACGCAGCTGGTACATCCGAGCCGGTGGTGCCGGGCTGGCGCAGGCCGTCAGCAGCACAGTGACGGCAAGAGCGCAGGTCAAAGTGCAGGCCAAAGAGCTGGCCAAAGAGCAGGCATGCGTGCAGGCAAGTGACTTCAACGGCGGCTCCCGGGTGGGCTGGGTGGGCGCTTCAAGGCGGGGCCACACGGCCGCGGATCAGCGACTGCGGCTGCTGTTCAATCTGGTCGGCCAGTTGCCTGACGGCGCGCGCCGCCCGCGACAGGTCACCCATGGCGCGCTGCACACTCTGCACGCTGGCCGATTCGTCGCTGGTTGCCGCACGCAGGGCGGTGGCGCTGCGGGCCAGTTCGTCGGCGGCTTGCTGCACGCTGGCCAGCAGCGGCGACCCGGGCTTGAGCAGCGCATCGGCACGATCGGCCACCGCGCCCAGGCGGTCGGCGGCACCACTCACCCGGTCGGCTGCACCGCCCACGCGGTCGGACGCATCGCCGGCCTGGCGCAGCGTGCCTTGGGCGGCATCGGCCAAGGCCGGCAGGCGCTTGTCCAGGGTCACCGTGAGCCGTGCCAACGCAGCCGAGGCTTGCGCCAGTTCTGCCATCGTCTGCTTGATCTCGGGCCCGCCCACCAGGTCCCGTGCCGCGCTGAGCGTGGCGGCCAGGTCCTGTGACAAGCGGTTCACGTCCACGCTGTCCAACTGCTGCTGAAGGCTCTGGAACCGGGTCAAGGTGGTCGGGATCTCCACGTGCCCGGCCGCATCACGCGGCACCGGCGCGCCGGCTGGCCGGGGCTGGCCGCGCAAGTCGAGGTCGACATAAAGCTGACCGGTCAGCAGGCTCTGCGTGGCCAGCTGCGCCGCCAGGCCCTGCTGCACCAGACTGGGCAGCGCGTTGTCGGCTTGGCCACTGATGGTCTGCAGCATGCCGCTGTCCAGCACCACTTCAACGGGCACTGCGGAGCGGCCGCCCACGGCGGCCACTCGCATCGAGTCCACGCTGCCCACGCGCACGCCCCGAAAGACCACGGGCGCGCCCAGCTGCAAGCCGTAGACCGAACCGCTGAAGTGCATCACGGCCCTTTCTGTGGGATTGAACAGGCCGGCCCCAAAAACGGCCACCACGGCCGCCACCAGCAACGCCAAGCCCACCAGGGCAAAGGTGCCGATGCGCAAGGCGCTGGTCTTTTGCGTCATGCCAAAGACCCGGCTTCTGAACGTGCCGTGCGGCGTTTCAAAAAGGACTGCACCCGGGGCGGGCCATGCTGCAGCAGGGCTTGCGGATGGTCCAGTGCAGTCATCGTCTTGTCCATCTCGTCCAGAAACAGCACGCGGTCGGCCACCGCAAAGGCGCTGTCGATGTCGTGCGTGACCATCACCACCGTGGTGCCCAACTGGTCACGCAGTTGCAGGATCAGCGCATCCAGCCGCGCCGCGTTGACGGGGTCCAGGCCCGAACCCGGTTCGTCCAGAAACAACAGCGGCGGGTCCAGCGCCAGGGCCCGCGCCAGGGCCGCACGTTTGCGCATGCCGCCGCTCAGCTTGGCGGGCATCAGATCGAATTCCGATTCCAGCCCCACCAGGGCCAGCTTGGCCCGCGCCTGGCGTTCACACGCCGCCGGTGTCTGTCGGGTGAACATCTGCAGCGGCAGCATCAGGTTTTCGCCCACGCTCATCGCGCTCCACAGCGCGCCGGCCTGGAACATCACGCCGAAGCGCCGGCGCAGGCGCTGCAGATCGGCTTCTGCGCCCACGTAGAGGTCCTGGCCTTCGATCAGCACCTGACCAACGGCGGGCGGCTGCAGGCCGATCAAGGCACGCAGCAGCGAACTCTTGCCGCTGCCACTGACGCCGACGATGACAAACACCTCACCGGGCGGGATCTGAAAGCTGATGCCCTGCAACACAACGCTGGCACCGTGCGCCACGGTCAGACCTCGCGCCACGACTTGCGCCTGCACCTCGGGCGTGGCCTTCACCTCATGGCTGGCAAGGGGCTGCGCCATCAGAAGCCCAGGCTTTGCAGCATCACTGTGGTGGCACAGGCGGCCACGATGATCCACACCAGCCCTTTGACCACCGCAGCCGTGGTGGCCACGCCCACGGCCTGCGCATCACGCCCGGCGTGCAGGCCCTCGCGGCAGCCGGCCAGGGCCAGCAAGGCCGCGTAGAGCGTGCACTTGAAGACGCCGATCCACAGGTGCGTCCAGGTCAGCGCCTGAACACAGCGGTTCAGGTACTCGGCGGCTGGCACACCGTACACCAGCGTGGCCGGCACCAGCCCGGCCAACACACCCACCAAGGCCGTGTAGGCCATGATCAGCGGCGCCACCATTACCAGGGCCAGCAAGCGCGGCATCACCAGGTGGTCGATGGGGTTGACACCCAACACCCGCAGGGCGTCGATTTCTTCGCCGGCCTGCATGCTGCCCAGCTGCGCTGCAAACGAAGCACCCACACGCCCGGCCAGGATCATGCCGGTCATCAGACCGGCCAGTTCGCGCACCATGCCCACGGTCACGATGTCGGCGATGTAGATTTCGGCGCCCATTCTCTGCAACTGCGCGCCGCCCATGTAACCCAGCATCAGCCCGACCAGGGCACAGGTCAGCGACACGATGGGCAGCGACATGGGCCCGGTCAGGTCGATCTGGCGCAACAGGTCGCTGCGGCGCAGGCCACTTCTGCCACGCAGCAGCCGGCCCACGCCTTGCAGCACCTGGCCAACAAAGGCGATCGTGATGCGCGCTTCGTCCAGGCCGGCTTGCACACGCTGGCCCAGGCGCGACACGGCACCCGGCAGCCGGGCCGGGTCGGGCGGCGGCGCAGGCAGGGTGGGTGCAGCCGATGGGGCCATGGGGGAAGGGCTCATGTTGGCGCGCACTGTACTGTGCGTGCAGCGGCAGGACAGGCGTAAGGTAGGCTTGCGTCGAACGACCGAGTCTTTCTCTGACACACCCCGGGTGATGCACACATGCCAATTTCCTGCCCCACGCTGAATCTCGGCCTTTCCAGGCGACAGTGGCTTCTGGGCCTTGGGGCTTTGGCGGCAGCAGGAGTCGGTGCCGGACTGCCGGGCCCCGTTTATGCGCAAAGCCAGGCCCAGGCCCAGGCCTTCGACCACAGCCACGCCGCCTGGACCGCTGTGCTGCGCAAACACGTGGTGCTGCTGGACGGCGGCAAGGCCTCGCAGCTGCGCTACGCCGGCATGGCCGCAGACCGTGCGGCACTGAAGGCCTACACCGACAGCCTGACGGCCGTGAGCAAGAACAGCTTCGAAGCGTTTGGCAAGGCCCAGCAGATGGCGTTCCTGATCAACGCCTACAACGCCTTCACGGTGCAGCTGATCCTCACGCGCTACCCCAAGCTGGCGTCCATCCGCGACCTGGGATCATTGCTGTCCAGCCCCTGGAAGCCCAAGTTCATCCCGCTGCTGGGGACCGAGATGTCGCTGGACAACATCGAACACGACACGCTGCGCGCCAAGGGCCGCTACGACGATCCGCGCATCCACTTTGCGGTCAACTGCGCCAGCATCGGCTGCCCCATGCTGCGCGAAGAAGCCTTCGTGGCCGAGCGGCTGGAAGCCCAACTGGAAGAGCAGACACTGCGCTTCATGAGCGACCGCAGCCGCAACCGCTATGAAGGCGGCAAGCTGCAGGTGAGCAAGATCTTCGACTGGTACGGCGGTGACTTCAAGCTCGGCCACAAGGGCATTGCATCGCTGCCGGCCTTCATGGCGCGCTACGCCAACGCACTGGCCGACGCGCCCGCCGACCGCGAACGCATCAGCTCGATGTCGGCGGACATCGGCTTCCTGGACTACGACTGGAAGCTCAACGACGCCCGGTAAGGCTGCACGACGCACCCACGAACCCAGGTCTGGGCTCAGGAAGGTGCTTGCAGCTCGGCGCGTATCTGTTCCAGGGTGGCGGCCTTTTCTGGCGTGTCCAGAAAAGCCTGCTCGGCCAAGGCAAAGCCCGGGTCGAGCGCCAGCGCGTTGCGGAAGGCCTGCCGGGCCTCGTCGAAGCGGTCTTCTTCCAGCAGTTTCAGGCCGCCCGCAAACTGGGCATAGGCGGCCCAGCTGCGTGTGTGGATGCGGTTCACCGCTGGCGGGATGTCGCGGATGTCCATGGCCTGCAGGATGCCGTGCACGACCTGCTTTTGCAGGTCAAAAAACTCGGCCTGTTTGCCTTCGGCCTGCTGCACGCCCACCACGCGACCGGCGGCCACGTCCGACACCGCCGTGTTGATGCGGTAGCGGCCCGAGCCCGGCCCGGCCGGCCCGGCTTCGTTGTAGACCGAGCCGGCGACCACTGTGCCTGCGCCCAGCAGTTGGGCATGCCGGTTGATGGTCGCGCGGTCCACCAGAGGGCTGTCGGCGAGCTTGAGTTCCTGCACCAGGTGGTGCACCTTTTCGCGTTCCAGCAGCGTCAGGCCGGGCACATGTGACAGGTCGGCGCTGATCATGGCCATCACCGCGCGGTTGAAGGGCGCGCTGTTGGCGATGCTGGGCACCGGGCCCTGGTTCGTCAGCGGAAAAAGTGCCACGTGCATGCGGTCGGTGGTGGCAAAAGGTGCGGTCTTTTCGCGCGCGGCCACACGCCGGGCAAAACGTTTGGCGGCTTCGCGGTCCAGCAGCGTCAGGTAGCCGCGGACCTTCTTCGTGCGCGCCAGATGCACGGGCGCGATGCGCGCAAACTCGCGCCAGGACACGATGGCGCCGTCCACGTCGTTGCGCCCTAGCGCCACGGCGCCACCTGCATACAGCTGGTCCATGGACCTTTGCACGGCGGGGTCTGTCGGCTGGCGCCAGTTTTGCCAGCTCTCCTGCCAACCCTCGCGCCAGCTGGCGCAGCCCTGCAGCAGCAGTGCGCAGCTGGCGACCACCACCATCTTGCCGAGCATGTCCCATGCGGTCTGCTTCATAGGCCCCTCACTCCATGCCGTTGTCTGCATGCTGACGATAGCCCGGACGTGTGGCCAGGCGCGCCTGCCAGGCCGCCACGGCCGGCAGTTGCGGGCGTTCGATGGGCGCCAGCTGCCAACGGCAGGCCGACAGGCCCAGCACGATGTCGGCCAGCGTGAACTTCTCGCCGGCCACGAAGGCGCCGCTGCGCGCCAGCTGGCCGTCCAGGATCTGCATGTGGCGGTTCCAGCTGGCGACGCTCGACTGCATCTGCGTCTTGTCGTCGTAGGCCGGGTCCTGCCGCACCAGCGCCATGAAGATGTAGCGCCAGGCGGTGTTCAAGTCGGTGGCCTGCCAGTCCATCCACTGTTCCACCAGCGCACGTTTGCGCGGCGCGGTGGGCAACAGGTCGGTGCGCTGCTCGCGGGCCGCCAGGTAGCGGCAGATGCTGTTGCTTTCCCACAGCGTGAAGTCGCCGTCGCGCAGCACCGGCACCAGGCCGTTGGGGTTGAGCGCCAGAAAGGCCGGCAGCTGCGTGTCGCGGTGGCCCCTGCCCCAGGGCTGCATGTCCACGGGCAGGTCCAGCTCCACACAAAGCCACAGCACCTTGCGCACGTTGATGGAGGTGGGCCTGCCGAGCAAGGTGATCACAACAGGCTCGACGGGTCGAAGTTGGCGCCGCACAGCACCAGGGCGATGTGCTCGTCGGCTTGCAGCTGCACCGCGCCGCACAGCAAGGCCGCCAGCGGCAAGGCGGCTGCGGGTTCAACCGCCAGGCGCAATTCGGTCCACAGCAGGCGCTGCGCTTGCACGATGGCGGCCTCGGGCAGCAGGTGAGTGGCAGCGACGTGCAGTTGGCAGATCGGCCAGGCGATCTGGCCGATGCGGCGCGCGCCCAGCGCGTCGGCAGCCAGGCCACCGACGGCCACGTCCACAGGCTCGCCGGCGGCACGTGCTGCGTGCAGGGTCGGCGAACCCACGGGTTCCAACGCCTCGACCCGGCAGCGGCTTTCGAACCAGGCCGCGACTCCGGCGATCAGGCCACCGCCACCCACGCTGACCAGCACACGGCTGGGCAGGCCGGCATCGGCTTCGATCTCGGCGGCCAGTGTGCCGGCGCCCACCACCACCTCGGGCTGGTCGTAGGCGTGCATCAGCAGCGCGCCTGTCTCGCGCTGGCGCAACAGGCAGGCCGCCAGCGCGTCGTTGTAGGCCGCGCCGCCCACCACCACGGTGGCCTGCAAGGCGGCCAGCGCCTGGCGTTTGGCGGTGCCGGACAGCTCGGGCAAGAAGACCTCGCAGCGCACCCCCAGAGCCCGCGCCGCGCAGGCCACCGCGATGCCGGCATTGCCGCCGGAGGCAATCACCACACCAGCCGGCGGAATGGGCAGAGACAGCATGCGGTTGAACATGCCACGCGCCTTGAAGCTGCCACCCAGTTGCAGATGCTCCAGCTTCAGCCACAGCTGGGCGCAGTTCACGCCCAGCGCGGCACCGGGCAGGCGCAGCAGCGGCGTGTGGCGCACGTGCCCGGCGATGCGCTGCTGCGCCTCGCGGATGGTGTGCGGGTGGACAGCTGCTGCATCGGGGTTCATGGCCTCATCGTAGCGGCTACAGTGGTGGCATGACCCAACCCTCACCCGACGCCCTGGCCTGGGCGCAGCGCCTGGTGCGCATGGACACCCGCAGCGACCAGAGCAACCTGCAGCTGATCGAATGCATAGCCGACCACTTGCGCGGCCTGCACGTACCCTTGCGCCTGACCTGGGACGAGCAGCGCCAGAAGGCCAACCTGTTTGCCACGCTGGGCGTGGGCAAGCCCGCCGGCCTGGTGCTGTCGGGCCACACCGACACGGTGCCCTGGGAAGGCCAGGCCTGGTCTGCCGATCCGCTGTCGGGCCACGTGGCCGACGGCAGGCTCTACGGCCGCGGCAGCGCCGACATGAAAGGCTGGATCGGGCTGGTCGTGGCCCAGACGCAGGCCTGGCTGCAGGCCGACCTGCCGCATGCGCTGCACTATGCCTTCAGCTACGACGAAGAAGTGGGCGGCTTTGGCGTGATGAACCTCATCGCCGACCTGAAAGAAGCCGGCATCGCGCCGCAGCTGTGCATCGTCGGCGAACCCACCGACATGGTGCCGGCCATCGCGCACAAGGGTGTGCACCGCTGGCGCTGCTGCGTGCGTGGCAAGGCGGCCCATTCGTCGCAAACGCCCACGTCCGTCAACGCGGTGGAGGCCGCCGCCCGCGTGGTGGCACACATCGCCGGCATCGGCGACGAACTGCGCCACAGCGAAGCGCGCCAGACCGGTTTCGACGTGCCCTTCAGCACCAGCGCGGTGTGCCGCTTCGAAGGTGGCATTGCCGACAACGTGGTGCCCGAAGAGTGCCGCTTCCACTACGAATTCCGCGATCTGCCCGGTGCCGATGCCGCCGCCTTGCAGCGGCGGGTGACGGACTTCGCGGCCACCCTGGAACCCGCCATGAAGTTGGTGGACGCCAGCAGCGGCTTCAGCTTCGAGTCGTTTGCTTCGATGCCGGCGTTTCGGGCGCGGCCCGACGAAGCAGCCGTGCAGCTGGCGCAGCGCCTGGCGGGAAGCCGCGATACCACGCTGGTGGCCTTTGGCACCGAGGCCGGTCTCTTTCAGCGCGCCGGCATGTCCACCGTGGTTTGCGGCCCGGGCTCCATCAAGCAGGCACACCAGGCCGACGAATACGTCAGCCTGCAGCAGCTGGCCAAGGCCGAGGCCTTTTTGCGCGGGCTGGCGCTGCCTCTACGCTGAGGTCAGGCTGAGGTCATGCTGAGGTCGTGCTGAGGTCGTGCTGAGCAGGCGGCACTCAGGGCGCTGATGGCGCTTATGCCGCTTATGGCGCTTACGGCGCTTATGGCGCTTATGGCGCCGATGGCGCCGATGGCGCCGATGGCGCTGCCACCTACACCGCCAGCAGATGGTCCGGTGCGCTACCCGCTTGCCAGCGCGCCCACATGCGCGACAGCAGATTTTCGAAGTCCCGGGTGTAGCGTGTGCTGTCGAAGAGCGGCAGCGTGTCGCGCTGTTCGTTGAGCATCCGCTTGTAGCCGGCGGCCAGTTCGGGGTCCAGCGCCAGCGCACGGATGGCAGCGCTGTAGTCCTGCACATCGCCGAAGGCCAGCTCGCCCAGCCCGGCTGCATTCAGCACGCTGGCGGCCACTCGTGAAGCAAAGGCATTGCCGTACAGCGTGACCACGGGCACACCGGCCCACAGCGCGTCGGCCGCCGTGGTGTGGGCGTTGTAGGGCCAGGTGTCGACAAACACATCGGCCAGCGCCAGGCGCGAGAAGTGATCGGCGTAGGACACCACCTTCGCGAAGACGATGCGCTGGGCGTTCACACCCCGCACCTGGGCCTCGCGCCGCACGTTGTCGTGCAGTTGCCGGTTGGTTTCCTTGAGCCACAGCACGGCGTTGGGCACGTCGCGCATGACCTGGCACCAGGTGTCAAACGCCTCGGGCAGGATCTTGTAGGTGTGGTTGAAGGCGCACATCACAAAGCCGTCTTCGGGCAGGCCGGCCTGCCCACGTGCCATCGGCTGCGGCAGCGGGCGCCAGCGGCCGTTGGGTTGAAAGGTCAGCGGCATCTGCGCCAGCTTCTCGCTGAAGTGCGGCGCCAGGTCCGGCGGCGTGACCAGTGGGTCGCCGATCAGGTAGTCGATGAAACCGGCACCGGTGCTGCCGGGGTAGCCCAGAAAGGCCACCTGCACTGGCGCCGGGCGGGCGGCCAGCACACCCAGCCGGTGGCCGCGTGTGTGGCCCATGAGGTCGATCAGGATATCGATGCCGTCTTCGCGCACCTGCGCCGCCGCCTGGCCGTCGCTGCGGCCGCGGATGTCCACAAAGCGGTCGGCGGCCGCTTCCACACGGCGGCGCAAAGGTGATGCGTCGTCGGGCCCGCTGCTGTACAGCACGACCTCGAAGCGGTCGCGGGCGATCTGTTCCAGCAGTTCCACCAGCAGCTGCGACACCGGGTGTTCACGAAAGTCGTAGGACACCCAGCCGATGCGGGGCTTGCGGCCGGCCGGCAGGGCCCGGTCTTGCGGGCGCACGGCGGGCAGTGGCGTGACGCTCCAGGCCACCGCTGCGGCTTCGCCTTGCGCCGCTATCAGCTGCAAAGCCGGGTCCAGCGGCAGCGACAGCAGGCCAAAAACGGCGGCCACACGCGACATGCCGGGGGGGCTGCAAGCCAGAGCTTCGGCGATGCGGTCGGTGTCGGCCTGCAGATCGCCCCAGTCGCAGAGGTGGCGCTTCTCAAACGACAGATGGCTCATCGCCTCCAGGTTGCCCGGGTCCAGCGCCAGCACGGTCTTCATGCATTCGACGGCCTCGCGCTTCAGGCCCAGGTCGCGGCAGGCATCAGCCAACAGCGCGTGTGCACGCAGCAGGTGCGGCTGCGCGGCCAGTGCACGCAGAAGCACATCCATGGACTCACGCGGGCGATGCAGCGACTGCAGCATGGCCGCCTGCTGCACCAGGGCCTCGGGTTCGAGCTTGCCCGTGGCAGCCAGTTGCGCGTAGACGTCCACGCTCTCGCTGTAGCGGTGCTGGCGTGACAGGCTTTCGCCCAACACCTGCAGCGCCAGGGCTTCGCCGGGCTGCAGATCCAGCGCCCTGCGGGCGGCGGCTTCTGCACGGTCAGGAGCGCCACTGTGGCGTTCGGCGTTGGCCAGGTTGACCCAGTACAAGGCGTCGCCGGGCGCGGCGCGCGTGGCGCGCGCAAAGGCCTTGGCCGCAGCTTGCCAGTCACGCAGGCTCATCAGCCGCAGGCCCTGCCGCCAATGCGGGTGGCCGGGGTTGAATCGCTTCAAGGGCGCCGACGGCAAACTCGGCGTGGGCGACAACAGGGGCGCGAGGGGGGTGCGCAAGGGAAGCTGGTGCTGGCTGCTGATCATGGTGTCAGGCGGGGTAGGGCAAAGGCGGGCGATGGGGGACGATGTCAGACGGTCGCGCTGTCGGCGTGTTGGGGCGCCGGCTGCACACTTCCTTCAAGCCGCACGGGTTTGAAGGCATTCATGTTCAAGCTGATGGGCACGCCGGCCACCACCATGTCGCTGGTGTCGGTGAACAGGCCGTGGCGGGGCACCCGCTGCAGGGTCTCGAAGCCGGCGCTTTGCAGGTAACCGGCCAGGAAGTCCTGGTTCAGGCCCACCAGGTGGTAGTCGTGCGCATCGACGTGGCCGCCAAAGATCATGCGCATGACCTGGAAGCGCTGGTTCACGTCCAGCTTGTGGCGTTGCAGCAGCAGGTGCGCCAGCACGTCGATGTCGGGCACGCTCAGGCGCAGAACACCACCCGGGGCCAGCACACGGTGCCACTCGCGCAGCGCCGTCGTCAGCGCGTCCTTGTAGTCAAAGTGTTCCAGCACATGCGAGGCGTAGACCTCGGCAAACGAGCCATCGGCAAACTGGCCCAGGTCGATGGCGTTGCCCTGGTGGTCAACGTGCGGGCCCGGGTTCACGTCCAGGATTTCCCAACCGTCGCGCGGCTGTTTGCCGCCGATGTGCAGTCTGCGTTGCATGCTGTGTAACCTTGAGTCCGGATGTGCAAGCGGGTGTCTGGGCGTGTGCAAAAGACGTGGGTGCAAGACGGAACACCCGGGCTGCCGATGATCCAGCCCCCCTCGGCACGGCAGGCGCGGAATTGAGGGGCCGAAGCGGCGCATTTCCGGGCCACACCAAGAGTCAATCTGCGCAAAGGGCTAAAGGTTTCCTGGGGCGCGACGAAAACGGCTTCAACGTGCTCGCGGAAGTGGGTGCGGGGTCCGGACCCAGAACGGGCCGCGGGGTCGCCACCAACTACCAGGGGGGGCGGCACCGACGGCAGCGACAGGCCCGGGCGAGTTCCCAGCGTGAGCGCCCTGAACCGCGCAAACAAAGGGAGTTGCAAGGCAGTCGCCGCGTGTCTTGAACACAAGGCGGGCGGCGCTTGCCAGGCATTTGCCTGTGGTCACTAACCCGATTGGAGAATTTCCATGCCTCAGACCATCAATACCAACCTGGTGTCACTCAACGCACAACGCAACCTGACGATGAGCCAGTCGTCGCTGGCCACGTCGATGCAACGGCTGTCTTCCGGCCTGCGTGTCAACAGCGCCAAGGACGACGCCGCCGGCCTGGCCATCGCAGAACGCATGAACTCGCAAGTGCGTGGCATGAACGTGGCCATGCGCAATGCCAACGACGCCATCTCGCTGTCACAAACGGCAGAAGGCGCCCTGGGCAAAGTGGGCGACCTGTTCCAGCGCATGCGGGAACTGGCCGTGCAATCTGCCAACGGCACCAACACCGACGCCGACCGCCTGAGCCTGAACGAAGAGTTCACGCAGCTGGCACAGGAAGCGACACGTACGCTGGGTGGCACGCAGTTCAACGGCCAGAACATCCTGGCCACGACCAACGATGCCACTTTCCAGATCGGTGCCAACAACACCACCGACCTGGACCGCATCACGGTGGCGGCCTTCGACTGGGCGGCCAACACCGACATCAACCCGCTGCTGGGCACGGCTGTCATCACCGGCACCGACGTGCCGACGATGCAAATCACCGACATCGCCACGTCGCAAACCGCGCTGGCGGCGATCGACAGCGCAATCAACGCGGTCAACAGCCAACGTGCCAACTACGGTTCGATCCAGAACCGCTTCGAAAACGTGGTCTCCACGCTGATGGTGGCTTCGGAGAACCAAAGTGCCGCCCGCAGCCGCATCATGGATGCCGACTACGCCAGCGAAACCGCCAACCTGTCGCGGGCCAGCATCCTGCAGCAGGCCGGCAACGCGATGGTGGCGCAGGCCAACCAGTTGCCCCAGCAGGTGCTGGCGCTGCTGCGCTGACGCCTCACCACCCACAGTCGCCGGCCCCTGGGGCCGGTTGCCAAGAGCCCACCGTCACCGGTGGGCTTTTTTCATTGCACGGCTGCGAAATGGCCGAGCAAACCCCGCCTTATCAACCGACCCTGGACGCCGCTACGGCCGTAATCTTCACCACAGCGTTTCGGTTCCTTGGCAGGACGAATCGCCCACCGAAACGACTGCCGAAACCCCAGGAGAGCCGCCGTGCCCCAAACGATCAACACCAATCTCGTGTCGCTCAATGCCCAGCGCAACCTGAGCACCAATCAGAGCCAGCTGGCCACCTCGATGCAACGCCTGTCATCGGGCTTGCGCGTCAACAGCGCCAAGGACGATGCCGCCGGCTTGGCCATCGCCGAACGCATGAACACGCAGGTGCGTGGCATGAACGTGGCCATGCGCAATGCCAACGACGGCATCTCGATGGCGCAGGTGGGCGAAGGTGCATTGGGCAAGGTCGGTGACCTGTTCCAGCGCATGCGGGAACTGGCCATCCAGTCCGCCAACGGCACCAACACCGATGCCGACCGCATCAGCCTGAACGAAGAATTTGTGCAGCTGGCGCAGGAAGCCACCCGCACCCTGGCGGGCACCCAGTTCAACGGCCAGAACATCCTGGCCACGACCAACAACTCGATCTTCCAGATCGGCGCCAACAACACGACCGACATCGACCAGCTCACGGTCACGTCCTTCGACTGGACGGCCAACACCGACATCAACCCGCTGCTGGGCACCGCGGTCATTACCGGCACCGACGTGCCGGCCGTGCAGGTGACAGACATCGCCACGGCGCAAGCTGCCATCACCGCCATCGACGACGCCATCGACGCCGTCAACAGCCAACGCGCCGAGTTCGGTGCGGTGCAGAACCGCTTCGAAAACGTGGTCGCCACGCTGATGGTGTCCAGCGAGAACCAAAGCGCTGCGCGCAGCCGCATCATGGACGCCGACTACGCAGCCGAAACGGCCAACCTGTCGCGGGCCAGCATCCTGCAGCAGGCCGGCAACGCGATGGTGGCGCAGGCCAATCAGCTTCCCCAGCAGGTACTCAGCCTCTTGCAGCGCTGACCCCGCGCAACACAAGCCGAAACAAGCCGCCGCAGGCCGCCCTCAAGTTGGGGCAGCAGGCGGTCGATAAGGGGCTGAGGAGGGTGGCCAGAAGCCGCTCCTCCAGCCCCTTGTTCATTGGCGGGCGCTTTTCGCGTCTGCCCAGGAGAAATGCCATGCCCGCCATCCAATCCCTCGGCATCGGTAGCGGCGTGGACATCAACAGCATGGTCACGCAGCTGGTCGCGCTGGAAAGCCGCCCGCTGGTGCAGATGCAGAGCGCCGCCAAGGCGCTGCAGACCCAGGTGTCCTCGTACGGCCAGATGAGCAGCCTCTTTGGCGCGCTGCAGACCGCCGCCAACAAGCTGACCGGCAATTCGTTGTGGTCGCAGGCCAAGGCCAGCAGCAGCGACGAAACCGCAGTCTCCATCGTCGGCGGCTCAAGCGCCGCCACGGGCAGCTACGCGGTCAGCGTGCAGGCCCTGGCCACCAACCAGACGGCGGTGTCCACGGGTTCCTACGCCAGCGCCACCGACTTGGTGGGCAGCGGCACGCTGACGCTGGACGTGGGCAGCTGGGACGTGCCGCCGATGAACTTCTTGCCTCAGGTGGGCCGCACGCCGGTGTCGGTGGACATCACCGCCACCGACACCTTGCAGTCGCTGCGCGACAAGATCAACGGCGCGGGCGCGGGTGTCACTGCGGCCATCATCACCGACAGCAGCGGTGCGCGCCTGTCGCTGCGCAGCACCGACACCGGCGCGCAAAACGGCTTCCGTGTGCAGGTGGCCGACGACGACGGTTTTGACACCGACGGCGGCGGCCTTTCGCGCTTTGCCTTCGACCCGGCGTCTGGCACCACGCTGATGGAACAGAAAGTGGCCGCCGGCAACGCCCGCGCCACGGTCAACAACATCCCGGTCGAATCCGCATCCAACGAGCTGAGCACGGTCATCGAGGGCCTCACGCTGCGCCTGCGCAAGGAAATTGCCACACCGGTGGACGTGGCCGTCAGCAGCGACCGCGAGTCGATCAAGACCTCGATCCAGGGTTTTGCCGACGCCTACAACGCGCTCAGCAAGCTCATCACCGACCAGACCAAGTACGACCCCGCCAGCAAGGTGGGCGGCCCGTTGCAGGGCGACAGCGCCGCCACGGGGCTGCAACGCCAGCTGCGCAACCTGCTGAATGTGGGCTCGGGCGCTTCAGCCACCTTCACGCGCCTGTCTGACGTGGGCCTGGAAGTGCAGCGCGACGGCACGATGAAGGTCGACGCGGGCAAGCTCGACAGCGCCACGGGAAACCTGCCCGAGTTGAAGAAGGCGTTCGCCAACAAGGACTCGGGCAACCCCGCCAACGACGGCTTCGCGCGCCGCTATGCCGACCTGGCCAGCCAGGTGCTGGACCTGGAAGGCAGCCTGACCACACGCACCGAAGGCCTGCGCAAGCGCATCGCCCAGAACACCGAAGACCAGCAGCGCGTGGAAGACCGCATCGAACGATTCCAGGCTCGCCTGGTGGCGCAGTACACGGCCATGGACGTGAACCTGTCGCGGCTGAACGCCTTGTCCAGCTACGTCACGCAGTCGCTGGCTTCGCTGAACAACAGCAACGGCAACAGGTAGTTGTCAGAGGGTTCGGGCCACTCAAGTGGCCATCGGGGGGGGCCGATAACAAGAACATCTGCAGCCCAACAGCGACACCCCCCCACCGATGTTCGCCAGCACCTACCCACAACGTTCCCCCGGCCGCCCCTTGCGCGGCGGCCTGTACCAGCAGGTGGGGGTCGAAACCCGGCTCTCCGGTGCCGACCCGCACCAGCTGGTGGCCATGCTCTTTGACGGCTTCATGGAAGCCGTCGCCCAAGGCCGCGGCGCCATGCGCAGTGGCGACCGCCTGGCCAAGGGCCTGGCCCTGGGACGCGCCGTGCGCATCGTCGAAGAAGGCCTGCGCGCCGGCCTGGACGTGAAGGCCGGCGGCGCGCTGGCACGCGACCTGGGTGAGCTGTACACCTACCTGACCATGCGCCTGACGATGGCCAATCTGAAAGACGACGAAGCCGCGCTGGACGAGTGCCAGCGCCTGATGACGCCCCTGCGCGAGGCCTGGATGGCCATCGCCCCGGGTGCACAGGCAGCCCGCTGATGGCCCGCTTCGACAACAACCCCACTCCCCACCCACCCGCGGCCAACAAAGGCAACCCGATGGACCCGCAATTGCTTAGCTACTACGAAGCCATCGAACGCGCCAGTGCGGACATGCTGTCTGCCGCACGCGCCGGCAATTGGGATGAGGTGGTCAAGCTCGAAGGCGCATGTGTGCTGCTGATCAGCCAGCTCAAACACGCGGCGCAAGAACCGGCCCGAGAGTCGACCAAAGAGTCGGCCCGGGTCAGCGCCCAGGCGCAGGAAGCGGCACGGGTGAAGTCGCGCATCATGCAGCGCATCCTGGTCAACGACGCCGAGATCCGCCACCTGGCCGAGCCCTGGCTGCAGGATCTTGACGACACGCTGACCGGCCGCCGCCAAACGCTGCACTGAAGGCCCGGCCATGGAGATGTTCCAAGACACCCGTCCGGCCGACCTGGACGCAGCAGGCGGCGAAGACGTCTGGGCCCCCTTTCGTGTCACTCACCCGCAGGAACGGCTGGCGCTGCTGCGCCAGCTGCGCGACGGTCAGATGCCGGTGATGCTGAACGGCCCCGACGGTGCCGTGCTCACCACCACGCTGTGGGCGGTGGATGGCGCGCAGTCGCGCCTGAGCTTCACCGCCGACCCCGGCTTGCCGGCCAGCAACCGCCTGGTCGAAGCCGACGAAGCGGTGGCTGTGGCCTACATGGACAGCGTGAAGCTGCAGTTTGACCTGCACGGCTTCATGCTCGTGCGCGGCGCGCAGGCCTGCACGCTGCAGACGGCGCTGCCGCAGCAGGTGTATCGCTTTCAGCGCCGCCATGCTTACC
Organism: Burkholderiales bacterium; assembly: GCA_038204775.1. GTDB lineage: Bacteria > Pseudomonadota > Gammaproteobacteria > Burkholderiales > Burkholderiaceae_C > Rubrivivax. The sequence continues at coordinate 3,928 of JBBRCN010000057.1, read as the reverse complement.
GCGTCCGCCCCAACGACCGCCACGCGCCCGCGGCGCGTCTGCGTCACCCGTCCATCCCCGACATGCAGATTGCCTTGCGTGTGCTGGACGTCAGCATCGGCGGCTGCGCCTTGTGGCTGCCACGCGACCTGCCCCCGCTGCAAGCCGGCACGCGCATCAGCGAAGTGGCGTTGGCGCTTGACGCCGACACACGCTTCGTGACGGCGTTGCAGCTGCAGCACGTCACCTCGCTGGGTCAGGGTGACAGCGGCGTGCGGCTGGGCTGCGAGTGGCAGAACCTGGGCGGCGCGGCTGAACGGGTGCTGCAGCGCTGGATAGACCACGCGCAGAAGCGCCGGCGATTGCTGTCGCTGGACTGAAGCCCTTGCGCGCAAGCCCCATGGCCCATCCCGACACACGACTGAATCCCTGCAGCCGCCAGGCGCTGGCGGGCTTCACGCTGGTGGAGAGCCTCATCGTGCTGGCCGTGCTGGCCATCCTGGCCACCATGGCCTGGCCGTCCTTGCGCAGCCACGACTTCCGCGCCGGGCGGCTGGACGCCGTCGAGGCCCTGACCCGTGTGCAGCTGGAGCAGGAAAAGTACCGCAGCGCACATGGCCTGTACGCCGGCGACTTGCGGGCACTGCAGGGCACGTCGGCAAAGAGCCCGCAGGGCCGTTACGCCATCCGCCTGGCGCTGATCGGCAGCGAAGCCTACCTGGCCACGGCAAACGCCTTGGGGCCGCAGGCTCAGGACCCGGGTTGTGCCACCCTCACCTTGCAGGTCAAGCTGGGCTTTGCCCAGACCGGCCCGCACTCGGGCTGCTGGCACCGATGAGAACACGCCAGCGCCGCGGCTTGACCTTGCTGGAACTGGCCATTGCCATGGCCATGCTGGCCGTGCTGGCCGCCGTGGCCTTGCCCAGCCTGGGCGCGCAGCTGGACCAGCGGCGCCTGCACGCTGCGGCCGAAGCGCTGGCCGCCGACTTGGGCGAAGCCCGCTTCGAAGCGGCGCGCCAGGGCCGTCCCATCCACCTGCTGGTGCAAAACGGCAGCGCCTGGTGCTGGGCCCTGGCCACCGACCCCGGCTGCCCCTGCGGCCAGCGCCAGGTCTGCGAGCTGCGCAGCGCCACGCCCGCAGACCACGCCGGCGTGCAAGGGCTGCAAGGCCAGAACCTGGAGCTCAACCCCACCGGTTCGGCGCAGACCGTGGGCTCGGCCACTTTGGAATCGCGCCGCGGCTCGCGCCTGCGTGTGCAGATGCAGGCCCTGGGCCGCCCGCGCATCTGCACCGAGCTGGGCCCCACCACCCGGTACCCGGCATGTTGAGCCGCCTGCGACGCATCGGCCGTGCACCCTGGCTCGGCCCCTCGGCCTGGCTGGTGGCCAGCGTGCTGGCCTTGATGTTGGTGGACACGGCCATCCAGCGCCTGTCCGACCGCCACCTGGCTGTCGACGCCGAACGTGTGGCCGTGGGCTGGGGACACCAGCTGGGCCGCGTGGTGCCCGACTTCGATCTGCTGTTCCAGGGTGAACTGCCCGGGCCGCAAGCGCAGGAACGCATGGACGCGCTGCGTGGCACCGGCGGTCTCATCCGCTTCAGCCTGTTCAACACCGAAGGCCAGCTGCTGCTGGTGTCGGACTCCCTGGGCACGGCAGCACGCGCCGCCGACACCGACGCCGCCAGCGGCGAACAGGCGCGCCAGGTGGCGCGTGAAGAACGACCGGTGACGCAACTGCTGCGCGCCAGCAACGCCTCGCAGCCTGGCGTCTACAGCCGCGCCTGGGTGCCGGCGCGCCTGGGCCGCCAGGTGGTGGGTGTCGTGGAGGTGGTGGTCGACCAGACCGAACTGGCCCACACCACCGCCGCGTCGTTCCAGCGTGCGGCGTTGGTGGCCAGTGCAGCCATGCTGCTGTGCATCGTGGCGGCCGCAGCGTTGATGCGCCAGCGCGCCGGGCGCGAAAGACAAGTGCTGGACCGCGTCAGCTACCTGGCCGAACACGACGTGCTCACTGGCGCGCTGAGCCATGCCCCTTTCAGCCAGCGCCTGCAGCAAGCGTGTCTGGAAGTCCAGTTCGCGGCCGGTACGGGCGCCGGTACGGGCACGGCTGGCCAGGCACGCGGGCTGGCGGTCATCTGCATCGACCTGGACGGTTTTGGCGAAATCAACGAAAGACACGGCCACGGCGCAGGCGACGAGCTGTTGCGCCGCACCGGCCAGCGCCTGCAAGCGGTGCTGCGCGGCGGCGACCTGCTGGCCCGGCTGGCGGGTGACCGCTTCGGCATCCTGCAGCTGGGGGCCGTGGACAGCCCGTCGGTGACGGCGCTGGTCGAACGCATCGTGCACGGCCTGGCCCAGCCGCACGACCTGCCCGGCCTGCCCGACGCCCTGCATGTGAGCGCCTGCGTGGGCGCGGCCCTGCACGGCTTGGACGGCGACGACGCTGACACGCTGCTGCACAACGCCGAACTGGCGCTGCTGCGCGCCAAGTCCAGTGGCCGCGGTGCCTGGAGCTTTTACGACGCGTCGCTGGACCGCACGCTGAAGGAACGCCGCGCCCTGGCCGCCGACCTGCGCCTGGCGCTGCAACACGACCGATTGCGCCTGCACTTCCAGCCCGTGTACGCGGGCGACTGCCGGACGCTGATGGGTTACGAAGCCCTGGCCCGCTGGCCGCATCCCACACGTGGCAACGTGCCGCCTTCCAGCTTCATCCCGGTGGCCGAAGAGACCGGCCAGATCGAAGCCCTGGGCCGCTGGGTGCTGCACACCGCCTGCGCTGAAGCGGCCACCTGGCCGGCACCGCTGGCCGTGGCCGTGAACCTGTCCACCGCGCAGTTCGACCGTGGCCAGTCGATCGTCGACGAGGTGCGCCAGGCGCTGCACGACAGTGGCCTGCAGGCCGAACGGCTGGAGCTTGAGATCACCGAGGGCTTGCTCATGCAGCACACCGAGAAGGTGTTGGCCACGCTGCACGCCCTGCGCGCCATGGGCGTGCGCATTGCGATGGACGACTTTGGCACCGGCTATTCCAGCCTGGCCTACCTGTGGCGCTTTCCCTTCGACAAACTCAAGATCGACCGCGCCTTCACCCAGGGCCTGGGTGGCGACCCACGCGTGGACGTGATCGTGCGGTCCATCGTGGGGTTGGCGCACTCCCTGTCGATAAGGGTGAATGCAGAAGGCGTGGAGACCGAAGAGCAGCGCGACGCGCTGCGTCGCCTGGGCTGTGATGAACTGCAGGGCTACCTGCTCGGTCGGCCGTCGCCTGCCGAGCGTTTGATCCACCTGGAGTCCGAGGTGGTGGGCGTGGTGGTGCCGGACGTGGTGCTGATCTGAATTCGTGCATGCAAGTCCAGAAAAACCTGCATCAAACCTGCATGTTCATGAACCCTGCAGGGGCCTGTTTTCATAGGTAAGCGTCCCCGAACAGGTATCACTTGCCCGGTATCACTTCGGCAGTGTGTAGCAGTAGAACTCAGCCACCCAGCCAGCGCACCAGGCCGGCCGTGGCAGGCCGATCAATGGCGCGGTGGTGCCGTAGTGGCCTGACGCTGCGGCGGCGCCTACAGGCGCATGGCCCGGTTCATCAGATCAAGGTCGGCCTGGCTGAAACCGGTGGTGTTGTCGGGGCTGAACATGGCGGTCATTGTGGTCTACCAGGCGCACGCCAACGTGCTCACTCCTCGCGCGCACGGGCCGACCCCGATTGAGACTAGTCAATTAATTGACTCATACGCTCACTCCTCGCGCGCACGGGCCGACCGTAGGGCATGGCGTTGTTGGCCACCAGGCCGTGCGCTGCAGGCCCGCGCTGGCGCCTGGCTCGAATAGGTGTTGCACTGGAGCAACCGCCCTTCCCGGCGGCTGGCGCGAAGTGCAACGGCACGCTGGCCAGCGGTAACCAGCCGCCGGCCTTTCCCGAAGTGGATCTACTGCGCGGCGTG
>JBBRCN010000056.1:0-27589 GCA_038204775.1 Burkholderiales bacterium | reverse complement strand
TGCGAATCCCACAGCCCCGTGGTCACCAACATCGCCGGGTAGGCCTGCGCGCGCAGTTGGTCGTACGGTGAATAGGACAGCATGTAGTCGTGCGCCACCTTTTCGCGCGGGTCGCCCCATTGCGACCATTCGTTGGCGGTGAGCGGAATCGTCTCGTCCAGCATGGTGCTGATGACGTCGACGAAGGGCACGTCCATGACGATGCCGCGGTACTTCTGCGGCGCCTGGTTGGCCACCGCTCCCATCAAGAGACCGCCAGCCGATCCGCCCGCGGCAAACACCCGGTCGACTGCACCCCAGCCGGCCTTGACCAAGGCATCGGTGGCATCGACAAAGTCATTGAAGCTGTTTTTCTTGTTCATCAGGCGGCCGGCTTCGTACCAGCCTTCGCCCAGTTCGGCGCCACCACGCACATGTGCGATGGCCACCACCACGCCCCGATCCAGCAGGCTCACGCGGTGGCGTGAAAACTCGGCGTCGTAAGACATGCCGTAGGCACCATAGCCCAGGATGTACAGCGCCGCCCGGCCGTCGGGCCGCGCCTTGTCGCGCCGCCAGGCCAGCGTCACCGGCACCCGCTGACCGTCGCGTGCCGGCGCCCACAGGCGCTGCGTGTCATAGGCCGTGGCGTCGTAGCCGGGCACGCTGAGCGCCTTGCGCAGCACACGCTGACCGCTGGCCAGGTGCAGGTCCCAGGTGGCCTGGGGTTGCACCATGGAACTCACGCTGTAGCGCAGATGGGCCGCACGCGGGTCGGGGTTGCTGCCCAGTTCCACGGTGTGGGCTGGCACGGCGGCCACGGGGGTCCAGCGGCCACGCCGCAGCAGGCGCACCTGGGAGTCGGCGTCCACACGTTCTTGCAGCGCGATGCCGGCGTTGAGCAGCGCAAAACGTTCGATCGTGGCCTGCTCGCGGCCCGGCACCAGCGTGTGCCACAGGCGGCGGTCGTCGGGCGCACGCTGTGGCGCGGCCACGAGCTTGAAGTTGGGCGCGTCTTCGTTGGTCTGGATGATCCATCTGCCGCGCCAGTGGTCGGCCGTGTGGCGCACCTTGTCGCGCCGCACAAGCACCACTTGAGGCGGTCTCAGCGGATGGCGGGCATCGATGGCACGGGTTTCGGTGGTGTCGGCGCCGCCGCTGGTGATGAGCACATAGCGCCGTGACGCGCTGTTGCCCAGGCCCACAAAAAGTGTCTTGTCGGCCTCGTCAAACACCATCACATCGGCGCTGGCCGGCGTGCCCAGGCGGTGGCGGTACACGGGGCCACTTTGCAGCGTGACGGGGTCTTGCCGGATGTAGAAGAGGGTGCGGCTGTCGGCCGCCCAGGCCATGTCTTCAAGAACGCCGGTGATCTGCTCGGCGTGGTCCTGGCCCGTGCGCAGGTTGCGGAATCGCAGCGTGTGGATGCGGCGCCCGCCGGTGTCTTCGGTCCAGGCCAGCACCTGGCCGTCGGGGCTGAAAGCATGCGAGCCCACGCTGAAGTGGGCCTGGCCTGCGGCGCGTGCGTTCTGGTCCAGCACCAACTGGCGTTTGGCGTGCGGGTCCGGTTTTTCGCGACTGCCACGCTGGCGGTACAGCAAAGGGTACTCGCCACCGGTTCTGTATTCGCGCCAGATCCAGAAACCGCCGTCGTAGGCCGGCGCGGTGCTGTCGTCTTCGCGGATGCGGCTGCGCATCTCGGCCACCAGCTTGTCCTGCAAGGCTTGCAGCGGCGCCAGCACGCTTTGTGTGTAGGCGTTTTCAGCCTCCAGGTGGCGCAGGATCTCGGGGCGCTTGGTCTTGGGGTCGTCGTCGCGAAGCCAGTGGTATTCGTCCACACGTTCGCCCTGCGGGCCTTTGACCACGTGATGCACGGTGGGCGCCGAAGGTGGCGCGGGCATGGCGGGCGCGGCCGCAGAGGAAGCAGCAACGGACAGCAGGATCATGGGCTGGAGAACTCGAAAAAACATGCGGACCATCATAGGGGCCGCTGCTGCCACCCCGCCGGCGCCTTCACGCCGCCATCGGTACCAGGAAATCGCGGCTGATGCCCACACCCAGGTCGTTGACGCGGTCCAGAAACTGCGTCAGGTAAGCGTGCAGGCCCGTGGCCAGGATCTCGTCGATGCGACCGTAGCGCAGGTCGCTTTGCAGGCGGCCCGCACGGCGGATCGTTTCGCTGCTTTGCTGGTTGGCCACCAAGGCCAGATTGGCCACGGCTTCATTCATGCAGGCCGCCAGCGACCGGGGCATGTCGGGGCGCAGGATCAGCAGCTCGGCCACCTTTTCAGGGTGGATCACGTTGCGGTAGACCTTGCGGTAGATCTCGAAGCCCGACACCGAGCGCAGGATGGCGCTCCAGTGGTAGAAGTCCACCTCTTCCTGCAGCCTGCTGGCGTCGGGGCCGAAGTAGTCGCCGCCGTTCAGGGCCTGGAACTTCACGTCGAGCAAGCGCGCGGTGTTGTCGGCACGTTCCAGGAAAGTGCCGATGCGCAGGAAATGCAGCGCTTCGTCCTGCAGCATGGTGCCCACCGTCACGCCGCGGCTCAGGTGGCTGCGGAACTTGACCCATTCGAAGAAGGTACCGGGGTCGCGTTCGAAAGCGCCGCCCTTGAGCATGCGGTTGAATTCGATCCAGGTCTGGTTCTGCGTCTCCCACACTTCGGTGGTCAATGCACCGCGCACCGCGCGGGCGTTTTCCCGCGCCGCGCGCAGGCAGGCCACGATGCTGCTGGAATTGGTTTCGTCGCGCACCATGAAGTCCATCACGCTGCGCGGGCTGACCTCTTTGTACTTCTTGGAAAAGCTCCAGGTCAGCTCGCTGATCGACAGCAAGCCGCTCCAGCCCTGCAGCGCCATGTCGGTGCTTTGCGGCAGCAAAGATGTCTGGTAGTTGACGTCCAGCATGCGGGCCGTGTTTTCGGCCCGTTCCATGTAGCGCGCCATCCAGAAGAGATGGTCAGCAGTGCGTGACAGCATGATCATGTCTCCTTCAGTCTTCCAGAACCCAGGTGTCCTTGGTGCCGCCGCCCTGAGACGAATTAACCACCAGCGAGCCGTCTTTCAAGGCCACGCGTGTCAGGCCGCCGGGCACCGTCTGCACATCCTTGCCCGAGCTCAGCACGTAGGGTCGCAAGTCGATGTGGCGCGGGGCGATGCCACTGTCCACATAGGTCGGGCAGGTGGACAGGCTCAGCGTCGGCTGCGCGATGTAGTTGCTGGGGTTGGCCTTCACCACGGCGCTGAATTCAGCGATCTCGGCCTTGGTGGCCGCCGGGCCCACCAGCATGCCGTAGCCACCTGCACCGTGCACCTCCTTCACCACCAGTTCGTCCATGTGGTCCAGCACGTACTGCAGGTCCTTGGCCTCGCGACACAGGTAGGTGGGCACGTTGTTGAGGATCGGCTTTTCGCCCAGATAGAACTCGATCATCTTGGGCACATAGGGATAGATGCTCTTGTCGTCGGCAATGCCGGTGCCGATGGCGTTGCTGAGCGTGATGTTGCCGGCGCGGTAGACGTCGAGCAGGCCGGCGCAGCCCAGGGTGCTGTCCTTGCGGAAGACCGCAGGGTCCAGGAAGTCGTCGTCGACGCGGCGGTAGATCACGTCCACGCGCTTAGGGCCTTGTGTGGTGCGCATGTACACAAAGCCTTCGCGCACCACGAGGTCCTGGCCTTCGACCAGTTCCACGCCCATCTGCTGCGCCAGGAAGGCGTGTTCGAAGTAGGCGCTGTTGTACATGCCCGGCGTCAACACCACGACCGTGGGTTCGTTGACACCCGCTGGCGCAACGGCGCGCAAGGTTTCGAGCAGCAGGTCGGGGTAATGTTCGACCGGGGCCACACGTTGGATGCTGAACAGGTCGGGGAACAGGCGCATCATCATCTTGCGGTTTTCCAGCATGTAGCTCACGCCGCTGGGTACCCGCAAGTTGTCTTCGAGCACGTAGTACTCGCCGCTGCCGTCGGGGTTGCCGGCGCGCACGATGTCGATGCCCGACACGTGCGAGTACACCCCGCCCGGCACCTTCACACCCATCATCTCTTTGCGGAACTGCGCGTTGTTCAGCACCTGCTCGGCGGGCACCACGCCGGCCTTCAGGATCTCTTGCTCGTGGTAGACGTCTTCGATGAAACGGTTCAGCGCCGTCACACGCTGGCGCAGGCCGGCATGCATGCGGGTCCATTCCTGTTTGGGAATGACACGCGGGATCAGGTCGAAGGGGATCAGCCGCTCGGTGCCGGCGCCCTCTTCGTCCTTGGCGCCGTACACCGCAAAGGTGATGCCGACGCGGCGGAAGATCATCTCGGCTTCATGTCGGCGCGCTTGCATGGACTCAAGCGGCTGGCGCTGGAGCCATTCGTCGTAGACGCCGTAGTGCTGGCGCACGACCTTGCCTGCGGTGTGCATTTCGTCGAAGGCCGACTTCATGATGGGACGCTCTCCATGCGGTTCACTGTAGCAACTCGTGTTCCCGGGTGGCAGCGACATCGCCCGCGGGCACGCGGCGGGTGCTGACACCCACCGTCAGCGTGTGGTGGCCGCCGCCTCGAATGACACCGCGCAAAGGTGTCACGTCGCCAAAGTCGCGGCCCACGGCGACGCGGACGTGGCCGGTGCCGGGCACCAGGTTGTTGGTGGGGTCCAGGTCCAGCCAGCCGTCGGCGGGCACACCGGTCGTGCCCGGACACCACACCTGCACCCAGGCGTGTGAAGCATCGGCGCCCAGCATGGGCGATCCTTGGGGGGCCTGCACTGCATCATTGGCGGCAGCCCCATTTTCGTCTGGCGCATGGGTCAGCAGGTAGCCGCTGACATACCGTGCCGGCAGCCCCCACATGCGCAGCACGCCGGCCATCAGGTGGGCAAAGTCCTGGCACACGCCCCGCCGCTGCAACAGCACCTGGCTCATCGGGGTGTCCACGTCAGTGCTCAGGCTCTGGTACTTGAAGTCGGCGTGGATGCGCTGCATCAGTTCGATGGCTGCCGCAGCCAGCGGCCGGCCGGCTGTGAGGCTGGCCTTGCCATACTCGCGCAGCGCCTTCAAGCGCGGCACATAACGCGAGGGCAAGGCGTATTCAAGCGCCGGTTCGTAGTGAGCCTGGGCCACGTAACGCAAGCTGGCAGCCACCGCAGACCACGGGGGCGACGTGTCCGGCTCCAGCCCCTGGAATCGAGGCTGCAGACGCACGCGGCTGCGTGCACGCACACACAAGGCCTCGTGCGGCTGCACCAGGCTGAAGTGGCGCTGCGCATTGCCCATCGCATCCAGGCTGTCGCTGGCCCGGGCGGCGCTCGGTTCGATGTCCATGTCGAAGGCCAGCAGTTGCTGGTGTGCGTCCTGCAGCGGCTGCAGATGCGCCAGGTGATGTGCCAGCGCCACCGGTGCGGTGTACTCATAACGCGTTTCATGGACGACTTCCAGCTCCATCGTCAAACCCTCTGGTCAGCACCCTGGGCCAAGGTGAAGTAACGCGCGCCGATGCGGTCGGCCAGCGCGGCAGACGCATTGCCCAGTTCCAGCGCCAGGTGGTTCAGGCGCTGCGCCAGGTCTTCGTCGCTCACGTCCCGCAGCGACTCGAGCGTCAGGCCCGCGCCTTCGGCCGGCAGCAAGGCCAGCAACTCCTGCAGGTCTTCGGCCAGGCCGGGCAGCTTGGTCAGTTCGGTGCGCAAGCGGCGCAACACGCCCGAAAAGGCACGCGGGTTGGCGCTGTCCAGCACCAGCAGGTCGGTCACCGCCAACAGGTCTTCGTGGCGCTGGTAGCGGGCACGGAAGGTGATCAGGCTGTCGAAGAGTTCCAGCAGCAGTTCAACGCCGTTGACCGTGCCCAAAGCGCCGGCATCGACGAAGGCCTCCATGCGCAGCGTCAGGCCCTGCAGCCGTTCGAGCAGGCGGCCCACGGTCAGCAGCCGCCAGCCATGGTCACGGGTCATGCGGTCGGTCTGCGCGCCGGTCACGGCCGCCAGTTGCAGCGCCAGGCGGTCCAGCGCCGGCAGCACCTGCGGCAGCGTGGGCAGTTCACCGGCCGGGGCTTCCACGGCACGGCCGAAGGCTTCGCCCAAACTGCGGATCAGACCCCAATGCTCGGACGACAGCCGTTCACGCAGGCCCTGCGCCGAACGTTCCAGCGCCACCAGGTTGTAGGCGATGCTGCCGCCCTTGGCATCGCCCAGCGAGCCCAGCACCGCCCGTTCGAAATGGCGCGCCGACTTTTGCAGCGTGGGCACACCGCGCGGCGCCAGCCCGGTCCGCACGGCCAGCATGGACAGCGCCTGGCGCAGCGGCGCCGGCGCTTCAGCGTCGGCATCGATCAGCATCAGCGTAGCCTTGGCCAGACGCACCAGCTGCTCGGTGCGTTCGGTGTAACGGCCCAGCCAGAACAGGTTTTCGCCCGTGCGGCTGCTCACCGGGCGGTGGCGTTGCAGGATGTCGTCCACCTGCAGGCGCTGCGGCAGCATCGAAAAACTGTCCACCGGGCCGTCGGTCAGCACCCAGGTGTCCAGGCTGCTGCCGCCACGCTGCATGCTGATGCTGGCGTCTTCGCGCTGCGCCACGCGGGTCATGCCACCGGGCAGCACGTGCCAGCGGCCCTGGCCTTCGGCGATGGCGTAGACCCGCACCATGGCCGGGCGCGGCGTCACCGCACTGCTGCCCCAGATGGGTGCGCGCGAAAAGCGCAAGCGGCCTTGCACGGTCCAGGCGTCGGGATCGTCGTGCACGGCTTCGCTTTGCGGCTCGCGGCCCTTGTCCAGCATGCGCGAGGTGCGACCGCCGCGGGGGAAGGTGCTGCGCAGGATCTTGTCGTCCAGGTGCTCGCGCACGTCGCGCCAGGCCGCTGCTTCGCCGCACCACCAGGTGGGCAGCGCCGGCAGCGACAGCGATTCACCGCTCAGGCGCTGTGCGATGGCGGGCAGAAAGCCCTGGATGGCAGGAGATTCCAGGAACGCGCTGCCCAGCGCATTGGCCATCACCACATGCCCGCTGCGAGCGGCCTGCAACAGGCCCGGCACGCCCAGGGCGCTGTCGGGGCGCAGTTCCAGCGGGTCGCACCAGTCGTCGTCCAGCCGACGCAGCACGCCGTGCACGGGCTCCAGGCCTTCCACGGTTTTCAGGTACAGGCGTTCGCCGCGCACCACGAGGTCACCGCCTTCGACCAGCGGCAGGCCCAGGTAGCGCGCCAGGTAGGCGTGTTCGAAGTAGGTTTCGCTGTAGGGGCCGGGCGTGAGCAGCACGACACGTGGCGTCTGGCCCCCGGCCACTTCGGCCGCACGCAGTTCCAGCGTGTCCAGCAGCCGCCGATAGCTGCTGGCAATGCGCTGCACGTGCAGTTCGCGGAAGGCATCGGGAAACTGGCGCGCGATGACCAGGCGGTTGTGCAGCACGTAGCCCAGCCCCGACGGACCCTGCGTGCGCTGGGCCACCTGCCACCAGCGGCCGTCGGGGCCGCGCGCCAGGTCGAAGGCCACGATCAGCAGACGCTGGCCACCGGCGGGCCGGGCCCCGATCATCGGCCGCAGCCAGCCCGGATGACGCAGCAGCAAGGCCGGTGGCAGCAGGCCTTCGTGCAGCAGATTCTGCGGGCCATAGAGGTCTTCAAGCACCCGCTCCAGCAGTTCGGCGCGCTGCTTGACGCCGGTTTCGATGGCCGCCCAGTCGGCCGCTTCGATCAGCAGCGGCAGCAACTCCAGCGACCACGGCCGCGTGGCCACGCTGCCGTCGGGCGCGTCGGAAAACACGTTGTGCGTGACACCGTCCAGCCGGATGCGCTGCTCGACCTGGCCCACGCGGCGGTTCAGGTCATCGGCCAGTTCCCCGCCACCCGCCGGTGCCGGCAAGCTGCGCGCAAAGGCCTGCCAGGGCTGCCGCAAGGCTTGCGCCGCCCCGCGCAGTTCGTCCCACACGCCGGTTTCTTCCGGCATGGCCCGTGCCGCAAACGCATGCGCAGCCGCACCTGCCGCCTGCGGGCCAGTCTCGAAAGGCAGCGACCCCTGACTCTGCGACTGTTGTGTCACCTCAGCCACCTCAGCACCACCGCCAACCAAGCTTCCCCGCACGGATCCGGCTCCGCCAGTCCGTCGCGGGACGGCCCCCTTGGGGCGTGGGCTGTTGCGTCACCTCAGCCACCTCAGTACCACCGCCGACCAAGCTTCCCCCGCACGGATCCGGCTCCGCCGGTCCGTCGCGGGACGCCCCCCTCGGGGGGTAGCGAGCGTGAGCGAGCTTGGGGGCAACATTCACCGGCGCAGGTCCAGCGTGAATGGCAGTTCCAGGCTCGCCGTCGCCGCTTGCACGTCCATGCGACCCGGTGTGTGGCCAAAGCGGAAGAAGCGCGCCAGGCGTCGGCTTTCGGCCTCGTAGGCATTCACCGGAAACACGTCGTAGCTGCGGCCACCCGGGTGCGCCACGTGGTAGCGGCAGCCGCCCAGGCTGCGCTGGTGCCAGCGGTCCACGACGTCGAAGGTCAGCGGCGCATGCGACAGGATGCTGGGGTGCAACGCCGACGGCGGCTGCCAGGCGCGGTAGCGCACGCCACAGACAAATTCGCCCATGCGCCCGGTGGGTTGCAGAGGCAATGCGCGGCCGTTGGCGGTGACGACATGGCGGTTGTCGTTGAGGCCGGTGACCTTGACCTCCAGCCTCTCAAGCGATGAATCGACATAACGCGCGGTGCCACCCGGCGCACCTTCTTCGCCCATCACGTGCCACGGTTCCAGCGCCGTGCGCAGCGAAAGCTCCAGCCCCGCGGCGGCCACTTGCCCCACCAGCGGAAAGCGGAATGCAAAGTGCGGCGCGAACCAGGCGCTGTCGAAGGCAAAACCGGCTTCTCGCAGTTCGGCCATCACGTCGTCGAAGTCCATCTGCACGAAGGTGGGCAGCATGAAGCGGTCGTGCAGCCCCGTGCCCCAGCGGGTCAGTCGGGTGTTGCCGCGGCCCTTGTACGGTGTCTTCCAGAACCACGCCACCAGCGACCGCAGCAGCTGCTGCTGCGCAAGGCTCATGCGCGCATGCGGCGGCATCTCGAAAGCGCGCAGTTCCAGCAGCCCCAGGCGGCCGGTGGGGCCGTCGGGCGAGTACAGCTTGTCGATGCAGAACTCGCTGCGGTGCGTGTTGCCGGTGACGTCGATCAGCAGGTTGCGCAGCGTGCGGTCCACCAGCCAGGGTGGGCACTGGCCGTAAAGGGCCAGCTGGCGGTCCAGTTCATTGAGCCCGATCTCGACCTCGTAGACCTGGTCGCTGCGCGCTTCGTCAAAGCGCGGCGCCTGGCTGGTGGGGCCGATGAACATGCCGCTGAACAGGTAGCTCAGCGATGGGTGGTTGTGCCAGTAGGTGATCAGGCTGGCCAGCAGGTCGGGCCGGCGCAGGAAGGGGCTGTCGGCCGGCGTGGCGCCGCCCAGCACGAAGTGGTTGCCACCTCCGGTGCCGGTGTGGCGGCCGTCGAGCATGAACTTCTCGGTGCTCAGCCGCGTCTGGTGCGCCGCGTCGTACAAAAACTCGGTGTGATCGAGCAACTGGTCCCAGCTGCTGGCGGGGTGGATGTTGACCTCAATCACACCTGGGTCGGGTGTCACGGCCAGCGTCTTCAGGCGCGGGTCGCGCGGCGGCGGGTAGCCTTCCAGCACCACCTTCATCTGCAGCTCGGCGGCCGTGGCTTCCACCGCGGCCAGCAGTTCCAGGTAGTCCTCCAGGAACTTCAGGGGCGGCAAGAAGACGTACAACACGCCGGACTTGCCGCCGTTGCCGGCTTCGGCGGCACGTTCAGCCGCACGTTCAGCTTTAGGGCCGTTGCCGCGCTGCGGGTCACGCACCTCGACACACAGCGCGGTGCGGGTCATTTCGCCGGCAGATTCAAAACGTGCCGGCACCGCCAGCGGGTCGCGGGCGAAGGGCTTCACCGGGTCGTGCGAAGTGCCCAGGCCTGCGGTGCCCACGCTGCCAGCGCCCAATCCCCCAATGCCCATGCGTTCGGTCCCCGGGCCACCCGGGCTGGCGCTGAAACCGGCAGCCATGGCGCGCGCTGCGGCCTCGGTGTCACCGTGCAGACCGACGCCATGGCCAACAGCGGCACCCAGCCGAGCCGCCTGCTGCATGCGCAGCGCCGCCGCGGCGGGCAGTTCGTTCAGCGAAGCAAACGGGTCGTGTTCCACCAGCACCGGCCGGTCGCCAGCCTCGGCCCAGGGCGTGGAATCCAGCGGCAGCCGGTAGCCCATGGGCGAATCACCCGGCGTCAGGTACAGGCGTTCGTCGCGCATGAACCAGGGGCTGGTCATCCAGGCCGGGCCGGCGGCGCCGGCCTGCCATTCGCGCTTCAGCGGCAGCAGATAACCCACGGTGGCGTCCAGCCCCTGCGTGAAGACACGGCGCAGGCGGGCCCGTTCCAGTTCGTCGTCCAGCCGGGCGTCGAAGGGGTCGACGTTCACCGGCAGGCGGCGTTCGCGCCACAGGTAGTACCAGGTGTCTTCAAAGCCCGGCAGCACAAACTTCGGGTCCAGGCCCAGACGTTTGGTGAGCGTGTGGACAAAGCGCTTGGCGTCGTCGGCCGTGTAGCGGTGCCGGTCGCGTTCATCGGCAAACAGCGAGGGGTCGTGCCAGATGGGCTGGCCGTCGGCACGCCAGCCGATGGTCAGCGCCCAGCGCGGCAGCTGTTCACCCGGGTACCACTTGCCCTGGCCGAAGTGCAGGAAGCCGCCCTGCCCGTACTTGGCGCGCAGCCGGTGCACCAGTTCAGTGGCCAGGCCACGTTTGGTGGGGCCCAGGGCATCGGTGTTCCATTCGCCCGCGTCGCGGTCGCCCACGGCCACGAAAGTGGGCTCGCCACCCATGGTCAGGCGCACGTCGCCCTGGCTCAGCGCGGCGTCCACCTCGTGGCCGAGTTTGACGATGCGCGCCCACTGCTCTTCGCTGTAGGGCAGGGTCACGCGCGGCGATTCGTGGATGCGCGAGACCGCCATGTGGTGCGAAAACTCGACTTCGCTTTCGTCCACCGCGCCGCTGATCGGCGCCGCCGTGCTGGGCTCGGGCGTGCACGCCACGGGGATGTGGCCTTCGCCGGCCAGCAAGCCGCTGGTGGGGTCCAGGCCGATCCAGCCGGCGCCGGGCAGGAACACCTCGCACCAGGCGTGCAGGTCGGTGAAGTCGACTTCCGCGCCGCTGGGGCCGTCCAGCGACTTCACGTCGGGCTTCAGCTGGATCAGGTAACCCGACACAAAACGTGCCGCCAGACCCAGGTGACGCAACGTCTGCACCAGCAGCCATCCGGTGTCCCGACACGAACCGCTGCCATTCGTCAGCGTGAGTTCGGGCGTCTGCACACCCGGCTCCATGCGGATGAGGTACTTGATGTCGTGCTGCAAACGCTGGTTGATGCTGACGATGAAGTCGTTCGTGTGCATCGGCTTGCGCGGGATGCTGTCGACAAAGGCATTGAACTTCGGTGTCAGCGGCCCTTTCACCATGTACGGCGCCAGATCACGCGCGGCTTCTTCGCTGTAGGTGAAAGGAAACTGCTCGGCCTCGGGTTCCAGGAAAAAGTCGAAGGGGTTGAGCACCGACATCTCGGCCACCAGGTCCACCGTGACCTTGAATTCGCGCGTCGGTTCGGGAAACACCAGCCGTGCCAGGTGGTTGGAAAACGGGTCCTGCATCCAGTTGATGAAGTGGCCCGCGGGCTCGACCCGCAGCGAATAACTCAGGATGCGGGTGCGGCAGTGGGGCGCCGGGCGCAGGCGCACCACTTGCGGCGACAGGCTCACCCGCCGGTCGTAGCGGTAGTGGGTGACGTGGTTCAGCGCGACATGGATGGACACGGGGCGGGGCTCCTGGAGGGTGCGGCGGCGGGGCCGGTGGGGTCGGACTGCATGGGCGCTTGCAAGCGGCGGGCCACCGACTCAGGGCACGTCGCCCGTCGGCTGGGCGGGCTCGGCTGGATGATGCCAGTAACGACGCCCCGTTCCGCGCTGGCAGAAAGCCTGGCCGCTGGCCCGCAGCGTCCAGGCACCGCAGCGGTCGCTGCGTTGCACGGCGATGCCCCGCGCCTGGTAGCGCGCCAGCACATCGGGCGCCGGATGGCCAAAGCGGCTGCGGTAGCCGGCCTGCACCACGGCCACATCAGGCGCCACGGCGTCCAGGAAGGCAGCGGTGGACGAGGTGCGGCTGCCGTGGTGGGGCACCAGCAACACCGTGCTGCGCAAGGCGGGGCCGGCGCGGCGCACCAGCGCGGCTTCTTGCGCCGCTTCGATGTCGCCGGTCAGCAGCAGGCTGGCGCCCAGCCCGTCAACCCGCTGGATGCGCAGCACGCAGCTCAGGGCGTTGCTGCGTGTCGACGGCTGGGCCAGGTCTTCGGGCAAGGGGTGCAGCACGTCGAAACTTACACCGTCCCAGGTCCAGGTCTGGCCGGCCTGGCAGGCCCGGAAGGCGGTTTGCGGCACCTGCTGTGATGGCGCCAGCAAGGGGTGGCCCGGCTCCAGCGACGAACTCAGCGCAAGCACCGGCAAGCTGCGCAACAGTGCGGCCGCGCCGCCCACGTGGTCGGCGTCGCGGTGGCTCAGCATCAGGTGGTCGATGTGCCTCTCGCCGCGTGCATGCAGCAGCGGCAGCAGCACCCGTACACCGGCATTGGATTCACGCGAGTACCCAGGCCCGGTGTCGTAGACCAGCAAGTGCTTCGCCGTGCGCACCAGCACCGCGGTGCCCTGGCCCACGTCCACCACCACGGCCTCGAAACTGCCCATGGGCGGACGAACCACGGGCGGCGCCAGCAGCGGCAGCATCAGGGGCACGGCCCACAGCCGTTGCCGCCAGGGCAGCGGCAGCACGGCCAATGTGCCGGCCAACAGCCCGCAGGCCACCGCCCAGGGCGGTGCAGCTGCAGCCTGCCACAGCGCCAGCGGCAACGCGGCCAGGGCCTGCAAGAACCCGGCGAGCAGTTGCACCAGCCACGCCGCCAAGCTCCACAGCGGCGGCAGCAGCAAGCCCAGCAGCGCCAACGGCGTGATCAGCAGAGTGACCACCGGAATGGCCACCAGGTTGGCGACAAAGCCCACCAGCGAAATCTGCTGGAAGAACAGCAGCGAAAGCGGCGCCAGCCCCACCGTGGCCACCACCTGCGTGCGCAGCCCGCCACGCAGCAGCGACCAGGTGCGCTGCCAGCGCGTGGCCTCGCGCTTGGCTTCGCGCTGGGCCTCGCGCTGGGCCTCGCGCTTAGCCTCGCGCTTCGCGTCGCGCTTGGCGTCGAGCTGGGCCTCTCGTGCCACCGCGCCTTGCACCGGCTCGGACACCACCAGCAGGCCCACGGCCACAAACGACAGCCAGAAACCCGGCTGCAGCAAGGCCCAGGGGTCGATGACGGTGACGACCACAGCGGCAGCCAGCAACACCGCCGGTAACGGCCACCGCAGGCCCACATGGCGCAGCAGCACCACAGCGGCGATCATCCACACGGTGCGCTGCGCCGGCACGCCCCAACCGGCCAGCAGCGCGTAGCCCAGCGCCGCCATCAGGCCGCCCCAGCGCGCAGCCGTAGGCGCCGGGCAGGCCAGCATCCAGCGCGGCTGCAGCCGCCAAAGGCGACCCACCAGCAAGCCCGCCAGCCAGGCGAACATGGTCACGTGCAGGCCCGATATGGCCATCAGGTGCGCAACACCCGTGCTGCGGAAAGTGTCCCAGTCCGCACGTTCGATGGCCGCCTGGTCACCCACCGCCAGCGCCGCCAGCACACCGGCCGCGGCGGGGTTGCGGACGCGGCTGTTGATGGCGTCGCGCCAGTCCTGGCGCGCACGCGCAATGGTGTGGCCAGCCTTGGCCGCCAGCAGTTGGGCCTCGTCGCCAGGGCGGGACCGCACATAGCCCGTGGCGCGCAGGCCCTGGTCGAAGAGCCAGAGCTCCACATCGAACCCGTGCGGGTTGAAGGCCCCGTGCGGTTGGCGCAGCCGGGCCGTCAGTCGCCACTGCTGGCCAGCCCGCACGGCCTGCGCCGGGCCGCCCAGCACGGTGTCCTCGTCGAAACCGCGGTACCAGCCCAGCGACAGCAAACGTGGCACGTTCACTGTCTGGCCGCGGTGGCTGGCGCTGTCCACGGCAAAGTCAAAGCGCACACCGTCCGGGCCCTCGCGCGGCAGCGACGCCACATGGCCGGTGAGCACCACGTCCTGCCCTTCCAGTGCGGGCTGCAGCGCGTCGTCCAGACGCCAGGCCGCACGCTGATGTGTGCTGACAAAACCCAGCATCAGCACGGCCAGCAACAGTGGCAGCCAACCCAGTGTCGTGTGGCGCCAGCGCCAGCCCACCAGGGCCAGCACGGTGGCTGCACCCAGCATCAGCGCCACCCAAGCCGCAGGCCACAGCTGCGGCAGCTGCAACTGCAGCGCGCAGCCGGCCAGCCAGGCCAGCCCCGCCAGGGCCCAATCCCGAGCCATGCGGGGCCCCGAGGCCAGACCCGTTCCCCCTGCCGTCATGGGGCCCAGTGTAGGATGCCGCGCAACTTTCCCAGGCCCGCTTGGGCCGCGTTCAAGGACTCGCTCATGACCCCTGCCGACCGCCTGCAAGAACTGGGCATCACGCTGCCCCCCGTGGCCATTCCCGCGGCCGCTTACGTGCCCTTCGTGCGCAGCGGCAAGCTGGTGTTCATCAGCGGCCACATCGCCAAGCGCGATGGCAAGGCCTGGGTCGGCCAGCTGGGCCTGACGATGGCCACTGAAGAAGGCAAGCTCGCGGCACGCGCCATCGCCATCGACCTGATGGGCACGCTGCAGGCCGCCGTGGGCGACCTGGCCCAGGTCAGGCGCATCGTCAAGGTGCTGAGCCTGGTCAACAGCACAGCCACCTTCACCGAACACCACCTGGTGACCAACGGCTGCAGCGAACTGCTGGGTGCCGTATTCGGCCCCGACGTGGGCGCACACGCGCGCAGCGCCTTTGGTGTGGCGCAGTTGCCCATGGGCGCCTGCGTCGAGATCGAACTGATCGCCGAAGTCGCCTGATGCCACGCGCTGCTGCGCTGCTGCTCGCGGCAGCCGTGGTGAGCCTGGGCGCGGTGGCCGCCGCGCTGGTGTCGCAGCATGTGTACGACATGCAGCCCTGCCCCTGGTGCGTGTTGCAGCGTGTGGTGTTTGTGGCCATCGCCATCGCCGCGCTACTGGGGTTCGTGCTGGGCTTGTTGCTGCGCTCTCCGCTGCCGCGGCGCGTGGCAGCCGGCGCCATGGGGCTGCTGGCCGCCAGCGGCGCGGCAGCGGCGCTGTGGCAGCACTTCGTGGCCGCCAGCAGCGTCAGCTGCAACCTGACGTTGGCCGACCGCATCGTCGGCGGCTTGGGCCTGGACAGCCTGTGGCCCGAGGTTTTTGCCGCCTATGCCAGCTGCGCCGACGCCGCCGTCAAGCTGGCCGGGGTGTCGTACGAGTTCTTCAGCCTGGCGCTCTTCGTCGCCATGGCCGCCGTGGCGGTCACCGTCTTTCGCCGGCCAGGCTAGGAGCGTGGGCGGCAGAAGGACGTCGGCTGCAACGCGTGAGAAACCGGTCTCGCCGGGTATCACCTCCTGCGCCCAGGGGGCAAGCCCAGGGCTTGTCGGTACTCCGCAGCGATCCTCGGTTTTTGCACGTTTCGCTTCGACGCCTTCTGCAGCCCACGCTCCTGGACCCGTTCAGGCCTGCCGGCGACGCGCCAAGCCCAGGCCGGCCAGGGCCAGACCCACCAGGGCCAGGCTGCCGGGCTCGGGCACACGCAGCGTGGTGAGCAGGAAGTCTTGCTTGCCGGCGCGTGTGAGCGCAAAAACGTCGTAGCGGTTTTCCATCTTGCTGGCGCCGTCCATCATGGTCGAGGCCAGTGTCCGATAGCTGCTGCCGTCGTTGAAGGCGCCTGCGGTGCTGAGCGAGCTGTCGCTGTCGTAGACGATGTTCCAGATCGCCAGCTGCATGGCGGTGGACTCGGCGGCGGTGTCCACACGGGTGGTGTCAGCGTTGAGCCAGGTCATCAGCTGGCCCAGGCGCTCGGTCACCCCGGCGCCATCGGGCCGGCTGGGGTTGAGCAGGCGGCGGCCGGCAAAGTAGCTGGCGCCATCCACCACCGTGTAGCCCTTCATGGCGTCGCCGCTGAAGGAGAAGTTCTCTTCCAGTTCGATGCAGTAGGTCAGGAACGACGGCGTGTTGAATGAACCTGCAGCCCCCAGCGATCCGATGAAGCCACCGGCCTGGCCGCTGTAGCTGCCGGCCAGAATGCCCGGGCCGCTGGCCATGACGTTGTTGCCACTGCCGTAGGCCCAGCCAGTGAGCGTGACGTTGGCGGCCTGGCTGGCCAGGGAGCAGGTGCCCAGGGCCAGGGCAGCGCAGGTTGCAAGGAGCGATCGGTTCATGTTGTTCTTTCAGCTCACGACCGGTCGCCCAACGCGCCGGTTTCTGATGTGAGCAGTCTGAAGAACATCGGCGCTTTGCACACCTCCGTGAGTTGAGGTCACACCCCGAGACGGGGGGCCGCGCCGCAGTGCAACAAGTCACGTCCACCGAAGCGATGACGTAACAGTGACGGCCCGCACCCCAACCAGGGGGGGTGTTCAAACGGGATCAGGGTGCGAGGACACGCAGCGCCTTCTGCATCCCATCCACCTTGTGCCCCTTGCGTGCCCGCTTGCCCACGTGCGCAGCCAGCGCGGTCGCCTTCAGCAGCTCTTCCTTGGCCTTGCCGCCACGGCCGCTGCCTTGCACCAGCAGCGCGTCGGCGCAAGAGGCCACGCTGACCAGCGGCACCTTGGCATCCACGTCCATCAGCGTCAGGCCCTTGCCGCCCTTGTTCTGCAGCTTGAGTTCGTCCAGCGCAAACACCAAGAGGCGCCCGTCCATGGCCAGGCAGGCCACGCGGCGGTGCTGCGGCGCCACCACCACCGGCGGCAGCACGTGGTGGCCGCTGTCCAGCGTGAGGAAACTCTTGCCGCCGCGGTTGCGGCCCAGCATGTCGGCCGCCATGGCCAGCAGGCCGAAGCCGCCGGTGTTGGACAGCAGCAGCGTGGTGTCGGCCGCGCCTGCAAAGTAGTGCGCAATCTGGCTGCCGGCTTCCAAGTCGATCAGCGTCGTGATGGGCACGCCGTCACCACGACCACCCGGCAGCACCGACACGGTCACGCTGTAGACGCGGCCGCTGCCCTTGTTGGCCGAACCAAACACCAGCAGCGTGTCCACGCTGCGGCAAGTGAAGGTGCCGTACAGCGCATCACCGGGCTTGAAAGCCAACGTGGCCGCGTCCACTTCGTGGCCCTTCAGTGCACGCACCCAGCCCTTCAGCGACACCACCACGGTCACCGGTTCGTCCACCACCTTGAGCTCGAACACCGACTTCTTTTCTTCCAGGATCAAGGTGCGACGTTCATCGCCGTGGGCCTTGGTGTCGGCTTCGATCTCGCGCACCACCGTGCGCTTCAGCGCCGTGGGGCTGGACAGGATGTCCTGGAGCTTGCCTTGCTGTTCGCGCTGGTCTTTCAGCTCCTGCTCGATCTTGATGGCTTCCAGCCGCGCCAGTTGGCGCAGGCGGATGTCCAGGATGTCGTCGGCCTGGCGGTCGCTGAGCTTGAAACGTTCGATCAGCGCGGCCTTGGGCTCGTCGGCGTTGCGGATGATGCGGATCACTTCGTCGATGTTCAGCAGCACCAGCTGCCGGCCTTCCAGCACGTGGATGCGGTCCAGCACCTTCTGCAGGCGGTGGCGCGTGCGGCGCTCGACGGTGATGAGGCGGAAGTCGATCCACTCCTGCAGGATGCGGCGCAGGCCTTTGCCCACCGGCCGGCCGTCCAGGCCCACCATGGTCAGGTTCATGGACACACTGCTTTCCAGGCTGGTGTGTGCCAGCAGCGTGGTGATGAGCTCGGCCTGTTCGACGGTGCGGCTCTTGGGTTCGAACACCAGGCGCACGGCGGCGTCCTTGTTCGATTCGTCGCGCACCGCGTCCAGCACCGCCAGCACCGAAGCCTTGAGCTGCACCTGTTCCTGCAGCAGTGCCTTCTTGCCGGTCTTGACCTTGGGGTTGCTCAGTTCTTCGATCTCCTCGAGCACCTTTTGCGTGCTGGTGCCGGGCGGCAGTTCATTC
Organism: Burkholderiales bacterium; assembly: GCA_038204775.1. Taxonomy (GTDB): domain Bacteria; phylum Pseudomonadota; class Gammaproteobacteria; order Burkholderiales; family Burkholderiaceae_C; genus Rubrivivax. The sequence goes on along the minus strand of JBBRCN010000056.1, from coordinate 9,548 downwards.
ACCACCAGCTGCCACTGGCCACGCGCCAATTCTTCGATGACCCAGCGCGCGCGCACCTTGATGCTGCCGCGGCCCGTGCGGTAGACCTCGCGGATGTCGGCCGCGGGGCTGATGATCTGGCCGCCGCCCGGGAAATCGGGCGCCGGCAGCAGCGTGTACAGCTCGTCGTCGCTCAGCTTGTCGTTTTTCAGCAGCGCGATGCTGGCCGCCGCCACTTCACGCAGGTTGTGGCTGGGCACCTCGGTGGCCAGGCCCACGGCGATGCCGCTGGCGCCGTTGAGCAGCACAAAGGGCAGCCGTGCCGGCAGCGTACGGGGCTCTTGTTCGCTGCCGTCGTAGTTGGGCTGGTAGTCCACCGTGCCTTCGTCGATCTCGTCCAGCAGCAGCCGCGCAATCGGCGCCAGGCGGGCTTCGGTGTAGCGCATGGCGGCGGCACCGTCGCCGTCGCGGCTGCCAAAATTGCCCTGGCCGTCGATCAGCGGATAACGCTGGGCGAAGTTCTGCGCCATGCGCACCATGGCGTCGTAGGCCGCGGTGTCGCCATGCGGGTGGTACTTGCCCAGCACGTCGCCGACCACACGCGCGCTCTTGACGGGCTTGGGCGCACCGCTGGCGCCGCCCGTACCCGAAAACGCCAGGCCCATGCGCAGCATCGAATACAGGATGCGCCGCTGCACCGGCTTGTTGCCGTCGCAGACATCGGGCAGCGCACGGCCCTTGACGACGGACAGGGCGTATTCCAGGTACGCGCGCTGGGCGTAGTCGCCCAGTGAAAGGGACTCGGCCGCGTCGGGCGGCGGGGGATCGAACAGGTCGGGCATGGGCTGGGGGCGGGCTCGGGTGCATCGGCGCGGGGCGCGAAGGGGTGGAAGGGGTGGAAGGGGTGGAAGGGGCGGAAGGGGCGGAAGGGGCGGAATTCTCGCCCACAGCGGATGCGGGCCCGGCAGCACGTCACAGCGGGTGACTTCAGCCCGACCGCCGGCTGCCGACAATGACAAAGGGACCGCCCTCCGCCAGAACCCCCGCACTGACCCCCCGCACTGAGCACCCGTCACGCCATGCATTCGCAGTTGAATTCGGTTCTTCCCTCTCAGTTTGGCGCCGCAGAAGCGCCGCCCCGCAGCCTTCAGCCGGCCGCTCTCCGATGGCTGAACCGGGTGCCGGCTTGGCTGCGGCCCGGCCATGACCTGCGTCTGCTGCGTCTGCTGCCGCTGCTGGCGGTGTTGGCGCTGCTGCTGGCCCTGGGCGGCTGGGTGCAACTGAGCCAGCGTGCACTGGCCGACGACACGCGGCGTGCCGAGACCGCACAAAGGGCGATGACCCGGCTGGCCGAACTGCGCAGCAGCACCGCCGCCGCCGAGGCCAGCCAGCGTGGCCATGCCATGACCGGCGACCCTGCACTGCTGGAGCCGCTGCTGCAAGCCGCGCCGCGCGCCGTGGCGCTGCTGGATGACTTGCGCCATTTGAGCGCTGCCGACCCGGCGCAGTACTCGCGCTTGATTGCGCTGGCGCCGCTGCTGGCGCAGCGCATCGAACAGCTGGCGGCTGCCGCGGACTTGCGTCAGCGGGGTGGCGCTGCTGGCGCCGCTGGCACTGCAGCAGCCGTGCTAGCCGTGGACAACCGGCGCCTGCAAGACCACATCCAGCGCGCACTGGCCGAGCTGGAGACCCAGGCTGCGGCGGCGCTGGCGGCCACGCAGGCGCAAGCGGCGGCTGCCGGCGCCTGGGCGTCAAAGCTCTCGCTGCTGGCCACGCTGCTGTCGCTGGGCATGGCCGGTGCGGCACTGGTGCACAGCCAGCACACGCAGGCCCGCCTGCAGCGGCTGCGCCGCGAGCGCCGCACCCAGCATGCAGGCCGTGCCCGGGTGCTGGAAGCACACGCCAAACTGCTGGAATCGTCGCTGGCACCGATTGCCTTTGTGGACCGCGAAGGCCGCATCCTGCATGTCAACCCGGCGTTCGAGCGGCTCTTGGGTGCCACACAGGCAGACTGCGCAGGAACGCCTCTGGTCCACCACCTGCTGCCCGACGACCTGCGCAAGACCGAACGGGCGCTGGATGCTGCCACCACCGCGCCGCAGACCCTGGCCCACCGCTGGCGCCGTGCCGACGGCAGCGTGCTGCACCTGCGCTGGAGCGCGCAGCAGGCGCATGACGACGGCACGCTGGTCTGCGTGGCGCAAGACGACACCGAAGCACGCTCACTGGCCGCCGCGCTGGCGCAGCAGGAACAGGCGCTGCAGCAGGGCCTGGCGGAGTTGGCCGATGCCACCCAGCGCAAAGCCGATGCAGAACGATCGCTGAACGAGTTCCTGGCCACGCTGTCGCGCTGCCTGCGCGCGCCGCTGTCGGCGCTGTTGCAGCAAACGGCCAATGGCCAGCAGGGTGTGCACGGCGCGCAGGACGCCGCCGTGGCGCGCGCCTGGTCGCAGGCGCTGGAACGTACACGCGGCATGCACGAGGCGGTGGAACATGTGCTGCTGCTGGGCCGCATGCAAGCCGGCCAGCTGGAGCTTCAGCGCGAGGCCTTCGACGTCTGGGACACACTGCACCGCACGGTCGAGTTGGTGCGGGGCCCGGCCGAACGCAAGGGTCTGCAGGTGCAACTGCAGCTCAGCGACGACCTGGGCTACGCCCATGGCGACACACGGCGTGTCGAGCAGGCCTTGTTGCACCTGCTGCAGGACGTGGTGGCCGCCACCGACAGCGGACAGGTGCTGGTGGCCGCACGCCGTGGCAGCGACGGCCTGGTCCACTTCGAGATCGGCCACCATCGCGCCGACGGCGGTGCAGCCAGTCTGGACGAACTGCTGGCGCCGCTTCACGACGCCGACAAACCGGCCAGCGCCGAGCGGCTGACCCAGTTGCTGGGCGTGGCCATGGCTCGCACGCTGCTGAATCGGATGGGCGGTGGCCTAGACGTGGCACTGCAGCCGCCGCGTGGCTGTGTCGTGTCGGTCACGCTGCCGGCCGACCAGTTGCCACAGGCATAGGCCAGGGGTATAGGTCAGGGGCTGGCGCGCCGGCACACTCGGGCCGCCTGGCCCTGCACGGCCACTTGGGGAGGCTCTTCAATCGGGCCATGAAAACGGGCGCCTGAGGCGCCCGATTGAATGATGTCCTTGCGGCTGCGCGCAGCCGTGTGACACCCGGTGTCAGGCGCGGCGGCGCCGCGCCAGCGTCAGGGCAACCAGACCGAATGCAGACAGCGCCAGGGTGCCCGGCAACGGCAGCTCGCGGATCAGAAGGAAGTCTTGTTGTGAGCTGTTGGTCAGCACGCTGATCGAGTACAGGTTGGTCGTCACCAACGCCGCAGCGGCAAGCAGCGAGGTGGCCTGCGTCACGGTGGCGGCAGACGCCGAGGTGACCGTGAAGTTGGTGCCGGCGGACATGGAGCCGATGTTGAAGGACGGTGCGGACTCATAGATCGACTCCCACACCGCGAGCTGGATCGCCGTCGAGGTCTGGGTGTTGGCCGGCAAATTCACACCTGCCAGGTGAGTGAAGAGCTTGCCCAGGCGGTCGACGATCGTGGCGGCGTTGGCGCCGAAGCCTGCGTACGACATGCCGCCGACGATGCTGTAGCCAGGCAGCGGGCTACCGAAGCCGAAGGTCTGCGTCAGCTCGACGCAGTAGGTGTAGAACGGATTGGCGTCGAACCCCGGCGCGCCGCTCAGGCTGCCCACGAAGGCGCCGGCGTTCACGCTGACTGACGTCGGGCCCGCGACCGTTACGGCCTGCGAACCCACCGAGGTAAAACCCGTCAGGTTGAGCGTCAGCGCGTTCGCGCTGATCGCCGAGCCCACCAGCAAAGCGCCGAGCGCACCGCGAAGCAAAGTCAAGTTCGTTTTCATTTCCGTCCCTTTTCAGGCCAACCCGGCCGGTTGTTCTCTATATGCAACGTAATGTAGCGGGAGCAGTCGGGGCGAACCACCCACGAACGAGGGGTCACGAAAGCGAGCGCCAGACCCTTCCTCCGATCAGCGAGATGACGGCCAGTCATGTCAGCTCGCCTTGGTGAGAAGCCGGGTTGCCTCGTCGCGCACGGGCACATCGGTGGAACGCTCGGCGCGCTGCAGCTGCTCGCGCGCTTTGGCCTTGTCACCCTTGTGGAGCCACAGGCGACCCAGGTGCAGCCGCAGCTGCAGCGCGCCGGGGGCGAAAGCCACGGCCCGCTGCTGGCTCAGCAGCGCCGCGTCGAGTTGACCGCTGGCTGCCTGCGCGGCGGCCAGGGTATCCAGCACGGCCGGCTCCGCCGGGGCGAGCTGGCTGGCGCGCGCGGCCAGCGTCAGCGCTTCGGCCGGGCGATCGGTGAGCAAAAGCTCGGCCAGATTGTTCATGACGCCGACGTGCTGCGGCGCACGCTCCAGCGCCTGCCGATACAGGCCCACGGCCTGTTCGCGCTGGCCAGCACGCGCGGCGGTTTCTGCCAGATAGGTGATGAAGTACGCATCCTGCGGTTGCGTCGCGCGCCAGCGCTTTTCAAACGCCGCGGCTGCCGCGATGTCGCTGGCGGACAGCAGGCGGTGCAGTGCGGCAGCCGCCTCGCCAAGGGCTCCCTTGTCCAAGGCTGTGCGCCAGGCCGAGATGGCGGCCGGCCGGTCCTTGAGCGCCTCGTGCACCTCGGCTTCGAGTTGCCAGCCACCCGCTTGCCGCGGCCACTTCGTTTGCAGGCTGCGCGCAACCTCGAGCGCACGCGCAGGCTGTCGGTCGGCCAGAGCCATCGCAATCGCACCGCGCAACACCGCCGGCGAGTCCGGCGCCAATTCGACCGCTCGCGCCAGCGGCGCGCGAGCCTGTGCCAGCTGCCCATTGAGGCCCAGCACGGTGGCCAGCCGGAGATGCGCCTCGGGCAGCGTCGGGCGCAACTGCACCAGGCGCTGCAAAGTGATCAGGGCCTGCTCGCGGCTACCCGCTGCCAGCTGGGCGCCGGCCAGTTCCAGCATCAGCGTGGCGTCGTCGGCCACCGCCGCCTGGGCAGCCTGCGCCCGCGCCAGCACAGCCACCGGGTCACCGAGCCGGCGCTGCAAATCCAGCGCCTGAACCCAGTTGGACACGTCCAGAGGATCTGCCTGGACGGACACGTCGATGCCCTTGTGGATCTCTTGAGGGGAAGCGCCGCTGCGAAGCGCCAGATCGGCCAGTGCAAGTCGCAAGGGCGCGGACCCCGGTTCGAGCTTGAGCGCCGCCTGCAGGCGCGCCTTGGCCGCGTCAAATCGCTGCTCGGTCACATCCAGACCCACCAGCGCCCAGACCGCGCGCAAAGAGCGGGGCTCCCGCGTCAGGGCCTGTTCGTAGGCGCTGCGGGCAGCCGCCCGGTTGCCCTGCTTGTCGGCCATGGCGCCGCGCAGCAGCCAGGGCATGGCGGACTGCGGCTGCTTGCGCGCCGCACCATCCAGCGCTTGCGAGGCTGCAGCCCAGTTGCCGCGTTGAATCTGCGCCGAGACCAGGGCCAGATCGGCGCTGATGCCCTGCGGGTCGGCTTGGGCGGCGGCTTCCAGACCGCGCAGGGCGGTGTCGAACTGGCCGCGCGCAATCTGGCCGCGTGCAATCTCGCGCCGAATGGCCGGGTTGTCTGGATCGGCACGCGTGGCACGCCCGAAGGCATCGTCGGCCTGCGCGAACTGACCGAGCTGTGCGTAGGCCTGCCCCGCGGTGCGCCAGACCTGGGCGTCCAGCAGCGTGGGCTTCAGCACCGGCTCGAGGGCCTGCACCGCACGTTCCGGGCGGCCGGCTTTCAGGTGCAGCACGGCCAGTTCCTGGCGCGCGTCGACCAGGCCGGGCGCCAGCGCCAGTGCGCTGGTGAGCAGGCCTTCGGCACGCGCCTGATGGCCCAGACGGGCCTGCAGCGTACCGGCCAGTTGCAGCACAGCCGCATTGGGCTGACCGCGCTTGAGAACCTGCTCCATGCGCTCGGCGGCTTCGCGATGGTTGCCACCGAGATAGCCGGTCAGGCCGTCAAGGAAGTCCACCACCGGCAGGCGCGGCAGATGCTGGCGCATCGTGGCCACCTGCTTGGCTGCCGCATCGAACTGGCGCTGGCGCAGCAGCGCCATCACCAGCCCCAGGTGAGCCTCGGGCTGCCACGGGGTCAGCGCCAGTGCCTCGCGGTAAGCGGCTGCGGCGCGGGCATCGTCTTCGCCGGCCAGCAGGTCGGCGCGCAGCAGGTGAACCGTGGCCTCGCGCGGCCACTGGGCCTGCAGCGCCTCTTGCAGGGTCAGCGCCGCGGCGCGCTTGCCCTCGGCGGCCACGAGGCGAGCCTGCAACAGCCGGGCCGGCAGGTCGTCGGCATCGGCCTTCAGGGCTTCGCCCAGGGCGACGCTGGCGGCAGGAAAGTCACCGGCGTCGGCATGTGCCTGGGCCAGCACCGTGCGGGCCTGGGCCTGCGCGCGGGCGTCGTCGAAGCGCTGCTCGCGCAGCAGCTCGATGGCCTGGGCTGGCTGCTGGCGCGCCAACGCGATGCGGGCCCGCAGCGGCAACACCTGGGCCGCTGCGGCACCCAGCCGACCTGCGCGATCGGCTTCATCGCTGGCCCCCTGCAGATCCCCGGCCGCCAGCAGCGCCTGCGCCAGCAGCAGGCGCAATGACGGTGATTCGACATCGGCGGCCAACGCATTCTTGGCGTTGATCGCCGCCGCGACGGGCTGGCCCGCGTCGAGCTGCTTCTGGGCGCGTTGCACCAGCGTGTCGGCCGACGGGCCCCGCCCTTGCCACCAGAACACCCCTGCGGCTGCACCGGCCAACAACGCGGCAACGGCTGCCGCGCCCACCCATCCGAACCACGTTGACACTCTTGTCTCCCTTGGGCGCCGAGCCCTCGATCGTCGCCGCGCCTTCGCAGGGCCCCCGTCACCGGCCAACGCCTGGCCTAACGCGCACCTTTCGGAGCAGCCGACATTGTCGAGCGTGCAATGTGGCACGTGCCACCCCCCGGCTGGAGGGTCGGGAACCGATCCCGACAGACCGAGCCGGCACTATGACCGAAAAGGCTGCATGTCCAAACCGGGCCTCGTCGCCCACCACAGGCTACAAGGCGGGCTGATCGATTGCTGACCGGTTGCTGGCGGCCGCACCGGAGGACCACGCGTCAACGTGGGTCCTCCCGCCCCAGCGCCACACGCGCCTGGTACTCGCGGTCCAGCAGGCTCATCACCACCAGGCTGTCGTAGCCGTCGGCCCCCTGGCTGCTGACCCGCACGCTTTCGCGCAGTCGGCCTTCTTCGACAAATCCTTCGCTGGCGTACAAAGCCATCGCGGGTGTGTTGAGCTGCTTCACGTCGAGCCAGAAGCGGTGCGCGTGCAGGTCACGAAAAGCCATCTGCTTGAGCAGCCGCACGCAGCGCCGTCCCAGGCCCTGGCCTTTGGTCTGCAGCACCAGGCGCTTGAGCTCGACGCTCTTGTGCGGGTTGCGGCAGCCCTGCAGGATGACAAAACCTTCACGCTCGCCCCACTGCGGGTGCGAGCCGCCGGCTTCGACGATGAAATGGCGAAAGTCCGGGAAGCGCACCGCGCCTTCGTGCTGCGTGCGTTCCCATGGCGTGATGAATGGCAGGTTGCGCTGGTCCATTTCAACCGCGGCCACAAAATCCAGGTCGGACAACATGGTGGGCCGCAAGCGCAGCGGCAAGGTGCCGGGCGCCTGACTAGACATCCACTTCGACACTGTCGCCGTGCAGTTCCATCAGCTCGCGGCGGGAAGCGGCTTCGCCCTTGCCCATCAGCTTGGTCAACACCGCTGCCGTGGCTTCGAAACCGCCTTCCTGGCCAACCCTCAACCAGGTCACGGGCAACAGCCGCCGCGTCTCGGGGTTGAGCGTGGTTTCCCACAACTGGTCGGCGTTCATCTCGCCCAGGCCCTTGAAGCGGCTGATGGTCCAGCTGCCATCGCGTGCGCCTTCCTTGCGCAGCTTGTCGAGTGCCGCTTCGAGTTCACCTTCGTCCAGCGCGTAGAGCTTGGCGGCGGGCCGTTTGCCGCGTGCCGGTGCGTCGATGCGGTACAGCGGCGGCCTGGCGATGTAGATGTTGCCGGCCTCGACCAGCTTCGGAAAGTGGCGGAAGAACAGCGTCAGCAGCAGCACCTGGATGTGCGAGCCATCGACATCGGCATCGCTCAGGATGCAGACCTTGCCGTAGCGCAGGCCGCTGAGGTCGGCCTTGTCGTTCGGGCCGTGTGGGTCCACGCCGATGGCCACCGCAATGTCGTGGATTTCGGTGTTGGCAAACAAACGGTCACGTTCAACTTCCCAGGTGTTCAGCACCTTGCCGCGCAAAGGCAGCACGGCCTGCGTTTCTTTGTTGCGACCCATCTTGGCACTGCCGCCGGCGCTGTCGCCTTCGACCAGGAAAACCTCGTTGTGCAGCAGGTCGCGGCTCTCGCAGTCGGTCAACTTGCCGGGCAGCACGGCGACGCCGGAGCCCCGCTTCTTTTCAACTTTCTGCGAAGCCCGCTGGCGCGTCTGCGCCTGGCGGATGACCAGCTCGGCCAGCTTCTTGCCCAGGTCCACATGCTGGTTGAGCCACAGTTCCAGCGCTGGCTTGACGTAGGCCGACACCAGCCGCAAGGCGTCACGTGAATTCAGGCGTTCCTTGATCTGGCCTTGAAACTGCGGGTCCAGTACCTTGGCACTGAGCACAAAACTCGCCCGCGAAAACACGTCGTCGGGCATCAGCTTCACGCCCTTGGGCAGCAGGCTGTGCAGGTCGATGAAACCCTTGATGGCGCCGAACAGACCGTCTTTCAGACCGGACTCGTGCGTGCCGCCGGCCACCGTGGGAATCAGGTTGACGTAGCTCTCACGCAAGGTGTTGCCTTCGTCGGTGAAGGCCACGCACCAGTTGGCCCCTTCACCTTCGGCGAAGTTCTCGGTTTCGTTGGCGGTAGCGAACTGTTCACCTTCAAAAAGCGGAATCACCGGGTCGGCTGCCAAACTCTGCATCAGGTAGTCGCGCAGGCCCTTTTCGTACTTCCAGGTCGTCGTCTCGCCGGTCTTTTCCAGCGTCAGCGTGACCGTCACGCCCGGCATCAGCACGGCCTTGCTGCGCAGCAGGTGCACCAGGTCGTGGCGCGGCAGTTCGGCACTTTCGAAGTACTTGGGGTCGGGCCAGGCCTGCACGCGCGTGCCGTGTTTGCGTTCGCCCCCTGTGGCCTTGCGCAGCGCCAGTGGCTCGATCACGTCACCGCCGCTGAAGGCCATCGTGGCCACCTGCCCTTCGCGCCACACCGTCACCGCCAGCCGCCGGGACAGCGCATTGGTCACGCTCACGCCCACACCGTGCAGGCCACCACTGAAGCTGTAGGCACTGCCGGCGCCCTTGTCGAACTTGCCACCGGCGTGCAGCCGCGTGTAGACGATCTCGAGCACCGGCACCTTCTCTTCCGGGTGCAGACCGAAGGGGATGCCGCGGCCGTCATCATCGACGCTCACGCTGCCGTCGGTGTGCAAAGTAACGGCGATGCGCTGGCCGATCCCGGCCAGGGCCTCGTCAGCGGCGTTGTCGATCACCTCCTGCACGATGTGCAGCGGGTTGTCGGTGCGCGTGTACATGCC
>JBBRCN010000055.1:0-27827 GCA_038204775.1 Burkholderiales bacterium | reverse complement strand
GATCGCCACGCCGCTGTTCCTGGTGATCTGCCTGGTGGGCCTGACCGACGTGATCTTCGCGGTCGACAGCATCCCGGCCATCTTCGCCATCACGATGGACCCGTTCATCGTGCTCACCAGCAACATCTTCGCCATCCTGGGTCTGCGCGCGATGTACTTCCTGCTGGCGGCGGTGGCGACCAAGTTCCACCTGCTGAGCTACGGGCTGGCGGTGATCCTGGTGTTCATCGGCACGAAGATGATCCTCATCGATTTCTTCAAGATTCCGGTGGCCATCTCGTTGGGCGTGGTCGTCGCTGTGCTGGCCTTCACGATGTGGCTGAGCGTGCGCACCGCGCCGAAGATCGAGGTTCGGCAGTCTTGACACCCTGTTCGTCAACCCCGCCACCTGCTCCAACTGCAAAGGGGCGATGGGGCTGCGGACCGAAGCCCGCAGCCCCAACGGCTGCCACAGCTGTGGTCGATGTCAGGCCAGGCGGAACACCGCCACGGCTTGCACCAGTTGCTGCGCCTGCTGGCGCAGGCTGTCCGCCGCAGCCGCGCTTTCTTCCACCAGTGCGGCGTTCTGCTGCGTGGCCCGGTCCATCTGCGACACGGCGTTGCACACCTGCGTCACGCCCGAACTCTGCTCGACGCTGGCCGAGCTGATCTCGCCCACGATGTCGCTCACGCGGCCGATGGCGGCCACGATCTCTTCCATCGTTTGACCGGCCTGGTCCACCAGCGTCGTACCCTGCTCCACCCGTTCAACGCTGGCGCTGATGAGCGTCTTGATCTCACGTGCGGCGGCGGCACTGCGTTGCGCCAGGCTGCGCACTTCGCTGGCCACGACGGCAAAACCACGGCCTTGTTCGCCGGCGCGGGCGGCTTCGACCGCGGCGTTCAGCGCCAGGATGTTGGTCTGGAAGGCGATGCCGTCGATGACGCTGATGATGTCGGCAATCTTGCGGCTGCTGTCGTTGATGCCCTTCATGGTCAGCACCACTTGGCTGACGACGTTGCCGCCCTTGGTGGCCACGGTGGCCGCGCCCTGCGCCAGCTGGTTGGCTTGGCGTGCGTTGTCGGCGTTGTTGCGCACCGTGGTGCCCAACTGGTCCATCGTGGCAGCGGTTTGCTGCAGCGCACTGGCCTGCTGCTCGGTGCGGCCCGACAGGTCCTGGTTGCCATCGGCGATCTGCGAGCTGGCCGTGGCCACACTTTCTGAACCCTCGCGCACCTGGCGCACGGCGTCGGCCAGGCCGGTCTGCATGGCCAGCAGGTTCGCCATCAGGCTGGTGGTGTCGCCTGCCTTGACGCGAATGGCGGAGCTGAGGTCGCCCTCGGCAACGGCACGTGCCAGGGCCACCGCCACCTGGGGCTCTCCACCGAGCTGGCTGACGATGCCGCGGGTCAGCAGCACGGCCATGGCCGTGCCCACCACCAGCGCCAACGCCAGCAGCCCGCCCACAAGCAGTTTGGACCGGTCGTAGGATGCCTTGGCTGTGTCCGCAGCTGCATGCCCGCTCTGGAAATTGAACTTGGCAATGGCTTTCAGCGCACCCAACGTTTCATCCAGCGCCATGGCACTCGCACCGTCGCTGATGTCGGCCGCGTCGGCCTGCTTTTTGTCGCGGCCCAGGGCCACCACCTGTTGGCTGAACTTCTGGTATCCGCCCCAGGCCTTTTCAACGGCCGTGAAGAGCCTGGTGTCTTCTTCACCATCGACGAGGCCGCGGTAAGCGGTCAGGGCCACGTTGGCACCCTTGACCGATTCGGTGATCTTCTCTTCGTACTCCGAGTGGTAGCTGCGGTCTTCGGTGCGGCTGTGTTTGACTTCCATGTCGCGCATCTCGATCACCGACAGTCGCGCCGTGGCCAGATGGTCGACGCCGGCCAGCCACTTGTCGGCCAGCACCCTGGCGCGTTCGTACTCCTGGGCCAGCGACACCAGCGACACCGCGCCCACCAGCGCCGTCAGCACCAGCACCACGCCAAAGCCGGCGCCCAGCTGGCGCCCCACGCCCATGCGCGCCAAGGCGCCCAGCCAACTGTTGAGTTTTTTCATCTTCGGACCTTTCAAAAAATCAGCCAGACAGGCGGGGGCCCTGCGCAGCAGCCCTGCACAGCAAAGGCTGCCGCACAACCCCCCTTCAGATCACTTCTTGTGGCCGATGTAGCTGACGCCGATGATCTTGCCGCTGGCGTCCTTGATCGGGTTGTAGCAAGAGTCGAAGGCAGTTCCCAGCACGTCGATTGGTCCGCAGTACTGCTGGCCACCGCTGACGGCGGCGTAGGCGGCATTGCGCGCCAGCTGCGTGCCGATGCCGCGCTTGCCTTCGGGCGTGAGCACATTGGTGCTGACGCGCACGAACTCGTCACCGTCCTTGACGAAGATGGTGGCGGTGGCCTGGTGGGCCTTGCGCACACCGTCCACGACGTCGTAGTTGTTGTTGATCTTGCGCTCGCCAAAGTAGATGGCGGGCACGGTCTTGCCGGCCACCGTTTCGGTGCCGTCAATCTTGGGTGCACCGATCTTGGCCAGGCGGGCGTCCAGGTCGGCGATGGTGGCCTTGGGGTCGTAGGCGTGGGCTGAACCCACGGCTGCCAGCAGGGCCACGACAGAGCAGATGCGCAGGGTGTTCTTCATGGGTGGGTCTTTCGTGTCTTGCAAATAGTTGCGGGGCGGCCGCCCTCTTTGGGCAGGCCTGACCGCGTTTCGGCAGTTTCCGTGCCGGCTTGAGGGGCGAAGGGCCGAACAGCGGCTGCAAGTGGCGGTTTCTGCGCGCTACCGGACTCACGGTCAGTCAGGTCCGCTGCCGATCGGCCCAAGGGCGGCACGCCCCCCCGGCCGCAAGGCCGTCGATCAGCGCCTGATCAGCGCCTGATCAGCGCCTGCAGCGTGGGCAGCGCGTCGGCCTCGTGCAGCGGCTTGTCGTGCCGGATGCGCAGCATGCGCGGAAAGCGCACCGCCACGCCGCTCTTGTGGCGCGGGCTGTGGTCGATGCCTTCGAAGCCGATCTCGAACACCAGCGTTGGCCGCACGCTGCGCACGGGGCCGAACTTGTCCAGCGTGTGGGCGCGGATGACCCGGTCCACGGCCTTGAACTCTTCATCGCTCAGGCCCGAGTAGGCCTTGGCAAAGGGCAGCAGCTGCAGCGCACCACTGTCGCGGCTGGGCGCGGGCTCGCGCCGCGAGATGGCGTCCAGCACGGCTTGCGCTTCAGCCGCGCTGGCCGGCGGCCGGCTCCAGACAGCAAAGGTGTAGTCGGTGTAAATGCTGGCCCTGCGCCCGTGGCCAGCCTGGGCGTAGACCAGCACGGCGTCCACCGTCAGCGGCTGCACCTTCCACTTCCACCAGGTGCCTTCGCTCTTGGTGCGGCCGCTGCCGTAGCGCGATTGCAAGTGCTTGAGCATGAAACCTTCGACGCCGCGGGCGCGCGATTGCTGGTGCAGCAGCGACAGTTCGTCCCAGCCGTGGGCCTGCAGTTGCGGCGACACGGCGATCGTGCTGCCGCTCAGCAACTGCAGCAGCTGTTGGCGCCGTTGGTGCTGAGGCTGGCCGCGCAGGTCGATGCCCCGCAATTCCAGCAGGTCATAGGCCAACAGCCGCACCGGCGCGTCGGCCAGCAACTTCTTGCTCACGGTCTTGCGGTTGATGCGCTGCTGCAGCAGCTTGAACGTTGCCGGCCGGTCGCTGGCGGGCAGCCAGGCCAGCAGCTCGCCGTCGATCACGGTGCCGTCGGGCAGCGCATCGGCCTGGGCCACAACTTCGGGAAACCGTTCGGTCACCAGTTCCTCGCCACGTGACCAGATCCACACCTGGCCGGCGCGTTTGACCACTTGGGCGCGGATGCCGTCGTACTTCCACTCCACCAGCCAGTCAGACACCGGGCCCAGCGTGGCGGGTGCGGCATCGAGTGCATGGGCCAGAAAAAACGGGTAGGGCTGGCCGGTGGGCGCCGTGCCCTGCCCGGCCGGCGCCACCAGCGCCTGCCAGCGCTGGGCATCGGGTGCGTGGCTGGCATCCGTCCAGCCCACCAGGCGCTGCGCCATCAGCTGGGGCGGCAAGCCCGTCAGCTGCGCCAACGCGCGCTGCACCAGCAGCTTGCTCACCCCCACGCGCAAGCCACCGCCAATCAGCTTGACCAGCAGGAAGCGGCCTGCGGCGTCCAGCTCTTGCCACCAGGCGGCCAGGCTTTGCGCCTGCACTTCCCTGGGCTGTCCGCGCAAGGGCAGCAACCGCTCTTGCAGCCACTGCGCCAGGCCCAGCGACGGGCCGCCGGTGCCCGGGGGCAGGATGTGCGCGATGGTTTCGGCCAGGTCGCCCACCGCTTGGTAGCAGGCCTCGAATAGCCAGTCATCCACGCCAGCCTGCTGGCAGGCGGTGTCGCGCAGCACCGCCGTGGGCACCAGTTGGCGCGGCTTGCCCCCGCACAGAAAAAAAACCGCCCAGGCGGCATCGTCGGCGGGGGCCTTGTCGAAGTAGTGCACCAGCGCTGCTACCTTGGCGCCCGTGGCGGTGCTGGCGTCGAGTGCTTCGTACAGGGCCGCGAAGGATTGCATCACGCGATGATGACGCGCTTGAATCGCTGCACCGGCACAAGGGCACCGGCAAAAGGGCACCGGCAAAGGCGCTGCAGCCGGGCCAGAATAGGGCCGCCACAGCAGAAGAGGACTTTCGAATGAGCACGATTGAGCGACCGGTTTCCGATGTCCGGGGAGGGATCCGCCCTGCGCAACTTCGCTTCACCTGGGCGATGGCTGCTCTGGCCGGTGCGGCGTGGCTGGCCGCCACGCCACCCGCAGCCGCGCAGGCGGCCAAACCCGCCACCGCCATGCCCACTGCAGCGCCGGCCTACAACAAGCCCGTCATGCGCACCGCGTCGATACCCGGCAAGGGTCTGTTCAAGGGCGACCAGCTCAGCGACCAGGCCAAGGCCAGGCTCACCGACCTGGTCATCGACGCGCTGGGTCTGGACGTGGAAGTGGCCCTGGTGGTGCCCACCGGGCCCTGGGTGCTGGACGGCGGCGGCCACACCGACCGTGACCTGAATGAAGCCCGCCTGGGTGCGCTGCGCAAGTTTCTGACCGAGCGTGGCATCGACCCCAAGCGCATCTTTGTCGAGAGCCGCGCCGATGCCAAAGTCACCGAGCCGCGGCTGGACGTGCAGCTGATCGGGCGTCAGTCGGGCAACTGAGGCGGCGCGGTATCACGCGCAGTGGTTGAATCTGCGCTATCACGGTCTGAAGCCGTGGCGGCGCCGTCCGGAGCCGCGTCCTGCGCCTCTTCGTCACCGTAGGCCGTCTGGAAGCTGCCGGCCTGCAGCCCTTGCTGCTGCAGCCAGCGCACCATCACCGCTTCGTAGCCGTGTGTGACGATGACACGGCTGGCGCCGGTGGCAGCGATGGCACGCTGCAGGCCGGGCCAGTCGGCATGGTCGCTGAGCACGAAGCCGCGGTCCACGCCCCGGCGCCGGCGTGCGCCGCGCAACTGCATCCAGCCGCTGGCAAAAGCGTCGCTGCAGTCGCCCAGCTGGCGTGCCCAGGCGCTGCCCAGCACCGAGGGCGGCGCCACCACCAGCGCGCGCTGCAGCGCTGAAGCGGCTTTCAGTTCGTCCAACGTGTGGGTGGGTGGCAGCGCGACACCGGCCGCGCGGTAGGCCTCGTTCAGCGGTGCAACCGCGCCATGCACGGCCACCGGGCCGATGGCTGCGTCCACACCGGCCAGCAGCCGCTGCGCCTTGCCGAAGCTGTAGCCCAGCAGCAGGCTGGGCCGGCCGGCATCGGCATTGGCCGACCACCAGGCGTTGATCTGCGCCATCAGCTCGGCCTGCGGCCGCCAGCGGTAGATGGGCAGGCCAAACGTGCTTTCGGTGATGAAACAGTGGCAGCGCACGGGTTCGAAGGGCGTGCAAGTGGTGTTGACATCAGACGTGTGGCCGCTGGTGAAGTAGTCACCCGAAGCCACCCATACCTGACCGGCATGCTCCACCCTCACCTGAGCCGAACCCAGCACATGGCCGGCCGGGTGCAGGCTGACCCGCACACCGTTGATGTGCACCGCCTCGCCATAGGCCAGGCCTTGCAGCGTGATGGTGCCCAGCCTGGCGCGCAGCACGCCGGCGCTGACGGCCGTGGCCAGGTAGGCGCCGTGGCCGCGGCGCGCGTGGTCGGCGTGGGCGTGGGTGACGACGGCACGGTCCACGGGCCGCCAGGGGTCGATGAAAAAGCGGCCGGCGGGGCAGTAAAGGCCCTCGGGGCGCAGGACGATCAGGTCCTGCGGGTCTTGCGGGTCCTGCGGGTCTGGGGGGTCCCCCGCAGCGGGCAGCACAGACGGCGCTTCCGTGGTCACGGCGTTCAGCGCCCTGCTCGGGGCGGCAGGCGCGGGCCCAGGAAGGTCTGGTGCAGGTCCAAGGTGCCGCGTTGCCCCACGCTGGCGCGGTGCGCCAGCCACCAGCGGTCGGCTGCCGCGTGGCCCAGCGCATGCAGGGCTTCCAGAAAGGCACGCTCGGTGTTGAGCTTGCTGGACGCATTCAGCGGCGCCAGGGCTTCGTCGTCAGCCACCATGTGCAAGCGCAGGTGTTTGTAATCGCCGGGCAGGATGCGGCCTTCTTCGATGAGCTTGTCGACAAAGGAGATGGCGCGCATTTCGCCCACCAGGCCGGCATTGAAGGTGATCTCGTTGACCCGGTCGGCGATCTCGTCCGGCGTCTGCGGCGTGCCCCACCGCAGCAGCGGGTTGATCTTGACCAGCAGCACGTCCAGCGCGTCGGTGTTGTAGATCAGCGGCCACAGCGCCGGGTTGCCGCTGTAGCCGCCGTCCCAGTAGGGCTGGCCGTCGATTTCCACGGCACGGAACAGCTGCGGCAAACAGGCCGAAGCCAGGAGTGCATCGATGCTCAAGTCGTGGCAGTCAAAAACCCGGGGCTGGCCGGTGTGCACCGCAGTGGCCGTGATGAACAGTGACAGCGGCCCGCGATTCAGCACCTGAAGTTTGACGTGGCGTTGCAGCACCGTTCGCAGCGGGTTGTCGCCCCGCGGGTTGAACTGGTAGGGGCTGAACCAGCGTGTGAATTGCTGGGACCAGGCATACAACGGGTTCATGTCCAGGTTGAAACCCGCCAGGCCCGCGCGCCAGCCGAAGCAGCCGCCCAGCGGCGAGTGTTGGCTGGCCACGTCCATCCAGAACGCACGCAACGCCGCTTTTGCACCAGCGCGGCCACCTTCGGCCCAGCCCGTGGCCAGCACGGCGGCATTCAAGGCACCGGCGCTGGTGCCGGAAATACCGTCGATGGCCAAGGTGTCGTCGTCCAGCAGGCGGTCGAGCACGCCCCAGGTGAAAGCGCCATGTGAACCGCCGCCCTGCAAGGCCAGGTCGATGGGGGAATGGCGCAACTTTCGTGGCATGTCAGCTGATCCGACCAAGTGGCCGCTGCGCAACCGGCTTTACCGGGCCGCTGGCGGTGCCCACTGGAGGAGGGGGAGCGCCGCAGGCGCTTCGGGGGTGGGTCATCAATACCTTCCCGTGATGCCCGCAACGCGCAAGTACAGGTTGGCAGCCCAGGCGATGACGATGCGCCGCAGCCAGCTGCGCGGGCCGCTGAGTGTGGGCGCCGCCACCACTTCGGTGGACACCGCCAGGGCCCGATCGAAACACTGCGTGAGCACCTGCGCAAAACCGGCGTCGCGCACCACCACATTGGCTTCCAGGTTCAGCAGCAGGCTCAGCGGGTCGATGTTGCTGCTGCCCACGGTGCACCAGTCGGCGTCGACGATCGCCACCTTGGCGTGCAGGAAGGCCGGTGTGTATTCGTAGATGCGGATGCCCGTGCTGTGCATCTCGGCGTAGAGCACTTGTGCGGCCAAGGCTGCGATGCGGTAGTCGATCTTGCCCTGCAGCAGCAGCCGCACACGCACGCCCCGTTTGGCAGCCTTGCGCAGCGCGCTGCGAAAGCCGCGGCCCGGATAGAAGTAGGGCACCGCGATGTCCACACGATCCCTGGCGTGGCGTATGGCCTCGACATAACGTCTCTCGATGCTTCGCCGCTGGCGCAGGTTGTCGCGCACCAGAAACGCCGCGCGCATGGGGGTGTGTTCATCAATGGCCGGGGGCCCCGGATTGCCGCGCAGCTCACGCAGCAGCGACATCGCTTCTTTCACCGGCTTGGCACTGCGCGCAATGTCGCGCACCTCGTCGCGCCAGCCGTGCCACAGGTGCGAGCGCGCCCACGTGGCACGTGCGGTGACGAGCACAGCCTGCGCCAACGGGCCCCGCACGGCCACGGCGAAGTCCAGCCGCGGCTGGTCGGTCCAGCCGTGGTTCATGTCGTGGCGGTCATCGATAATGTTGATGCCGCCGACAAAGGCCGTGTCGTCGCACACGCACAGCTTCTGGTGCAGCCGGCGCAGCTGACCGGGCTGAAGCCAGGAGTACCAGCGGTCCAGCGGCCGAAACACCTCCAGGCGCACCTTGCTGCCAACAAACATGGCACGCACCCTGGGCATGGTGGCAATGGAGCCGAAGCCGTCCACCACCACGTGCACGGCCACACCGCGAGCCGCAGCATCGATCAGCGCTTGCGCCACCGTCTGCGCAGCCGCATCGTCGTGGAAGATGTAGGTGGCCAACCAGACCTCGCGGGTGGCTTCCCTGATGGCCTGGCACATGCGTGGAAACAGCTCTGCGCCACCTTGCAGCAGCTCAAGCTGGTTGCCACCCACGAAGCGTGGCGGTGGTACCCGTGTCCAGCCCAGCATCACCTCGCGCAGCGGGTGGGCGTCCATGTTCAGGTGGGCTCGAGTTCGGCCACCAGCGGCAGGTGGTCGGACATGCGCGCCCAGCTCAGGCCACGTGGCACCAGCGTCGTGCGGCAGGCCAGGCCGCGCAGGTAGAAGCGGTCCAGCGCAAACACCGGCGCGATGGACGGGAAGGTGGCTGCACGCGAAGGCCCTGCATCCGGCGCCAGGGCGCGCTTCAGGCCCAGCGCCTGCATCGGCGCGTCCAGGCGCTCGCCCCAGTCGTTGAAGTCACCGGCCACCACCAGCATGGCGTCGGGCGGCACTTGCGTTTCGATGAAGGTTGCCAGCCTTTGCACCTGCCGCACGCGGCCGCGGTGGCCCAGACCGAAGTGCACCACCACGGCGTGGACGGTGCTGCCGTTCCACACCACGGGCACGTGCAGCAGGCCGCGCTGCTCGAAGCGGTGGTCGCTGACATCGTGATGGCCCACGTCACCCATGGGCCAACGAGACAGCAGCGCGTTGCCGTGTTCGCCATCACGAGTGACCGCGTTCGTGCGGTAGGCCACATCGTAACCCTCTGGCGCCAGAAATTCGGCCTGGCCCTGCTGCGGCCAGCCGAAGTGGGTGCGGTCGAAACGGCGCGCCTCGCGGTGGTGAAACAGGCGCACCTCCTGCAAAAACACCATGTCAGCATCCAACGCTTCCACGGCCAGGCCCAGGTTGTGTATCTCTAGCCGCTTGCGCGGGCCCAGGCCGCGCACACCCTTGTGGATGTTGTAGGTGGCCACGCGCAGTGCGCCGATGCCGGTGTGGGGCGGCATCAGCGAGGACTGCAGTGGGTTCATGCCGGCCATGATGCACTGCCGGTGTGACTCTCCACGAAGCGGGGCAACTGCAGAACGGCCTCGGCATTGCTGGGCGAAAAGCAGCGGTCGGCAGCTTCCTGCCACGGCAGCCACACATGCGCCAGGTGTTCGCGCGGGCTCAGCGTGACGGGCACCCTTGCCGGCAGCGTCAGGCCAAAAACACGTTCGGTGTTGTGCGTGACACCCGGTGCGTAGCGGTGGCGCCAGACGGGGTAGATCTCGAAGACGTTCTCCAAGCCCCAGTCGCGCAGATCGCCCGTGGTGATGCCGGTTTCTTCAGCCACCTCACGGCGCGCGGTGTCGGCCAGCACTTCGTCTTCGGCGTCCAGCGAACCGGTGACACTTTGCCAGTACCCGGGCTTGTCGGCACGTTCGATCAACAGCACCTCGAGTGCAGGTGTGTGGATGACGACCAGCACGGAACGGGGAATCTTGAATGGGCGTGGGTGCATGTCGGGGCGCCGTCGTCTCGGCACCGGTGGGCGAAGCCGGCTGCGGCGGGCTGTGTGGCAAGCCCACAGCAGTTGAGTATCAGCGAAGTCGGGACCCCCTCGTTGCCAGCTAGACTTGTGTTGAGCCTTGGCGGGGGATGCCCACAAGTGGACATCTTCATTGCCGAAAAATGAAGCAGCCGGCAAACAACACCAGGGCGAAGTGCAAGCTGGGAAGGGATTGAACGATGGCGGCCGCAACGGGCGCTGAAACGCCAATGCAAACGGTCGATGTGCTAGTCGCGGGTTTGGGCCCGGGTGGTTGTGCAGCAGCCCTGGCCGCACGTGCCGAGGGCCTGAGCACACTGGCCGTCGATGCCCGCGGGCCGCAGGCCACACGTGCGCAGCTGATCCTGGTGCGCCCCGGGGCGCAGGAGGCGCTGCGTCAGCTGGGCCTGCCCGACATCACCGAAGGCCGACGGACGACCACCATCCGGCACGTCGAAAACAGGCTAAGGGGCGCACTCATGGCGCCCGCACTGGCGGCATCACCTTTCGAACTGTGCTGGGACACCAGCGTGGTCGGCCTGGAGGTGGGCCGCGACCATGTGCAGGTCACGCTGCGGGACGAGTCCGCCGGCATCCACCGCACAGTGGCTGCAAGGCACGTGGTCGACGCCTCGGGCGGGCGGCTCGAAGCGCTGGGCCGCCCGGCCCGCACGAGGGCCGGGCCCAGCCACTTGGTCGTGACGGCGGAGTACGCCGTTGCGCCTTGGTTCGAAGGCATCGTGGGTGTGCGCGACGCGTCCACCCACGAGTTGTATCTGCTGTTCCCGACTTGGGGGCGCAAGGGCGTGATCGCCTACTTCGATGCTCGGCCCGGGCCGGGCGCCGATGCAGCGGCACTGGCACAGCGCTTCGGCGCCATCGCCGAAAGACTGGCCCTGGGGCCGCCTGCCTATCCCGCTGAAGTGGTGGACGTCTTTCAGCGTGCGATCGCCCGGCCGGACGCGGGTCGCGTGGTGGCCATCGGTGACGCCGTCGGTACGGTTGACGTGCTGCTGGGCGCCGGCATGTCCACCGCCATCGAAGACGGTGTGGCGGCCGCACGCGGCATCGCGGCCGCGCAACGCGAATCGTCAACACAGGGCGAGTTGGCGCGCACGTGCGAGGCCAGTACCGGCATCTTTGCCCGCCACAAGTCCAGCGCACGGCACGGTCGCCTCATGCTCGCGGTGCGCCCGTTGCTCGAACGCGCGTGGCCATCGGCAACTTTGCCCAGCATCGTGCGCGAGACCGTGGGCCCGCCGCCGCTGCTGTGGCCCACCGTGCGCTTTGTGTTCGGGCGGCGGCCGCGGGCTTCCTGAGCGCCCCAAGGTCGGCCGAAGCCGCCCGGGGTCTCGCTCAGGCGGCCGGCGTGGTGTTGCGCAAGCGGATGTGCAACTCGCGCAGTTGCGCTTCGTCGACAAAACTCGGCGCGCCGGTCAACAGGCACTGCGCACGCTGCGTCTTCGGGAAGGCAATCACGTCGCGGATGCTCTCGGCCCCGGTCATCAGCGTGGCGATGCGGTCCAGGCCGAAGGCCAGGCCGCCATGCGGCGGCGCGCCGTACTGCAACGCGTCGAGCAGGAAGCCGAACTTCACGCGCTGCTCTTCGGGCGTGATGTTCAGCGCCTCGAACACACGGGCCTGCACCTCGGCGCGGTGGATGCGCACCGAGCCGCCGCCGATCTCCCAGCCGTTGAGCACCATGTCGTAGGCCTTGGCGATGCAGGCCCCGGGGTCGGTCTTCATCAGCTCGTCGTGGCCGTCCTTGGGCGCCGTGAAGGGGTGGTGCACGGCGTTCCAGCGCTTGCCCTCGTCGTCGTACTCGAACATCGGGAAATCCACCACCCACAGCGGCGCCCATTTGTCCTCGAACAGGCCGTGGTTGCGGCCAAATTCGCTGTGACCGATCTTCACGCGCAGCGCGCCCAGCGCGTCGTTCACGACCTTGGCCTTGTCGGCGCCGAAGAAGATGAGGTCGCCGTTGCGCGCGCCGGTGCGGGCGATGATCTCGGCAATGGCCGCGTCGTGCAGGTTCTTCACGATCGGGCTCTGCAGGCCTTCACGGCCCTTGCCGGCGTCGTTGACCTTGACCCAGGCCAGGCCCTTGGCACCGTAGATCTTGACAAACTCGGTGTAGGCGTCGATCTCGCCGCGGCTCATCTCGCCCCCGCCCGGAATCCTGAGTGCCGCGACACGGCCGCCCTTGCTGGTGGCGGGTGTGCTGAAGACCTTGAAGTCGACGCTTTTCATCACGTCGGTCAGCTCGGTGAATTGCAGCTTGACGCGCAGGTCGGGCTTGTCGCTGCCGTACGTGTGCATGGCCTCGGCGTAGGTCATCTCGGCGTACACGGGCAGTTCCAGACCCAGCGTCTTGCGAAAGACGTTGCGAATCATGGCTTCTGTGATGGCACGGATCTCTGCTTCACCCAGGAAGCTGGTCTCGATGTCGATCTGCGTGAACTCGGGCTGGCGGTCGGCACGCAGGTCTTCGTCGCGGAAGCACTTGACGATCTGGTAGTAGCGGTCGAATCCGGCCACCATCAACAGCTGCTTGAACAGCTGGGGTGACTGCGGCAAGGCGAAGAACATGCCGTCGTGCACCCGGCTGGGCACCAGGTAGTCGCGCGCGCCCTCGGGCGTGCTCTTGGTGAGCATCGGTGTTTCGATGTCGATGAATCCCAGCTCGTCCAGGAATTTGCGCACCTCGATGGCCACCCGGTAGCGCAGGCGCAGGTTCTTCTGCATCTCCGGGCGGCGCAGGTCCAGCACGCGGTGCGTCAGGCGCACGGTCTCGGACAGGTTTTCGTCGTCCAGCGGGAAAGGCGGTGTAACGCTGGGGTTCAGCACTCCCAGTTCATGGCACAGCACCTCGACCTTGCCGCTGACGAGGGCCGTGTTCTCGGTGCCGGCCGGGCGGGCACGCACGATGCCCTTCACTTGCAGGCAGAACTCGTTGCGCACGCCTTCGGCCACCTTGAACATCTCCGGGCGGTCCGGATCGCACACGATCTGCACCAGGCCTTCACGATCGCGCAGGTCGATGAAGATCACGCCGCCGTGGTCACGACGGCGATGCGCCCAACCCGACAGGGTGACGCTCTGGCCGAGCAGTTGTTCGGTGACCTGACCGCAGTATTGAGTACGCATTTGCATGTTGTGGTTTTCCGCGAAGCGCGCCGCCAACAGGGCGTCGCGCGAGAAAGTTGATCGGGGGGCCGGAGGGATGCGTTCGCGCTACCGGCCGATTGTGTTCCTAAGGGGCTGAGACGGCGCCGCCTTCTTCGGGCAGCGCTTGCGGATTCGAGGGGCCGCGCGGCGTAGTGGCCGGCGACCGGTCCTCCGTCTCGGGCGACGCGTCGGGCGACTCCGTGCGGCGCGGCAGCGTTTCCGGCGCCACCACCCCCATCGACACGATGTACTTGAGCGCCGCATCCACCGTCATGTCCAGCTCGATGGTGTCAGCCTTGGGCATCATCAGGAAGAAGCCCGAGGTCGGGTTGGGCGTGGTCGGCACATAGACGCTGACGTACTCGCCCTGCAGGTGATTCTCGACGTCACCGCCGGGGCGGCCGGTCAGGAAGGCGATCGTCCACGAGCCCTCGCGCGGGTACTGCACCAGCAGCGCCTTGCGGAACGCATTGCCGTTGGACGACAGCAGCGTGTCCGACACCTGCTTCACGCTCGAATAGATCGGGCCCACCACGGGAATGCGGCCCAGCAGCGCTTCCCACCACGTCACCAGCTTCTGGCCGATGAAGTTGTGCGCCAGCACGCCCACGATCAGGATGAACAGCAGCGTCAGGATCGCGCCCAGGCCCGGGATCTTCACGCCGAGTAGGCGATCCGGCTGCCAGGCCGAGGGCAGCAGCGCCAGGCTCTGGTCCATCGTGCCGATGATGAGCGACAGCACCCACAGCGTGATCGCAAGCGGGACGAGCACCAGAAGACCGGTCAGGAACCACGTCTTGAGTGCGCTGGTTTTCTGTTTCATGGGGCGATGGGCCGAGGAATGAGGAAGGCGATCAGTGGCAAGCGCACGAGCCGCCGCAGCCGCCCGACGCTGCCGGAGCGGCGCTGGCCGTGGACGACGTGCTGTCGGACGCAGCGGATGCGGCCGGCGCGGCAGCCGGTGCGGCGGCATCGGTCTTGGCTGCCGTGCTGGCAGCCGACGCGCCACCCGAGCCACCACGGAAATCCGTCACGTACCAGCCCGAGCCCTTGAGCTGGAAGCCGGCAGCGGTGAGCTGCTTTTTGAAGGCCGGCGCGCCGCATGCCGGGCAATCCGTCAGCGGTGCGTCGCTCATCTTCTGCAGCACATCCTTGGCGTGGCCGCAGGCGTCGCATCGATAAGCATAGATCGGCATGGTGTCCTCACCCTGGAACAAACGAAATTCGAGAAAGCGTTTCTGGAGTGCCCGCGCAGGCCGCAAACACGGCGCGGGAAACGCGCACAGGCTCGCGAAAGATCGGGGCAGCTACGCGCAATGCAAGTGCCGGCGCGCAAAGCCTTGAATTATAAACCCTTTCAATGGGATTCCTGACCGCGGATGCGAAGCGGGCGATGGCGGCGCGCCACAATGTGGCACACCGCGCATGTCGCCCGCCCCTGCCCGCCAGGCTCAGGTCAGACTTGCGTGGCCGCCTTGGTGGTCGGCGCGCGGTTCTCGATCCACTGCGGCCCGAGCGAGCCCAGGATCATCGCGCCCAGGCTGGCCAGCAGGCCGACCAATTGTGGCGGGAACATCGCTTCTGGGAAGAACACCTCACACCAGATCCACGCCGACAGGCCGAGGATGATGGCCAGCAGGCCGCCCTGCTTGGTCGCGCGCTTCCAGAACAGGCCGAAGGCCAGCGGCACAAAGGCGGCCACCAGCGTCACCTTGTAGGCGTTCTCGACCATGTGGAAGATCGACAGGTGTGAATTCAGCGCAAACAGCGTCACCAGCACCGTGAAGACCAGCACCACCGCCTGCATCACGCGCAGGAAGCGACGGTCGTCCATGCGCGGCAGCAGCGGGCGCAGCACGTTCTCGGCAAAGGTGACGGACGGCGCCAGCAGCGTCGCGCTCGCGCAGCTCTTGATGGCCGACAGCAGCGCGCCGAAGAACATCACCTGCGCCACCAGCGGCGCGTGGTCCAGCACCAGCCTGGGCAGGATCAGTTGCGAATCGGTGTTGATGTACTTGGCGACCATCTGCGGGTCGATCAGCGTGGCCGAATACGCCAGGAACATCGGGATGAAGGCGAACAGGAAATACAGCACGCCGCCCAGCACCGACGCCGTACCGGCAATGCGCTCGGTGCGCGAGGAGGTCACACGCTGGAACACGTCCTGCTGCGGAATCGAGCCCAGCATCATGGTGATCCACGCCGTCACAAAGCCGATCACCTCGATCGGGTTGAACGCCGGCCAGAACGAGAACTTGCCCGAAGCCGCCGCATGCGCCACCACCGTGCTCACGCCGCCGGCCTGGCCCGAGACCTCCCAGCCGATGTACATCATGCCGATCACGATGATGATCATCTGGATGAAGTCCGTCACCGCCACCGACCACATGCCGCCGAACAGCGTGTAGATCAGCACGCTGGCCGCGCCGATCATCATGCCGGTCTCCTGCGACAGCGCGCCATCCGAGACGGTAAAGAACACCAGGCCCAGCGCCTTGATCTGCGCCGCCACCCAGCCCAGGTAGGACACGACGATGCACAGCGTGGTCAGCACCTCGGCCAGCCGGCCGAAGCGGTTGCGGTAGAAGTCACCGATGGTCAGCAGGTTCATCCGGTACAGCGGCCGGGCGAAGAACAGGCCCACCAGGATCAGGCACAGGGAAGAACCGAACGGATCGGCCACCACGCCATGCAGGCCGTCCTTGAGAAACACTGACGGAATGCCGAGCACCGTCTCGGAACCGAACCACGTCGCGAACACCGTGGCGGTGACGACGTAGAACGGCAGGCCACGGCCCGCCACCGCGAAGTCGGCGGTATTGCGCACGCGCAGCGCGGCCCACAGGCCGATCCCGACCGAAATCACCCAGTAAATAATGACGAACCAGATCAGCATGGCAGCGCGGAAAGAAGCTGGAAAACCCGATGGCGGCCACGCTTGGGCGCCGGACGAAATGGCGGGATTATAGCGATGGGACACCCCCGCGGGGCATTGGTGCGACCACGAATGCCGCCCCGTCTGCCACATTTTTCAGCGATGGCCCGTAACGGGCGCCCGCAGGCTTTTCTCGGGCTGCCGCCGATGTTGCTTTGCACCAACACGACGGCGGTCGTGCCCGCTCCTGTGGCGTCGAAGGCGCCTGATCAGTCGGCGCGCCGGCGCCAGACCTGCCAGCGCTCACGGCCGGCAAAGACGGGGATCGAGTCGCCCTCGGCGATCGGCACATCGGCGATCCGCTCGAACGCCGGCAACAGCAGTGCATCCAGCTCCGCTTGCGTGGTCTCGAAGGGCGGGCCCTTGAGCGAGACCTCGCGCCCCTCGACCACGGCAAAGAAGCCGGCCAGCAAGCCACCCGGCGGCAACAGCCTTGCCACCTGGGCCGCGTAGTCCGGCCATAGCCGGCGCGGCAGCGCGCACAGGAAGGCGCGTTCGTAGATCCACTGCACCGTCTGGCGCGGCTGGAACTGGAAGAAATCCGCCAACTCGACCACGCCTGCGCGCGGACCCAACACGTCCTTTGCCGAGGCAACGGCACTCGGCGCAAAGTCGATGGCCGTCACGGGCCAGCCACGCTCGGCCAGCCAGCCAGCCTCGTAGGCGTTGCCGCAGCCCGGGATCAGCGTGGAGAGCGGCGCGGGCTGCGCTTCGCAGAATTGCCGGAACGCTGCCGGTACGCCCTGCGCGTCCCAGGGCATGAAGTCTCGGTTGAAGCGCTCGTCCCAGAAGGCAGGATCGGCGGCATCGCGGGTGGTGAAGACGGGCGGTTGGGCCATGTCGGCTCGACAGTCAGTGACGCGCCAGCCACGTCAGCACGTGCGTGGCGATGATGCCGGTCGCAAATCCGCCGATAAACAGCAGCGCGGCGGATAGCAGCCGGTTGGTGCGGCGCTGCTCGGCCAGCAAGGCGGTCAGCGCGGCGGTCTGGGCGTTGCCCTCATCGCGCGCGGCGCGCTCCAGGAGCTGGTGCACCAGCCGCGGGAAATCCGGGAGCTTGTTGGCCCACTGCGGCGCCTCAACCTTCAGGCGATCGACAAAGCCGCGCCAGCCGATCTGCTCGTGCATCCAGCGTTCAAGGAACGGTTTGGCGGTCTTCCACAGGTCCAGGTCCGGATCGAGCTGGCGACCGAGTCCTTCCACGTTGAGCAGTGTCTTCTGCAGCAGCACGAGCTGCGGCTGCACCTCCACGTTGAAGCGGCGCGAGGTCTGGAACAGCCGCATCAGCACCAGGCCCAGCGAGATCTCGCCGAGCGGCCGGTCGAAGTACGGCTCGCAGCACGCGCGGATGGCGCCTTCGAGCTCCTCCACGCGCGTCTCTTCGGGCGCCCAGCCGGATTCGATATGGAGCACGGCAACGCGGTGGTAGTCGCGCTGGAAGAACGCCAGGAAGTTCTGCGCAAGGTAGTTCTTGTCGAATTCCGACAGCGCCCCGACGATGCCGAAATCCAGCGCGATGTAGCGGCCCAGCGTCCCGGGCGCCACGCTCACGAGGATGTTGCCCGGGTGCATGTCGGCATGGAAGAAGCCGTCGCGGAAGACCTGCGTGAAGAAGATCTCCACGCCGTCGCGCGCCAGCTTGTGCATGTCGACGCCGGCCTCGCGCAGTTCGGCCGCATGCGAGATGCGCATGCCGTGCATGCGCTCCATCACGAACACGTCGGAGGTGCACCAATCCCAGAACACCTCGGGCACCAGCAGCAGGTCGGAGCTGGCAAAGTTGCGGCGCAGCTGGCTGGCGTTGGCGGCCTCGCGCATCAGGTCCAGCTCGTCGTGCAGGTACTTGTCGAACTCGGCGACCACCTCGCGCGGCTTCAGGCGCTTGGCGTCGGCCCAGAGCCGCTCCATCCAGGTTGCCAGATCGCGCATGAGCGCGAGGTCGCTGTCGATCACGGGCAGCATGCCCGGGCGCAGCACCTTCACCGCCACCTCGCGGCCGTCGTCGGGGCCGCCGCGCAGCGTGGCGAAGTGCACCTGCGCGATGGAGGCGCTCGCCACCGGGTGATGGTCGAAGCGATGGAACAGCGCCAACAGCGGCTTGCCCAGCGATTTTTCGACGATGGCCGCGGCCACCTTCGGGTCGAACGGCGGCACGCGATCCTGCAGCTTGGCCAGCTCGTCGGCCACGTCGGGCGGCAGCAGGTCGCGCCGCGTCGACAGCACCTGCCCGAACTTCACAAAGATGGGGCCGAGCTTCTCCAGCGCCAGGCGCAGGCGCTCGCCGCGCGGTCGGGTCGGCTTGCGGCCCAGAGTCAGCAGCCAGGCCAGCGCGCGCGTGCGCCGGCTCTGGAAGCTCGACAGCGCGAGCTGATCCAGCCCGTAATAGAAGAGGACGAAGATGATCTTGCCCAGCCGGAAGAAGCGCGTCATGCCAGTTCGTCCGGTTTGCCCGCCCGTGCCGTCGAGGGTGCCAGGCGTTCGAGACGCTCCAGCCGTTTTTCCAGGCGAGCCTGGGCATCGCGCACGGCCGCCACGTCCGCCACGAACTGGGCGAGCCGGGCATGGCGCACCAGCGTCGGCTGCTCGTCGGTCAGGTACGCCGCCGTCGCCTCGGCCAGCGAGCGGCCGACACGTGTCGCCTCGGTGCGCGCGGCCTGCGCGCCGCTCACCATGCGCTGTGCGATCACGTCGCCGAACACGCGCGAGAGGTCTTCCGCCGCATCCCAGCGCACGTTGCGCATCAGCGTCGACAGCACGTTGGCGAACTCCGCCTCGCCGTCGATACGCACGTGCTTGAGCACGGCGGCCTGGCCGCCGGTGGCGTAGTCGCTGGCGGCCGACATGAGCGGCACCACCACGGTGACGGCGGGCTCGGCACCCGCCTCCGGTGTCGTCACCAGGCCGGCGGCATCGACCTGCAGCGTCAGTGCAAACGGCGCGAGATCGAAATGCGCGACGCGGCCCGCGAACGGCCGCAGCGTCTCCTGCGCCCAGGGCTCCGAGCGCAGCAGATGGTTGAGCGCGAGCAGCAGTGGCTGCATCAGCGCGAAGGGCAACGAAGACGAAGTGGCAGTCGAAGACATGCGGCGGTTGGACACAAAGGGGCTGGCCGGCGGGCAACAAAAAGGGCCCGAACCGGTGGTCGGGCCCTATTTTACGGGCAATGCCGCGAGAGCCGGTTTGACCGGCCTCGGGTGGCGATGGCCTTACTGCAGTTGCTGAATCCCTGCCAGCACCCAGCCGCCCGCACCCTGCGTCGGCTTGGACAGGTTCCACACCTCGGCAAACGGCTGCGCCGGGGCATTGCTCTCTTCGCGAATCATGCCGGAGAAGCGCACGCTGGCCAGGTAATCCGTCGCCTGCGTCTCGATGCCGAGCAGCTCGGCTTCGACCGAGACGACATCGGTCTTGTTGGGCGAGGCGCCGCGATCCGCCAGGTCCATCTTGATCTCGGCGAACATCTCCGGCGTGGTGAACTCGCGGATGTCGGTCAGGTTGCCGGCGTCCCACGCGGCCTGCAGGCGGATGAAGTAGACCTTGGCGTTGCGCAGGAAGGCTTGCGTGTCGAAATCCGCCGGCACGCCCCACGGTTGTTGCGGCGCAGGCGCGGCGGCCGATGTGCTGGCGGCCGGGCCACCCAGGTTCCACGCTTGCGCAGCCGTCGGCGCCCCGGCGCCCAGGCCCGACGTGTTGTCGCTGTTGAGCGACGATGCAGCCGGTTGCTGTGCCGGCGCAGCGGGCTTGGGCATGTAAGGCTCGCGATCGCCGCCGAGCGACGGGCCGCCCGTGGCATACGCCGGCTCCTGCGGACGGCTGCCGCGCACCTTGCGGATGATCCACATCACCACGAAGGCGACGATGGCGATCAGGATCAGGTTCGACAGCAGCGAGGCCAGCCCCGCACCCAAACCAAACTTGGATAGCAGATAGCCGATGCCCAGACCGGCGGCCAGGCCACCCAGCATGCCGCCCCAGTTGCGGCGCGGCTGCTGCGCCGGCAGCGGTGCCGGTGCGGCGGGCGACGGTTGCGCGCTAGGCGCGGCCTGCTGTGTCGGCGACGGCGTGGTCGGCGGCGTTTGCTGGCGCTGCGTCACGGTGGACGACTGCTTGCCGAAGCTGCGGCTGCCGCCCATGCGCTTGGCGTTGGCGTCCATCGCCGCGCCGAGTGCGAGCGTCGCCACCAGCGCGCCCGTCACGAGTTTTCCACCCCAATGCAAATTCATCGCTGTCTTCTCTCCAATGGCAGTGACGCCGTTAGATGAGGACGTCAACGCCGAAATTCAATGTGATCGATGGCGGCAAATGGTCGCATTGCGTGGCATCGGCCGTCTGGAGGATCAGAGGCGGCGTCCGACGTGCAACGCGACGACACCGGCCGTCAGGTTGAAGTATTCGACCGAGTCCAGCCCGGCCTGTTCCATCATCTGCTTGAGCGTTGCCTGATCCGGGTGCATGCGGATGGACTCGGCCAGGTAGCGGTAGCTTTCCGGATCGCCGGCGACCTTGCTGCCCAGCCACGGCAGCACCTTGAACGAATACACGTCGTACGCTTTCTCCAGCGGCTGCCACACCTTGGAGAACTCCAGCACCATGACCTTGCCGCCCGGCTTGACCACGCGGCGCATCTCAGCCAGTGCGCGGTCCTTGTGCGTCATGTTGCGCAAGCCGAAGGCGACTGTCACCACGTCGAAGTAAGCATCCGGAAAGGGAATGTGCTCGGCGTCGCACAGGCAGTTGGGGGTCATCACACCGGCGTCGAGCAGGCGGTCACGGCCGACGCGCAGCATCGATTCGTTGATGTCGGTCAGCCACACCTGGCCGGTGGGGCCGGCCTGGCGCGCGAAGGCCTTGGCGAGGTCGCCCGTGCCGCCGGCGATGTCGAGCACCTTGTAGCCGGGGCGCACGGCGGCCTGGGCGATGGTGAACATCTTCCACAGCCGGTGCATGCCGCCGGACATCAGGTCGTTCATCACGTCGTATTTGCTGGCGACCGAATGGAACACGCCGGCGACCTTGCCGGCCTTCTCGCGCTCGTCGACCTGCTCGAATCCGAAGTGGGTTTTGCTCATGACAGAAAAGGATGCGGATGCAGCGCGTGTGCGCCGCGAATTGAATGGGGAATCAGTGGCTGTGGCCGCAGGCGTGGCCGGCATTGGCGGCCATCGGCGCGTCGCGGTCGAGACCGGCGGCGGTCAGGCGATCGAGGTACGCCTGCCACAGCACGTCGTGCTCAACGCCCAGC
This sequence comes from Burkholderiales bacterium, assembly GCA_038204775.1. GTDB lineage: Bacteria > Pseudomonadota > Gammaproteobacteria > Burkholderiales > Burkholderiaceae_C > Rubrivivax. Next base: position 6,416 of record JBBRCN010000055.1, on the reverse strand, counting down.
CGGTACAGGTATGCCCAGTCGTAGATGCCGGAGTCGTGGCCGTCGGAAAACAGCGGGCGGATCGCATAGTTGCCCACCGGCTCCACGCCGACGATGCCGACCTCGCGCTTGCCGGTCTGCAGGACTTCCTGCCCCGGCCCATGCCCCTGCACTTCCGCCGACGGCGACAGCACGCGCAGGTATTCAAACGGCAGGCGGAACTGCTTGCCATCGGCAAAGGCGATTTCCAGCACGCGCGATTGCGTATGCACGGTAATACCGGTCGGGTGCGGGGTGTCGGCGGAAAGTCCGGCCATGAACAACGTCTCTGGGATTGCGTGAAGATTGCGATTCAGGAAGCCGCCAGCGCCATGTGCGCCGGCTCTTCCACCACCCGATAGCTTACCGCAGTCAACGGATCGCCCTCGGGGATATAGCGCAGGCGGCGATGGTGGAAGCGTGCCACGGTACTGCGGTGCGCCACACTGACGATGGTCACATCGGGCATCGATTCGAGCATCAGGCCGTACATGAAGGCCTCGGTGTCTTCGTCGAGCGCACTGGTTGCCTCGTCAAGGAAGAGATAGTCCGGGCGCTGCAGCAACGCGCGCGCGAAGGCCAGGCGCTGCTGCTCGCCGGGCGACAGGCGCAGGCTCCAGTTGCTCACCATGTCGAGCAGGCCGACCAGCGCGGGCAGGCGGCAGGCAATCAGCACCTCGGCCAGGCGCTCGGCGGAATACTCGGTGGGCAGATCGGGGTAGCACAGGGCATCGGCAAGCGTGCCCGCCGGCAGGTAGCTGCGCTGCGGCAGGAACAGCACGTGGGCATCGTCCGGCACGTCGATGCGGCCGTTGCCGTACGGCCAGATGCCAGCCACGGCGCGCACCAGCGTGCTCTTGCCGCAGCCGGAGGGGCCATTGACGAGCACGCGCTCGCCGCGGCCGAGGGTCATGTCGAACGGCTCGACCAGCAGGTCTTCGGGCTTGCGGTTGGGCAGGCTGAGCGCCAAGCCGCGGGCTTCAATGGCGGGCACCGCAGCGGCCTCGACTTCGATGTCCTGGATGCCAGCGCGGTGCTCTTCTTCGCGCTCCGCGGCGCGCATAGCGCGCTGGAATTCGATCAAGCGGTTGGTGGAGGCCTTCCAGCTGACCAGCGTGCCGTAGTTATCGACGAACCACGACATCGCGCCCTGCACCTGCCCGAACGCGGTGGCGACCTGCATCATGCCGCCCAGCGTGAGCGTGCCGCCAAAGTAGCGCGGCGCGGAGACCAGGAACGGGAAGATGATGGCGAACTGCCCATAGCCGGCGCTGGCGAAGGTCAGGCGCCGGGTGTAGTCCATCAGTTGGTTCCAGTTGGCGCGGATGCGCTCGAAGCGGCCGCGCAGGATGGCCTTCTCGGTCGGCTCGCCGCGGTACAGCGCGATGCTCTCGCTGTTCTCGCGCACGCGCACCAACAGGAAACGGAAGTACGCCTCGTAGCGTTCCTGTTGGAACGACAGCCCGATCAGCGGCCGGCCGACGAAGTGGATGATGACCGAGCCCAGCACCGAATACAGCAGCGCAAACCACACCATATAGCCGGGGATGACGAAGTCATGCCCGCCCAGCGCGAACGCCAACGGCCCCGACACCGCCCACAGGATGCCGAAGAACGACACCAGCGTGACCGCCGAGTTGAGAAAGCCCAGCGCCAGCGTGAGCGTGGCATCGGTAAAGTTGCGCAGATCGTCGGCGATCCGCTGGTCGGGGTTGTCGGCGGAGTGGGTCTGCTCGAGGCGGTAGAAGGCCTGCTTGCCGAGCCAGTCGTCGAGGAAGCTGCCGGTGATCCACGTCCGCCAGCGCATGCGCAGCATCATCGTGTAGTACTGGCGCAGCACGGAAGCGACGATGATGAGCGCGGCGATCCACGAGAAGCGCCCGAGCTGATGCCAGAACTCGGCCTTGTCCTTCTGCTCCAGCGCGTTGTAGAAGAGCCGGTTCCAGTCGGTGAACAGCACGTTCATGAAGACCACGAACAGACTCAGCGCGACCACCAGCGCGAGCAGGCTCCACGCCTTGGTGCGGTCTTCCGAGAACCAATAGGGCTTGATGAGTTGCCACGTCTCCGACAGGTTCAGCCGGCCGTGGTGGACATTCAACTCGGCGATGGAATCCTTGTGGGAATCGGGCGTGGCGGCGGTGCGCGGTGTCGTCATGGCGGTGTCGAGAGCGGGGGCACGACGGAAAGAGAGTCAGACGGCCCGCGCGGCATGGGGGTTCCGCGCAGGTGGTGGCGTTAGGTTACCAGCGGCCCGTCAGACGTCGGCGAGTGCGGATTGCAGCGCGTAGGACAGCGCCGGCAGCTTGGCCGTCACCTCGGCCATGCGCGCGGCATCCGGCTCGCGCTGCGCGGGGGCCCAGACGGCCTCGGGGAAATGCGTGTCCCAGCGGTAGCGCGGGATGACGTGCCAGTGCAGGTGCGGGACGAAGTTGCCGAAGCTGGCGAGGTTGATCTTGTCCGGCGCCAGCTCGGCGCGCAGCACACGCTCCACGCGCGTGACGACCTCCATCAGCCAGTGGCGGTCTGCCTCCGACAAGTCGGTCTGCTCGGCCACGTGGTCGGTCCAGATCACGCGGCAGAAGCCCGGGAAGCGCGCGTGCTCGACCAGCACCACGCGCGCCCGGGCGTTGCGCCAGACGGGCTCGCCGCCGTCGCTCTCGCACAGCGCGCAGCCGGCCTCGCGCTCGCCGGTCGTCACACCAGCACCCGCTCGATGCCGCCCGCGTTGGCGTGGGCGACGTAGTCCTGCAGCCAGGTCTCGCCCAGCACGTGGCGCGCCATCTCGACCACGATGTAGTCGGCCTGCACCGAGGCGTCCTCGCTGTAGCGCGACAGGCCCTGCAGGCAGGCCGGGCAACTGGTGAGGATCTTCACGTCGCCGGTAAAAGCCTCGCCGCTCTGGCCGGTGGTTTCGCCCAGGTGGCGCAGCTTGTCGGCACCCTTCTTCATCTCCTCGTCCTTGCGGAAGCGGACCTGCGTGGAGATGTCCGGACGCGAGACCGCCAGCGTGCCCGATTCACCGCAGCAGCGGTCGTTCTTCTCGATCGCGCTCAGCTTGCCGTCGGCGCCCTGGTTGCCGCCCATGAGCTGGTTGACCAGCTTGGTCGGGTCCATGGTCTTGATCGGGGTGTGGCAGGGGTCGTGGTACATGTAGCGCACGCCCTGCACGCCGTCGATCTTCACGCCCTTCTCCAGCAGGTATTCGTGAATGTCGATGATGCGGCAGCCCGGGAAGATCGTGTCGAATTCATAGCCGGCAAGCTGGTCGTAGCACGTGCCGCAGCTCACCACGACGGTCTTGATGTCGAGGTAGTTGAGCGTATTGGCCACGCGGTGGAACAGCACGCGGTTGTCGGTGACCATCTTCTCGGCCTTGTCGTACTGGCCGTTGCCGCGCTGCGGATAGCCGCAGCACAGGTAGCCCGGCGGCAGCACGGTCTGCACACCGGCGTGCCACAACATGGCCTGCGTGGCCAGGCCCACCTGTGAGAACAGCCGCTCCGAGCCGCAGCCCGGGAAGTAGAACACCGCTTCGCTGTCGGGCGTGGTGGTCTGCGGGTTGCGGATGATCGGGACGATCTCGTTGTCCTCGATGTCCAGCAGCGCGCGCGCCGTCTTCTTGGGCAGGTTGCCCGGCATCTTCTTGTTGATGAAGTGGATCACCTGCTCGCGCGCCGGCGCCCTGCCCACCGTGGCGGGCGGATGCGCGGTCTGCTTCTTGGCGAACTTCTTCAGGATGTCGTTGCCCAGCCGCTGCGCCTTGAAGCCCCAGTCGATCATCACCTTGCGCGTCAGGTTGATGGTCTCGGGGTTGGTCGCGTTCAGGAAGAACATCGACGCGGCGGTGCCGGGGTTGAACTTCTTCTGCCCCATCTTGCGCAACAGGTTGCGCATGTTCATCGACACGTCGCCGAAGTCGATCTTGACCGGGCACGGCGTCACGCACTTGTGGCAGACCGTGCAGTGGTCGCCCACGTCGGCAAATTCTTCCCAGTGCTTGACCGACACGCCGCGGCGCGTCTGCTCTTCGTACAGGAAGGCTTCGATGAGCAGCGAGGTGGCGAGGATCTTGTTGCGCGGGCTGTACAGCAGGTTGGCGCGCGGCACGTGCGTGGCGCACACCGGCTTGCACTTGCCGCAGCGCAGGCAGTCCTTGATCGACTCCGAGATGGCGCCGATGTCGCTCTGCTGCATGATGATCGACTCGTGCCCCATCAGGCCGAACGACGGCGTGTAGGCGTTGCGCAGGTCGGCCGGAACGCCTTGCGGGTCGTTCACGTCGCGCAGCAGCTTGCCCTTATTGAAGCGGCCGTTCGGGTCGACGCGGCGCTTGTAGGCAGCGAAGTCGGCGATCTCGTCGTCGGTCAGGAATTCCAGCTTGGTGATGCCGATGCCGTGCTCGCCCGAGATCACGCCGTCGAGCGAACGCGCCAGCGTCATGATGCGGGCGACCGCCTTATGGGCGTCCTGCAGCATGTCGTAGTCGTCGGAGTTGACCGGCAGGTTGGTATGCACGTTGCCGTCGCCGGCGTGCATGTGCAACGCCACGAAAACGCGGCCACGCAGCACCTGCTTGTGGATCGCCTGCGCCTCGTCGAGGATCGGCTTGAACTCGCCGCCGTTGAAGATCTGGCGCAGCTCGGCGCGGATCTCCGCCTTCCACGACACGCGGATGGTGCGGTCCTGCAGCAGGTGGAACAGGTTGGCGTCCGGCTGCACGTCCAGGCGCTCGTCGATGGTCTGCGAGAGATAGCCCAGGCCCAGGCCGATCAGGCTGGCGCGGGCGGTATTCACCGGCGTATCGAGATGGTCCAGCAGGTACTGCCAGCGCGCACGCGTGGCGCGCACCAGTTGCTGCGCTTGCTGCACGCGGTCTTCCAGCAGCTCGGCGCTGGGGATCTCGTTGGCGTCGTCGGTGCGGCCCAGTGGCAGATCGTTGCGTGCGAAGAACGCCTGCAGCGCATCGGCCAGCTTGAGCTTGTTCTTGATCGACAGCTCGATGTTGATGCGCTCGATGCCGTCGGTGTACTCGCCCATGCGGTTGAGCGGGATCACCACGTCTTCGTTGATCTTGAAGGCGTTGGTGTGCTTGGCGATGGCGGCGGTGCGCGAACGGTCGAGCCAGAACTTCTTGCGCGCCTCGGGGCTGACGGCCACGAAGCCCTCGCCGCTCTTGCCGTTGGCCAGGCGGATCACCTCCGAGGTGGCGCGCGCCACGGCGTCATCGTCCTCGCCGACGATGTCGCCGATCAGCACCATCTTCGGGAACGCGTTGCGCTTGCTCTTGGTGGCGTAGCCGACCGCGCGCAGGTAGCGCTCGTCCAGGTGCTCCAGGCCCGCGAGGATGGCGCCGCCGGGCTTCTTGGTCTCGCCGTCGAGGTAGTCCTTGATCTCGACGATGCTCGGGATCGCGTCGCGCGCCTGGCCGAAGAACTCCAGGCACACCGTGCGGATCGACTTGGGCATGCGGTGCAAAATCCAGCGCGCGCTGGTGATGATGCCGTCGCAGCCTTCCTTCTGCACGCCGGGCAGGCCGGCCAGGAACTTGTCGGTGACGTCCTTGCCGAGGCCTTCCTTGCGGAAGGTGCGTCCTTCGATGGTGAGCGTCTCGGTGCGCAGCAGCTTGGCGCCGACCGGCGCATTGCCGTCGAACCACTTCAGCTCGAACGTGACGACGGGCGCGTCGTGGATCTTGCCGAGGTTGTGGTTCAGGCGCTGGACTTCCAGCCAGTTGCCGTCCGGATCGACCATGCGCCACCAGGCGAGGTTGTCCAGCGCGGTACCCCACAGCACAGCCTTCTTGCCGCCCGCGTTCATGGCGACGTTGCCGCCGATGCACGAGGCGTCGATCGAGGTCGGGTCCACGGCAAAGACGAGGCCGGCCTTCTCGGCCGCCTCGGCCACGCGGCGCGTGACCACGCCGGCGCCCGAGTAGATGGTCGCCACGGGGTGGTCGACGCCCGGCAGGTCGGTCTGCTCGACCGCGTCCAGGCGCTCCAGCTTTTCGGTATTGATGACGGCCGAGAACGGCGTCAGCGGCACGGCGCCGCCGGTGTAGCCGGTGCCGCCTCCGCGCGGGATGATGGTCAGACCCAGCTCGAAGCAACCCTTGACGATGCCGGCGATCTCTTCTTCGGTATCGGGCGTGAGCACCACGAACGGATATTCGACGCGCCAGTCGGTGGCGTCGGTCACGTGCGAGACGCGCGAGAGGCCGTCGAACTGGATGTTGTCCTTGGCCGTGACGCGGCCGAGCACCTTCTGCGCGCGGCGGCGCAGGTCATAGACCTGGGCGAATTCTTCCTGGAACGCCTTCACCGCACGGCGGGCGTGCACGACCAGTTGCTCGACCTTGCTGGCACGTACATCGCCTTCCGGGTCGTGGTGCGAATCGT
>JBBRCN010000054.1:0-28230 GCA_038204775.1 Burkholderiales bacterium | reverse complement strand
GGTGGCGGGCACCACGGGTTCAGGCAAGAGCGTGGGCATCAACGCCATGATCCTGAGCCTGCTGTACAAGGCCGAAGCGCGGGATGTGCGGCTGATCCTCATCGACCCCAAGATGCTGGAGATGAGCGTCTACGAAGGCATCCCGCACCTGCTGGCGCCGGTGGTCACCGACATGAAGCAGGCCGCCAACGCGCTGAACTGGTGCGTGGGCGAGATGGAGCGCCGCTACAAGTTGATGAGCAAGCTGGGCGTGCGCAACCTGGGTGGCTACAACAAGAAGATCGCAGAAGCTGCCGATCGGGGCGAGAAGCTGGGCAACCCTTTCAGCCTGACGCCGGACGCGCCGGAGCCGCTGGAACGTCTGCCGCACATCGTGGTGGTGATCGACGAACTGGCCGACCTGATGATGGTGGTGGGCAAGAAGATCGAAGAGCTCATCGCCCGTCTGGCGCAGAAAGCGCGCGCCTGTGGCATGCACTTGATCCTGGCCACCCAACGGCCCAGCGTGGACGTGATCACGGGCCTCATCAAGGCCAACATCCCTACCCGTTTGTCCTTCCAGGTCAGCAGCAAGATCGACAGCCGCACGATCCTGGACCAGATGGGCGCAGAAGCGCTGCTCGGCCAGGGCGACATGCTGTACCTGGCACCAGGCACCGGCCTGCCAGTGCGGGTGCACGGCGCCTTTGTCAGCGACGACGAGGTGCACCGCGTTGTGGAGTATCTGCGGTCACAAGGCCAGGCCAACTATGTCGAAGGCATTCTTGAAGGTGGTGTTCTCGACGGCGATGCCGCCGGTGGCGAAGGCGGTGCCGTGGGCGGCCCCGCTGGCGAAGCCGACCCCATGTACGACCAGGCGGTAGGCGTGGTGCTGCAGCACCGCCGCGCGTCGATCTCGCTGGTGCAGCGCCACCTGCGCATTGGCTACAACCGCGCCGCGCGGCTGCTGGAACAGATGGAGCAAAGCGGCGTGGTCTCGGCCATGGGCCACAGCGGCAACCGCGACATCCTGGTGCCGAAAAGGGAAGAATGAAGACAGCCACCTTCCTCATTGCGGCCTTTACGGTCTTTGCGGGTGCGGCCCACGCCGACGCCGTGGACACCTTGCGCGAGTTCGTGCGCGACGTGAAAACCGGCCAGTCCGCCTTTACGCAGACCGTCACCTCGGCGGACGGTGCGCGCAAAAAAACCAGCAGCGGCGACTTCGAGTTCTTTCGCCCCAACCGATTCCGCTTCAGTTACACCAAGCCTTTCGAGCAGCTCATCGTGGCCGACGGACAGAAGGTGTGGATCTACGACACCGACCTCAACCAGGCCAGTTCACGCAAGGTGGCGCAGGCCCTGGGGTCCACACCAGCCGCCTTGCTGGCAGGGGCCGCGCTGGAGCCCGACTTCGTGCTCACGGCGGAAGCGCCGCGTGAGGGGCTGGAATGGGCGCTGGCCACGCCGCGGGCCAAGGACGGCGCCTTCCAGTCCATGCGGGTCGGCTTCAAGGGCAAGCAGCTGTCGGTGGTCGAGATCGTCGACAGCTTCGGTCAGCGTTCGCGCCTGGACTTCCAGCGCTTCACCTCCAACGCCACCGTGGCGCTCGAACGATTTCGCTTTGTGCCACCTGCCGGTGCGGACGTGATCGAGCAGTAGACGCCGCCGTGCAATGCCGACGCAGGACGCGCTCTTCAGCAGCCCCACACCACCCGAGGGCAGCGCCGCGAACTTCGGCGCACAAGCGTCCACGGTGCCGCTGGCCGAGCGCCTGCGGCCGCAGCAGATCGACGACGTGGTGGGCCAGCGCCACCTGCTGGCACCGGGCCGGCCCTTGCGTGTGGCCTTCGATGCCGGGCGCCTGCCGTCGATGATCTTGTGGGGCCCGCCCGGTGTGGGCAAGACCACTCTTGCGCGCCTGCTGGCCGGTGCCACGGGTTCACACTTCATCGTGCTGTCGGCCGTGCTGTCGGGGGTGAAGGAAATCCGCGAGGCCGTTGAACAGGCCCAGGTGCTGCGCCGCGCCGGGCGCGCCACGGTGCTGTTCGTCGATGAGGTGCACCGCTTCAACAAGTCGCAGCAAGACGCCTTCTTGCCGCATGTGGAAGCGGGCCTGTTCAGCTTCATCGGCGCCACCACCGAAAACCCGTCGTTCGAAGTCAATTCGGCGCTCTTGTCGCGCGCCACCGTGTTTGTGCTCGAGCCGCTCGACGAAGCCGATCTGGGTTTGCTGATCGACCGCGCGCGCGCCGCCATGCAGGGCCCCGGATTGGACACGGCGGCTCGCGATCAGCTCATCAACTTTGCCGACGGCGACGGCCGTCGGCTGCTCAACGCCTACGAAAGTGCCGCAGCCGCCCACCCTGGGGTCGAACTGCTCAGCCCGGCCCAGCTGGAAGCGGCCATCGGCCGCATGATGCGGCGCGGCGACAAGGGCGGAGACGTCTTCTACGACCTGATCTCGGCCCTGCACAAGTCAGTGCGCGGTTCAAACCCTGACGCTGCGCTGTACTGGCTGGCGCGCATGCTGGATGCCGGCATGGACCCGCGTTATGCGGCGCGCCGCCTGGTGCGCATGGCCAGCGAAGACATCGGCCTGGCCGACACACGAGCGCTGCGCCTGGCGCTGGACGCAGCCGAGGTCTACGAGCGCCTGGGATCACCCGAAGGTGAACTGGCCCTGGCGCAAGCCGTGGTCTACCTGGCCGTGGCGCCCAAATCCAACGCTGTCTACAAGGCCTGGAACGAGGTGCGGGACATGGTGCGCCGGGACGGCACACGGCCGGTGCCGCCGCACCTGCGCAACGCGCCCACCCGGCTGATGAAGGACATCGGCGTGGGCAAAGACTACCGCTATGCGCACGACGAAGCCGACGGTTATGCGGCGGGCGAGGTCTATCTGCCAGCGGGCTTGTCCACGCAGCACTTCTACAGGCCCGCACCGCGCGGACTGGAGCAACGCATCGGTGAGCGCTTGGCCGAGCTGCGTCAACTTGACGAGCAGGCGAAGAAAGCACGCTGAGTCAGGCACGCTGCCGAGGCGATGGGCCGCCAGGGGGAAACTCCGGCCCTTTGTGCGCAGGGGCGCACCTAGAATGCGGCCGCCAGGCAGCGGGCGATTGTGGGGCTGCAGATGATCACAAGAACGGCCCCGGCCAGCTTCTTGGATGAGCTGCGAGACAACCGCATGCGTGCAGTCAGCGGTATGCAAAACAACAGGAGTTGCGCTCGATGGAAACCTTCTTCCAGCAAATCATCAACGGTCTGGTTCTCGGCAGCATGTACGCGCTGGTGGCGCTGGGCTACACGATGGTGTACGGCATCATCAACCTCATCAACTTCGCACATGGCGAGGTGCTGATGTTCGGTGCCCTGACCAGCTGGACCGTGGTCACCGCCATGGCCAACAGCGGCCTGCCCGGTTGGGTGATGTTGTTGATCTCGCTGGTGTGCGCCATCGTGGTGTGTTCTGCGCTCAACTTCAGCATCGAAAAGCTGGCCTACCGGCCCCTGCGCAACGCGCCTCGTTTGGCGCCGTTGATCACGGCCATGGGCGTGAGCCTGTTGTTGCAGACGGTGGCCATGATCATCTGGAAGCCCAACCCCAAGCCTTTCCCCATCCTGCTGCCCAGCGACCCCATCGACCTGGGCGGTCCGGTGATCTCGGTCACGCAGTGCCTGATCCTGGGCCTGACGGCGTCCATCCTGGCGGCTTTGATGTACCTGGTGAACAAGACCAAGCTGGGTCGCGCCATGCGCGCCACGGCCGAGAACCCGCGCGTGGCGGCGTTGATGGGCGTCAAGCCCGACTTCGTGATCTCGGCCACCTTCGTCATCGGCGCCACGCTGGCTGCGGTGGCCGGCATCATGTGGGCCGCCAACTACGGCACCGTTCAGCACACCATGGGCTTCCTGCCCGGCCTGAAGGCCTTCACGGCGGCGGTGCTCGGCGGCATCGGCAACCTGGCCGGCGCGGTGGTGGGCGGCATCCTGCTCGGTCTGGTGGAAGCGCTGGGAGCGGGCTATCTGGGCGACCTGACCGGCGGCGTGCTGGGCAGCCACTACGCCGACATCTTTGCCTTCGTGGCGCTGATCCTGGTGCTCACCTTGCGGCCGCAAGGTCTGCTGGGCGAACGGGTGGCCGACCGGGCCTAGCCGCAGGAGAGACAAGATGCAAAACACGCTGCAGAACAAGCTGGTCGTCTTTTTTCTCAGCGCGCTGGCGCTGATCGCACTGCCGCTGCTCATGCAGGTGGGTGGACTGGGTGCGGGCTGGGTGCGCATCCTGGCCATTGCGCTGCTGTACGTGCTGCTGGCGCTGGGCCTGAACATCGTGGTGGGCTATGCCGGCTTGCTGGACCTGGGTTTTGTCGCCTTCTACGCCGTGGGCGCTTACACGTACTCGCTGCTGTCCAGCCCGCACCTGTTCGAGAACTTCCCCTGGATTGCCGCGGCCTTCCCAGGCGGCTTGCACACGCCCATCTGGGTCGTCATCCCGCTGGTCGCAGGCATGGCCGGGCTGGTGGGGGTGATGCTGGGCACGCCAGTGCTGAAGCTGCGCGGTGACTACCTGGCCATCGTCACCTTGGGCTTTGGCGAAATCATCCGCGTGTTCTTGAACAACCTGGAACACCCGGTCAACATCACCAACGGGCCCAAGGGCCTGGACCGCATCGACCCCATGATCATCGGCCCCGTGGCCGACCCCTGGCTCAACTTCGGCAAGAAGCTGGAGATCGGCGACTTCACGATTCCCTCGGTCACGCTGTACTACTACCTGTTCCTGGTGCTGGTGGTGTTCAGCGTGGTCATCTGCCACCGCCTGGAAACCAGCCGCATCGGCCGCGCCTGGATGGCCATTCGCGAAGACGAAATCGCGGCCAAGGCCATGGGCATCAACACCCGCAACATGAAGTTGCTGGCCTTCGGCATGGGCGCCACGTTTGGTGGCGTCAGCGGTTCGATGTTTGCGGCCTTCCAGGGCTTTGTGTCGCCCGAATCGTTCAGCCTGATGGAAAGCGTGATGATCGTGGCCATGGTCGTGCTGGGTGGCATGGGCCATCTGCCAGGTGTCATTCTGGGCGCAGTGCTGCTGGCGGCCCTGCCCGAGGTGCTGCGCTACGTGGCCGGCCCGCTGCAGCAGATGACCGATGGCAGGCTGGATTCGTCCATCCTGCGCCAGCTGCTCATCGCCTCGGCCATGATCATCATCATGCTGTTGCGGCCGCGAGGGCTGTGGCCTTCGCGTGAACACGGCAAGGCGGCGCCCCAGCCTGTGACGCCCAATGTGACCCCGGCAACCGGCACCCCGCCGGCCGGCGCCTGAATCTGGGGACGCAGCAGATGAGCGAAACCGTACTCAAGGTCGCTGGCGTCAGCAAGCGCTTCGGTGGCCTGCAGGCGCTGTCCGACGTCGGCATCAGCATCCAGGCCGGACAGGTGTATGGCTTGATCGGCCCCAACGGTGCTGGCAAGACCACTTTTTTCAACGTCATCACGGGGCTGTACACACCCGACTCCGGCACCTTCGAACTGGGCGGTGTGCCCTACAAACCGAGCGCGGTGCACGAGGTGGCCAAACAAGGCATCGCGCGCACCTTTCAGAACATCCGCCTCTTTGCCGAGATGACGGCGCTGGAAAACGTCATGGTCGGCCGCCACGTTCGCACGCACTCGGGCCTGCTCGGCGCCGTCTTCCGTACCTCGGGCTTCAAGGCCGAAGAAGCAGCGATCGTGCAGCGCGCGCAAGAACTGCTGGACTACGTGGGCATCGGACACTACGCCGGATTCCGCGCCCGCACGCTGAGCTATGGCGACCAGCGCCGGCTGGAGATCGCACGTGCCCTGGCCACCGACCCCAAGCTCATCGCGCTGGACGAACCCGCCGCCGGCATGAACGCCACCGAAAAGGTGGTGCTGCGCGAATTGATCGACCGCATCCGCAAGGACGGCCGCACGATCTTGCTGATCGAACACGATGTGAAGCTGGTGATGGGCCTTTGCGACCGCGTCACCGTGCTCGACTACGGCAAGCAGATCGCCGAAGGCAACCCGGCGGAAGTGCAGAAGAACGAAAAAGTGATCGAGGCCTACCTCGGAGTAGGACACAAGTGAAGGCAAGGCGGCGATGCGCACAACACTCCTGAAGGTCAGCGGTCTGAAGGTGGCCTACGGTGGCATCCAGGCCGTCAAGGGCGTCAGCTTCGAGGTGCACGAAGGCGAACTGGTCAGCCTGATCGGTGCCAACGGCGCTGGCAAGACCACCACGCTGAAGGCCATCACCGGCACGCAGACCGTTGCGGCGGGTGAGATCGAATACATGGGCAAGTCCATCAAGGGGCAGGGCGCCTGGGACCTGGTCAAGCAGGGCTTGGTGATGGTGCCCGAAGGCCGCGGCACCTTCACGCGCATGACGATCACCGAGAACCTGCAGATGGGTGCTTTCGTGCGCAACGACAAGGCCGGTATCGCGGCCGATATCGAGAAGATCTTTGGCATCTTCCCGCGCCTGAAAGAACGGGCGCGGCAACTGGCCGGCACCATGAGCGGCGGCGAACAGCAGATGTTGGCCATGGGCCGCGGGCTGATGGCCAACCCGAAGGTGTTGCTGCTGGACGAACCCAGCATGGGCTTGAGCCCGATCATGGTGGACAAGATCTTCGAGGTCGTGGCCGATATCCACAGCCGCGGCACCACGGTGCTGCTGGTGGAGCAGAACGCCAGCCGCGCGCTGAGCCTGGCCGACCGCGGCTATGTCATGGAGTCGGGCGAAGTCACGATGACGGGCGACGCGAAAGTCCTGCTCAAGGACCCGAAGGTTCGCGCCGCTTACCTGGGCGAATAGCCCGGCTGACAGACCTGAGAAGGGCGTGCCAAACGGCTGTCATCGGTCTGTCATAACCGCGAAGTGTGGGGGGGCGGCCCTGTGACAGCATGTTTTTTGCGTCACACTCTGTCGCGACGCCGGTTCAGTCCCGAAGCCGAACCCGTCAGCGGTCGCGGTTGAGGCCTCGATGATTGGGCCCAGACACCACCGCGCACCCAGAACAACTGGCACAACCCGGAAGACTCACATGATTCAACGCCGGGCCGGCCGCAGCCCTGTCGCGCGGCAAGACGGGAAGGCTGGCACTGGCGTGCAGCAAAGGCTCGTGCCCTGGCCCTTTCCGCTGCTGTCCGTGGTTGCCGGGCTGCTGTTGGCCGGTTGTGTCAGCGGTCCAGCGGGCACCAGCCGCGTGCTGGGTGGTGCCGCTGCTGCAGCCAACAACGTGGCCAACAGTTCTGCCGGCCGCGCTGCAGCAAGCGTGGTGGCATCCACGCTCACCAGCGACCCGGCGCCGGCCGATGCCGCGCCCCCAGAATCGACCCACGCGCAGGCCGAGGCTTCTGCCCGGTCGGCACCCGACAGCCTGCGCACGGCCGTCACCATGCAGGGTCTCTTTGCCAAGGGCACGGTCAACGGCGCCGAACTTCTGGTGGAACTGGTGGCCATGCGCACGCTGATGAAGGACCAGCGCTCGGCCGCTGCCGTGGGCGCGCTGCTGGGCCCGCAAGTGCCCGGCAGCAGTTCCTCGGCCTCCGATCCAGCAGCCGTGGCGCTGAAGTTCGCGCTCGATCGGGCCGAAAGCTCGATCAAGCCCTATGTCACGTCGATTGGCTTCGGGGCACTCGATCTGCACCTGACAAGCATGATCGACGACCCCAAGCTGCTGGCCAGCGAACGCATCAAGCTGCCGTCGCCACGCGGTATGACACAGGCGCAGATGCGGCGCGTGATCAATATGGCCGCCATCGTGGTGGCCACCCGAGTCACCGCCAAGATCCTGAAGAAGGCGCAGGAGGACTTTGCCAATGTCGAGAACGACTACACGCAGCTGATCACCCGCCGCGAGGCTGCGGCGCAGGTGCTGTACGACCTGCTGCTGAGCGGCGGCAGCGGCGAAGCGGCCGGACTGGTTGGGGTCTACGGTGGCGACGACTTGCGTTACCTGCGCGACAACGTGCGCCGCATGTCGGTGAAGGACTTTGCCGACGACCTGGGCGCACAGAATCTGGCGTTGCGCCACCTGCGTCAGAGCAACCCCGGTGCCTGGGCCGACTACAAGGCGCGCTCGGACGGCTTGCTCAGTGTCACCAAGGGCTACATCCGCACCACCGCCGGCGTCACGGCCTTTGCTGCGCTGCTGGCCAATTTTGGCAACGAAACCATGGGTGCCATCAACAAGAACAAGGGCGCCGACATCGTCGGCGCACTGCCCTTTGCCTGGGAGTTCATCAAGGAAGTGCCACCGGTGCTGCGCTCGGCCTGGCAGGTGGGCGCGGCCGGTGTCGTCGAGTTGCCGATGAAGGCCAACAAGCGGTTCCGCGTGCTCGCGGGCACGGCGTCCACCGACCTGCCCCGCGCCAGCGACGTCTTCGACACGATGAAGAAGCAGGGTGCCGAGCCGCTGTTCAACGAAGCCCTGTTCCGCACCGGGGCCGACGGCCTGCTCTACAAGCTCTATCGATGCGACAAGTCCGAGGTGGGCCGCATGCTGGACGTGGCCGTGCCGATGGCCCAGCGCGAGAAGTTTGCGACCCAGGTGCTGCGCGGCGACAGCACCCGGTTTTCCTTTGCCAATGCCTTCAATGCCCCAGGACAGAACGCCCGGGTTCAGGAACTGGGTGACGAGCTGCTGCGCCGCGACCACCGCGAGCGCACCGACGCCGTCAACGGCGTGGCCTTGGGTGAAGCGCAACGTGCGGCCACCGTTGGTGCGCCCAAGTGGAACAACGATCAGCTGCTGCGCCTGATCCTGGCCAACCGCGAGGGTGTGGCCGCACACGCCACGCTGCAACTGGGTGACCTGATGGTGCGGCCGGTGCCGTCCATGCAGTCGGTCTACGCCTACGAGTCGCTGATCGACGAATGCAGCCAGCAGTTTGGCGGCGGCCCGAAGGCGGCGGCCGCCACAGCCACTGTGCCGACCACCCAGGTGAAGCCCGCCGCACTGAATCCGGCAACCAACCGCAATGCGCGGCCGCCGGCCGGCAAGGCCCCAGCAACTGCGAATTCACCCAGCCCGCCACAGAGCAGGCGCCCGAACAACTGATCCCGGAGGAACCGAACATGCCCGCATCACCTGTCGCCCGCAGCGCCCTGGCGCTGTCCCTGGCCAGCGCCCTGGTGCTGCTGACGGCTTGCAAGACCACGCCCGTGAAAGAAAGCCCGCATGCGGCGGTGGTTGAAAAGGTGGTGCTCGGCCCCATCCGCATGCCCGCCGGGGTCGACCACTCGCGTGCCAAGTACATCGCCGAGAACCGCCGCATCAAGCTCTACACCGAGTTGGTGGGCATCGGCGACCCCAGCAACGAAAAGCTGCTGTTCCCGGCCAAGATCGCGCAGGACATCGGTGTCACGCCTTCGCAGATGCGTCGCCGCTTCATGGACACCGTGGCCGCCAGTCGCCGTTTCGAGATCTACGACAGCACCAACACTGTCACCCAAGAAGCCAGCGACATCTATGTCGACTGCCAGGTGGTGGGCACCGAACAGGACCTGCAAAACCTGGAAGGGGGTGTGCGAGTGGCCGTGACGCGGGTCATGCTGTCTTTGCAGATGAAGGACCGCAGCGTGAAGGGCCAGGACAGGCTGATGTTCCCGGCGCCGGTGCGCGTCACCGGGCAAACCGGTCGCACCACGGGAGACCGCACGGTGATCGGCCCCGGCGAAAACCTGCAGTCGCCCGACGTGCAGCGGCGCCTGGGCCAGGACTATCAACGGGCCATGCAGCGCGCCTTTGACGACGCCTCCAAGCGCATCGATGCCATTGTGCGCCCCATGGGCCGGGTGCTGGCGGTGGACGGTACGCAGGTGGGCATCGTCGGCGGCTCCGTGCATGGGTTGCAGGGCAACGACGAACTGGTGATCTTCCGCGCCACCACGGCCAGGCTGGCTGGGGGTGAGGTGTTTGCCACCACGCGCCCTGTGGCCGTGGTGCGCTGTGACGGCGTGGGCACCGAGTCGAGCCAGTGCACGGTGTTCAGGCGCGACCCTGCCTACCAGCCGCAGGTGGGCGACTACGCGGTGCTGTCCGACTTCTCTGCCACCGGCATCCGTACGGAGTAGGGCCATGGACGACCGACCCGACAGCCAACGCCGAGCCGTGCTGGGTTTGATGGCCGGTGCGCCTCTGCTCCCGGCGTTGCTGGCGGCGCCGCTGGCGGTGCAGGCCGCCGTGCCCACCGACCGCGTGACGGTGCTGTACAGGCGTGAATCGCCGCAGGCGCCCAGCCGCCTGGAGCCCGTGGTGCAGGCCGCCACGTTGGCCCTGGAGCGTGAGTTCCGCAAAGAGCAATTCCGCGTCTTGCAACCCACGGCCGAGATTTACCAACTGCTGGACCAGGGCCAGGGCGTGGTCATCACCTTCGCCACCGACGCCGGTTTTTCGCTGGTGTTTTCGGCCTACGCCGACCTGCGGCCCATGGCCGGGCAAGACTCGGGCATGGCCGAAGTCCGGCTGGCAACACGCGTCTTTGTCGGCCGCCACATCCTGTTTGCCGACGAAGGCCGGGGCCAAATGGTGACGCGGCTGGAACCGGCCACGCGCGAGTTCGGCATCCGGCGTGCGCTGGAAGCTGCGGCGAGGCGAGCCGCCGCCGACGTGGCAGAAAAGGCTGTCGGCGAACTCAGGGCCTTGACGCCGCAACGCATCAACGAGATGGTGGGCGCCAATGCCACCAGCACGACCACGGCGCAGGCGGTGCAGGTGCCGGCAGCCGCACCGTCGGGCGGCAGCGTGGTGGCGCCGCCTCCGCTGCCCACGGGGGGCGGCACCGCGCCGGCGCCGGCCTCGGTGGCCCCAGCAGGCCCTGCTGCGCCGCCGCTGCTGGCCCCCTCCGCCGGGCCGCCCCCTGCCGCACCTGCTCCGGCCAGTGCCGATGCCACGCTGCCGGCACCGCGCAACCGCTACGCTGTGGTGGTGGGCATGTCCAACTACAGCGCGGTTCGTGAAGCCAACAAGGGCTGGGATATTGGCGACCTGGACGGCGTGGCCAAGGACGTGAATTTCGTCGTTGAATCGCTGGGAAAGCTGGGCTACAGCAACGACCGCATGAAGGTGCTGCGCGACCGCGAAGCCACCGGGGGCGCCGTGCGCGGCGCCATCAAGGACCTGGCGGGCAAGGTGCAAGCCGACGACGCCGTGCTGGTCTTCATTGCCGGCCATGGCGCCGACAAGGACGAAAGCACCTCGGGCTATGGCATGCCGGTGCTGGCCGATCACAAGAGCCGCGACCCCAACTCGCTGGACTTCTGGGAGCTGCAGAGCTTCATCAAGAACCTCAAGGGCCGGGTCGTGTGGATCAACGACACCTGCCATTCGGGCGGTGCGGTCAACAACATCGCATCGGTTGTGTTGTCGTCCAGCGGCGTCACTTCGCAGATGGGCGTGAAGGGCCCGAATGCGCTCACCGTGGCCGGCAATGCAGCGGCGGGCCAGGATTTCGCCATCCTCACGGCGTGTGCGCCCAGCGAGGTGTCGCTGGAAGACGGTGGCGGCGGCCTCTTCACCACCGCACTGTTCAAGGAACTGGTGCGCACCGGCGGCCAGGTGCCGCTGGCGCAGGTCTTTGCCAACACGGTGGCGCGCCAGGTCATCGACAGGTCGATCAAGATGTGCCGGTCGGGCAACCTCTGTGCGTCCCACTCGCAGCAGACGCCCATGATGGCTTACAGCGGCAAGGGCGCGCAGTTCCGCGTATGAGCCCTGTCGCCGAAGTTGCCTCGAGCGGGCAGCCGCCTGCGCAGCCCAACCCCATGCCTCGATCCGCCAGGAGCTCCCCCATGACCCGCTTCAAGCGCGCCTGCCTGGCGCTGGTCCTGACTGCTTTGCCGCTGGCCGCGTGGTCCCAAAGCGGCACGTCGTGCCAGGTGCGCACGCCCGGGCTGCAGGGCAGCTACGTGGGCGACTGCATCGGCGGGTATGCCAGCGGCAAGGGCCGCGCCCGGGGCGCCGATGCTTACGAAGGCAGCTTCCGAGACGGCCAGCCCACCGGGTATGGCATCTACACCTTTGCCGACGGCCGCCGCTTTGAAGGCGAGTTCCTGGACGGCAAGGTCAACGGCCGTGCACGCTTTGTCTACACCAGCGGCGACGTGCTGGACGGCGTGTTCCGCGACAACGTGCTCACCGGCACCGGCCGCATGCAGCGTGCCAGTGGCGAAGCGCTGCTGGTGCAGATTCAGGGTACCGGCATGGTGGTGGTAGGGCCGGCACCTCCGATCAGCACTGCCGCACCGGCGGCTGCCCCTGTGCCCGCACCCACAGCCGCGCCGACAGTGCCTGCGCCCACCGCCACCGCCCCGGTGGCCCAGGACGCGCAGTGGGCTGCCCGGCTGGACTTCGATGACTTCTTCCCGTCCTACATCTTTGCCACGGCCACGCGAAAGGCGCCTGCGCCGGCTGCAGCCGGTGCCAGCCGCAGCGCATCGGCCACGCGGGGCGACCCGCTGTCCGACATCCAGGCTGCCGACTTTGTGCAAGGCAAGGACACCCCGCCTGGCGGCCGTTCGCGCTACGTCGGCAACGCGGGCAACGCCATTTACCTGGGCGACCCATGGGGCAAGGTGGGCATCCGCTTCAACAACACCGTGCCCGGCACCCAGGTCACGCTGCGTGTCAGCGTGGACGAGATCGTGGAGTCCGCCGACTTCACTTTCGACTTGCAGAAAACCGGTGAACACCTGCTCTACCCCAAGTTGAAGTACCGCTACGACAAGCTGCGCCTGGTGAATCAGCCCATGCCTGTCAACGTGAGCTGGACGGTTTTTGTCAACGGCCGCAACGCCGGCACGCAGTCCAGCGTGTCGCGGGTGCGGTCGGTTCAGGACGCACCGCTCTTCGTGCAGACCGCTCGCGGTCGCGAGTACCTGCTGTGGGTCATGACCGGCTTCGTGACCGAAGACGCGCAGTGGATGGACGAACTGGTTCGCGACGCCTTTGCCGGCAGCAAGGACGGTGCCGTCGGCTACCAGGTGGACGGCGACGGGGTCGACCGCCAGGTGCAGGCCGTCTACCAGATGCTGCGCAAGCGCGGCGTGCGCTACTCCAGCATCCTGAGCAGCTCGGGTGCGTCGGACAAGGTGGCCAGCCAGATCGTGCGCTTCCCCAGTGACTCCATCCGCACGGCGCAGGCCAACTGCGTGGACGGCACCGTGCTGATGGCGTCGCTGCTGCGCAAGATCGGTGTCGAACCCATCATCGTCACCGGGCCCGGCCATGCACTGCTGGGCTACTTTCGCACCCAGGGCAGCAAGGAGAAAAAGGCCGAGCTGCGATTCGTCGAGACCACACTGATCGGCGACGCCGACTTCCCGGTGGCGCTGTCGGCTGGTGCCAAGCAGGTCAATCAGTGGGCCGAAAAGTCCGCTGACGACCCGCGCTTCCAGCTCATCCCGGTGTACTGGGCGCGTGAGCAGGGCGTGACCTCGATTCCCCGCTGACCGGCTGGCTTTCGGCTCACCTGCGGCTTCGCAGGCGGCAGCCCTGTGGCTGCCGTTGCCCCCGTTTCAAGATCCGCTTCACCCCGTTTGGCAGGCTGGCCCGTACAAGCCTGCACGCCCCAAACGGAGAAGCCCCATGTCTCGGATCCGACTGCTGCTGGCCTTGCTTGCCGGTCTTGCCCTGAGCCAGGCCCACGCCGCCGCCACGCTCAAGCCCTACCGCAGCGACGCCGAACTGGGCGCCGCGCTGGACCGCTGGCGACTGGCGGCGCAGGCGGCAGCGCAAGCGCAGGGCCGCCACCGCATGCAGGCGGGGTCGGCCATGAAGCAGTCCATGGCCCCGGCCGCCCCGGCCGCCGAAGCGTCGACGGCGCCCGCAGCCGCGGCCCAGGGCAACAAGGCCGACAGCGCGCGTGCCGAAACCGGCGTCGCCGACAGCATCACCAACCTGCAGACCGCCGGCGTGGACGAAGGTGGCATCGTCAAACGCGCGGGCGACCACCTCATCATCCTGCGCCGTGGCCGCTTGTTCACCGTGCGCGTGGGTGGTGATCAACTGCAGCCTGCGGCCATGGCCGACGCCTACGCGCCAGGCAGTGACCCGCGCGGCGCCTGGTACGACGAACTGCTGGTGTCGGGCCGTACGGTGGTGGTCGTGGGCTACAGCGTGGCCCGCGGCGGCACCGAGATCGGCCTCTTCGAACTGGGCGACGATGGCTCGCTGGCCTACAAGTCCACCCACCACCTGCGCAGCTTCGACTACTACTCGGCGCGCAACTACGCCAGCCGGCTGGTGGGCCATCAGCTCATCTTCTACTCGCCCACCGTGCTGCAGCCCTGGGGCCAGCCCTGGGCGCAGATGATGCCGGCGCAGCGGCGTTGGGGCGGGCAGGCGGTGCCGGGTGACTTTGAGCGCATCCTGCCGGCCACGCGGGTGTTCCGCACCGACGACGACTTCGACCCCGGCCAGCCGCTGGCGCTGCACACCGTGACACGCTGTGATCTGGGCACCGCCACGCTGGACTGCACATCGTCGGCCGTGCTGGGCCCGGTGGGCCGTGTGTTCTACGTCTCGCAGGGTTCGGTCTATGTCTGGACGCAGGCCTCGCGTCGCGCCACCGGCGCAGAAGGCGGCCGCCACGATGCGGCGATGTCGTCGGCCGCCGTCTTTCGCCTGCCGCTGGACGGCGCCATGCCCACGGGCCTGAAGACCGCAGGCGTGCCCACCGACCAGATGTCGTTCCTGGAAGATCGTCAGGGCCACCTGAACGTGCTGCTGCGTGAACAAGGCAGCGGCGAAGGCCTGTGGGGCGCAGACCGCAGCCGCGGCCGCACGGCACTGCTGCGGGTGCCGCTGTCGGCCTTTGGCGACGGCCACACGGCTGCTGCGCGTGACCATTACCGCCGTTTGCCCGGCCCGGCCCACAGCGCGTTGCACAACCGCTTTGTCGGCGACTGGCTGCTCTGGGGCGCCGGCCAGCAGGCCTGGGCGACACGCCATGCGTCGGACGCCGAAGCCGTGGCCCTGGACCCGGGCCACGCCGTCGAGCGCATCGAAGCGCTGGGCGACCATGCGCTGCTGATGGGCAACGACGGCAGCGAGCTGAACTTCAGCGCCGTGCGCCTGGCGCGCGGCACGGCGCGCATCGCCGGCCGCCACAGCCAGGCCGGTGCGCGCCAGGGCGAAACACGCAGCCACGGCTTTTTCTACCGCAGCACTGGCGCTGACGAAGGGCTGCTGGGCCTGCCCGTGGTGGCCGCGGATGGCCTGCGCAGCGACCGTGCTGACGGTCGCCATGCCGTGGCGGCATCGGTGGTGGTGCTGCGCCAGCGCAGCTTGTCGTTCACCGCACTGGGCCAACTTGAAGCCCGCCCCGGCCGCCGCCTGGACGACCGCTGCAAGGCCTCGTGCGTGGACTGGT
Source organism: Burkholderiales bacterium (assembly GCA_038204775.1). Classification (GTDB taxonomy): domain Bacteria; phylum Pseudomonadota; class Gammaproteobacteria; order Burkholderiales; family Burkholderiaceae_C; genus Rubrivivax. The sequence goes on along the minus strand of JBBRCN010000054.1, from coordinate 12,843 downwards.
ACGGCAACGCCAGGCCTATTTTCATCGGTGACCGCGTGCTGGCGTTGATGGGCTACGAACTGGTGGAGGGCCGTCTGCGCAGCGGTTTTCTGGGCGAGTCCATCGACGAGTTGCGGCGCGTGAACTTCACGCCGAGACCCAGCGCGCAGTGGTCCAACCGGCCGACGCCTTTCGAGTGAAGGGTCGGTGGCCCTGACAGCCGGGGGCCGCGCCCGCCGGTTCAGCCGTGTTTGTCGGCTTCCGAGGTGAAGGCATCAGCGTAGAACTCGTCGGCCGGCAGGCCACAGTGCTGCACGAAGTCATGCTGCGCCGATTCCACCATCACCGGCGCGCCGCAGGCGTAGACCTGGTGGGCCGACAGGTCGGGAAAGTCGGCCATCACCGCCTGGTGCACAAAGCCCGTGCGGCCGGTCCAGTGGTCGTCGGCCGTGGATTCGGACAACACCGGCACATAGCGCAGTTGCGGCATTTCGGCGGCGGCTTGCTGGCACCAGTCGTGCTGGTACAGATCGGACTTTCTGCGGCAGCCCCAGTACAGCACCATGGGTCGCTGCGAGCTCTTGTGCTGCAGCTGCTGGATCAGCGACTTGATGGGCGCAAAGCCAGTGCCGCTGGCCAGCAGCACCATGGGTTTTTCGGACGCCTCACGCAGGAAGAAGCTGCCAAATGGCCCTTCCATGCGCAGGATGTCCTTTTCCTTCATGGCCGAGAACACATGGTCGGTGAACTTGCCGCCGGGCATGTGGCGCAGATGCAGTTCGATGGCCGGCGGGCTGCCCAATTCGTGCGGCGCGTTGGCCATGCTGTAGCTGCGGCGTGCACCGTCGCGCAGGATGAATTCGACGTATTGGCCCGCGCGGTACTGAAGGTTCTGGTTGGCCGGCAGCTGCAGACGCAGCACGGCCACATCGGGCGCGGGCTTGTCGATGCTGATGACGCGGCTGGGCATCTTCAGCACCGGGTACTCGCCGGCACCCGGCACGCTGCGCGCTTCCACCACGCAGTCGGTCTGCGGCGTGGCGCAGCAGGTGAGGATGAAGCCGGCCTCCTCTTCGTCCACCGACAGTGCCTTCAATTGATGCGCGCCGTGGATGACGCGGCCTTCGACCAGCTTGCTCTTGCACGATCCACAAGCGCCGTCGCGGCAGCCATAGGGCAGCCCCACGCCCTGACGAATGGCCGCTGGCAGGATGGCTTCGTCGCGCTGCACTTCAAAGCTGCGGCCGGCGGGCTGAAGGGTAATCTGGAAGGTCATGGAAGTGGGTGTTTCCTGGCTTATGCCCGCAGCGAGAGGAGGCACGTAAACTGCGGCCGCCATTGTGCCCGTGCACCATGCGCCCGAGCCTGCAGGCCAATCAAGGCCCCTGTCCCCCCACTGAAGCCTCCATGCCCACGCCCGCCGCCCACCTGCGCCGTCCCACCCTGTTGATCGTGGGCTGCGGTGACGTCGGCCTGCGGGTGTTGCGCCTGCTGCAGCCGCGCTGGCGTGTGCTGGCGCTGACCTCGTCGCCGGATCGTTGCGCGCTGCTGCGCGCCCGGGGCGCGGTGCCGCTGCTGGGCAACCTGGACGAACCGGCCACCCTGGGTCGCCTGGGCGGATTGGCCGACGCGGTGCTGCACCTGGCACCACCGCCCTTGCAAGGCAGCACCGACCCGCGCACACGCGCAATACTGGCAGCGCTGGCGCGCGGCGGTGGCGTGCAACGTCTGGTGTATGCCAGCACCAGCGGTGTCTACGGCGACTGCGGCGGCGAGCGTCTGGACGAAACGCGTGCCGTGCAGCCGGCCACCGACCGCGGCCGCCGGCGCGTGGACGCCGAAGCGTGTGTGCGCTGGTTCGGCCGCCGCAGCGGCTCGCGGGTGTGCATCCTGCGCATCCCTGGCATCTATGCCACCGACAGGCCCGGTGGCCACCCGCGCGAACGACTGCTGCGCGGCACGCCGGTGCTGGTGAACGAAGACGACGTCTACACCAACCACATCCATGCCGACGACCTGGCGCGTGCCTGCGTGGCGGCGCTGTTGCGTGGCGCGCCGCAGCGCATCTACCACGTCAGCGACAACACCGAACTGAAGATGGGCCAGTACTTCGACCTGGCCGCCGAGTTGTGCGGCCTGCCGCCGCCGCCACGCATCAGCCGCAGCGAAGCGCAGCAGACCCTGGGTGCGATGCAGATGAGCTTCATGAGCGAATCGCGAAGGCTGGACAACACACGTCTGAAGAAGGAACTGCGGCTGAAACTCCGCCACCCCACGGTCGAGCAGGGCCTGCGCCAGGGTTGACCGGACTACTAGATGCCGCGCGGTCGGCGCAGCACCTGTGAGCGGTCGACCGATTGCAGCACCAGCGTCTGCGCCAGGCCGCTCCGCTCGATGTCCAGGCGCACGGTGCGCTCGGGCGCACCACCGGCCCACAGCAACTTCCACAGCTGCGAAAGCCCCATCACCGAAGTGCCGTCTATTTGCAGGATGCGGTCGCCCGCGCGCAGCCCGACCCCTGCTGCCGGACTGTCGTCGCTGACGCGCAGCACAAAGATCCGGCCCTCGTGTTCGATGCAATTCACGCCCAGCCAGGCCCGTGTGCTGGCGCCAGATGCACCACGTTCCAGCAGCTCGGCCAACACCGGTTTGAGCAGGGCGACCGGCACGAACATGTTGCCGGGCCGTCGGGCCTGACCCGCAGGGGCGGCGTTGGGCAGCACCAGCGAGCCGATGCCCACCAGTTCACCCTGGCCATTGAAGAGCCCGGCGCCGCTATGGTCGCCGCGCGGCGGGCTGGTGAACAAGGCACCTTCGATGTGGTATTCCCAGTAGCCGGCAAATTCACGGCGCGACATCAGCTGCGTGACGCTCAGCGCGCCTTGCCGGCCGCCGCTGACAGCCACCAACGGCTCGTCATCGGCCAGCGCATTGGAATCCCCCAGCGGCACCGGCTCCAGCTTCAAGGGCGCCAGCGCCTGCACCAGGCCAAATCCGGTGGCCAGGTCATAGGCCAGGCGCCGCGCCGGGACGCGGCGTCCGTCGTCATGCACGAGTTCGATGGTTTCGGCTTCGAGCACCAGGTAGCCGATGGTCAGCACCAGGCCGTCTTTGCCAATCACGACGCCTGAGCCCTGGCGAACAGCACCCAGTGTGGCGGCGGAATTAGCGCCTTCCACGGCCCGCACTTCCAGCCCCAGCACGGCCGCACTGGCGCGCTCCAGCGCCAGCACCCGGGCATCGCTGGGCTGTGCCTGCGCGAGAGGCGTCACGACCAACGTCACCCCGGCAAGGGCCAGCCCTGCAAACAATCGACCGAATGAGGGCGTCGAACAGCGGACCATGGTGTGCCTCCCGTGGGCAGCAGCATGCCAAGCTTTTTGCGCCCTCTTGTCCAGAGGGCTTAGCAAGTCAGCGCCGTCGGTTCGATCCGAAGGGCGGCTGCTTGCGCCAGTAGCGGATCATCAAGAAGCCCCCCACCATGCCACCCAGGTGCGCAAAGTGCGCGATGTTGCCGCCGCCCAGGCCGAACAAAGAATCCAGAAGGCCCGAACCCAGCAGCAGTTCGATGCCGCCGAACAACATGACAAATGTGCGCGCCTTCATGGGGATGGGCGGGAACAGCGGCATGATCACGCGGTTGGGAAACAACATGCCAAATGCCAGCAGCAGGGCAAACAGGGCGCCCGATGCGCCTACCGTCGGCACGCGCGAGCCGGCGAGGTAGGTGACGACCATCTGCGCCACCGCCGCGGCCAGCACACCGGCCAGCAAGAACTGCATGTAGCGTTTGCCGCCCCACAGGCGTTCAAGTTCCGAGCCAAACATCCACAGGCCCAGCATGTTGAAAAACAGGTGGCCAAAGCCGCCATGCAGGAAGGCGTAGGTCACCACCTGCCAGGGCATGAAATAGCCGCTGTTCAGCGGGAACAGTGCAAACCAGGCCGCCAGCGGCAGCATGAGCTGAAGGGCGAACACCGCCGTGCAGGCGAGCATCAGGTTCTTGGTGATCGTCGGGATCGGGGGCATGCAGGCACCGGGGGATCAACGCGGGAGGCAGGATGGTGCGGCTGTCGCTGCCCAAACCCTGATGGTGCCCTCGGCCAGACTCGAACTGGCACGCCTTGCGGCGGCGGATTTTGAATCCGCTACGTCTACCGATTTCGTCACGAGGGCAGCGGTGCCCAGGGGCACGCTTGAAGAGCCCGGATTATCACACGCACGCCTGCGCGGACTGGGGCGCGCTGCCACAATTGTGGCCGATCGAGGAGCAAGTGATGACGGAGCAGCCGGCCTACAAGACCCTGGAAGATGCCATTGGCGGCACGCCGCTGGTGCAGTTGCAGCGCCTGCCCGGTGCGCACGGTGCCAAGCGTGGCAATGTGATCCTGGGCAAGCTGGAGGGCAACAACCCGGCGGGCTCGGTGAAAGACCGGCCGGCCATCAGCATGATCCGCCGTGCAGAAGAGCGGGGCGAAATCAAGCCGGGCGACACGCTGATCGAAGCCACCTCGGGCAACACCGGCATTGCGCTGGCCATGGCCGCAGCCATGCGCGGTTACCGCATGGTGTTGATCATGCCGGAGGATCTGTCCATCGAACGGGCCCAGACCATGAAGGCCTTCGGTGCCGAGCTGGTGCTGACACCCCGTTCAGGCGGCATGGAATACGCCCGCGACCTGGCCGCCCAGATGGCGCACGAAGGCAAAGGCCGTGTGCTGGACCAGTTTGCCAACGCCGACAACCCGCGGGTGCACTACGAAACCACAGGCCCGGAAATCTGGGCCGACACCGCCGGCCGCGTGACGCACTTTGTCAGCGCCATGGGCACCACGGGCACCATCACGGGTGTGTCGCGCTACCTGAAGGAAAAAAGCCCGGTCGTGCGCGTCGTCGGCGCCCAGCCAGCCGAGGGCTCACGCATCCCGGGCATCCGCAAGTGGCCCGAGGCCTACCTGCCCAAGATCTACGACCCCAGCGGCGTCGACGAACTGGTGCTGGTGAGCCAGGCCGACGCCGAAGACATGGCCCGCCGCTTGGCGTGCGAAGAGGGCCTCTTTGCCGGCATCTCGGCTGCCGGGGCCTGCTGGGTGGCGCTGCACCTGGCCCGCAGCGTGGAAAACGCCACCATCGTGTTCATCGTCTGCGACCGTGGTGACCGCTACCTGTCCACGGGTGTTTTTCCGGCATGAGCCTTGGCGCCCGCGCGGGCGACGCCGTTCACGGACACGCCCGCTCGCGCCTAGAATCAGCAGCCATGAACGACGTCAACCGAGAACTCGATACCCGCGGCCTGAACTGCCCACTGCCCATCCTGAAGGCCAAAAAAGCCTTGTCAGAAATGCTCAGTGGTGAACTGCTGCGTGTGGTGTCCACCGACGCAGGGTCGGTGCGAGACTTCCAGGCTTTTGCCCGGCAAACCGGCAATGAACTGGTCGAGCAGACCACCGCTGGTGCCGACTTCATGCACGTGCTGAAGCGGCGCTGAACGGTGGCAACCATCACCTGCGTGGGCGCAGGTGAAACTCGTCAAAGGTCCAGGCCCTTCAAGAAGTCTCGGAAGCCCGGCCCCAACTGCGGGTGCGCCAACGCCAGTTCGACATTGGCTTCCAGAAAGCCTTCTTTGCTGCCGCAGTCGTAGCGACGGCCTTCGTAGCGGAAGGCAAACACCTTCTCTCGGCGCAGCAGTGACGCGATGCCGTCGGTGAGCTGGATCTCACCGCCCACGCCGCGCGGCTGACTGGCAATTTCGTGGAATACACCCGGAGTCAGGATGTAGCGCCCGGCCACTCCCAGACGCGAAGGTGCGTCTTCAGGCGCCGGTTTTTCGACGATGCGGTTGACGTCCATCAAGCGCTCGTTGACCACCGTGCCGGCCACGATGCCGTAGCGCCGGGTGAGCTCGGGCGGCACTTCCTGCACCGCGATGATCGAAGCGCGCCACTCGTCGTACTGCTCCACCATCTGTTGCAGCACGGGCTTGCTGTGCACCATCAGGTCGTCGGCCAACAGCACGGCAAAGGGCTCGTTGCCCACCAGCTTCTGCCCGCACAGCACGGCGTGGCCCAGGCCCAGGGCCTGCGCCTGGCGCACGTAGATGCACTCCATGTCGTCGGGCTTGACACTGCGCACCACGTCCAGCAGGTCTTGTTTGTTGGACTGGGCCAAGGCCACTTCCAGCTCGTAGGTCATGTCGAAGTGGTCTTCGATCGGCCGCTTGTGGCGGCCGGTGACGAAGATCATTTCGCGCACCCCGGCCGCATAGGCCTCTTCCACGGCGTACTGGATCAGGGGTTTGTCCACCACCGGCAGCATCTCTTTGGGCTGCGCCTTGGTGGCAGGAAGAAAGCGGGTGCCGAGACCTGCGACCGGGAAAATGGCCTTGTTGATGGGCATGGGGCTTCAGAATGGGTGGACTCAAGCCGATTCTGGCATGTGGACACCCGCGTATTCCATGACACATTGCCGCCCGCACTGATGGATGTATTGATCGTCGAGCCGGTGCATGACGACGTCCAGCAGTGGCTGGCCGGGCGTCACCTCGTGCGCCTTGCGCCTGAACTGGCCAGCGAGCCCATGGCCTTTCGGGCTGCGCTGTCCACGGCCCGCGCCGCCATCCTGCCGCCCGCAGTGACGGTGGATGCCAGCCTGCTGTGGCACGCGCCCCACCTGCGCGTGCTGGGTCGTGTGTCAGCCGGTGCCGAGAACATCGACCTCGACGCCTGTGCCCGAGCGGGGGTTGAAGTGGCCCGGGCCGGCAGCGCCAGCGCCGCCGCCGAGGCTGAATTTGTCATCGGCGCTTTGCTGACCCTGATGCGGCGGGTACCCATCGTCAGCGACGATGGCCTGCTGGTGGGGCGCGAACTGGGCGGTAGCGTGGTGGGCATTGTTGGTATCACGCCCAGCAGCGAATGCCTGGTGCGGCTGCTCACGGCCTTCGGTGCGCAGGTGCTGGGCTACGACCCGGGCCTGCATGCCAGCGACCCCGGTTGGGCACGCACGGGCCTGCGGCCCGTGGGCCTGCTGGACCTGGTACGCGACAGCGACGCGGTATGTGTGCTGCTGACCCACTACGCGCGCTTCGGCGGCCTGTTCGGCGAAAGACTGCTCTCGGCGGCCAAGCCCAATCAGGTGATCGTGAGCCTGGCCCATTCGGCCATCTTCGACGAACAGGCGCTGGCCCTGGCGTTGCGCGAAGGCCCGCTGGCCGCCGCCTGGTTGGACAGCCTGGCCCCGGGTGCGCTGGACCCAGGCCGGCCCTTGCGCCACATCGACACGCTGCAGGTCACGCCACGCGTGGCCAGCACCACCCGCGAATCGCGCCTGCGCAGCGCCTGGGTGGTGGCCGAGCGCATCGACGCCGTATTGCGCCAGGCGCCGTCGCCGCGTCTCAGGTCACAACAGCCACCAGCCGGGCCCGCTGGTCCTGCAGGCGTGACAAAGCCTGTCTGAAGTCGGCCAGGCGCGCACGTTCCTGGCCCACCACCGCAGCCGGTGCGCGGGCGACGAAGCTGTCGTTGCCCAGTTTGGCGTCGGCCTTCACGATCTCGGCCTGCAGACGGGTGATTTCCTTGTCCAGCCGCGCCGACTCGGCCGCCACATCCACCTGCACGTGCAGCGCCAGACGCAGGCTGCCGCAAACGGCCACGGGCGCGGCTTGGGTGGCGGCCGCAAAAGCCGCTTCATCGGGTGAAGGCCGCACCTCGGCCAGCCGCGCCAGGGCCTGCAACACGGGTGTGGCGCTGCGCACGAAGGTCTCGTCGCCCACGGTGAGCAGCGGCACACGTTCGCCCGGCGGCAGGCTCATCTCGCTGCGCAGGCGGCGAATCTCGGCGGCCACGGCTTTCAGGCGCGCCATCCATTCGTCAGCCGCCGGGTCCACTTTCTCCAGCTGCGCCTGCGGGTAGGTGGCGGTGACCACGCTGTCGGCAGAGCCAGCCGTCTTGCGGCCGGCCACCACGGCCACCGTTTCCCACAACTCGGCGGTGATGAAGGGAGCCACCGGGTGCAGCAGGCGCAGCACCGTTTCCAGCGTGCGGATCAAGGTGCGGCGCGTGGCACGCTGTTCGGCTTCAGAGCCCTGTGCGATCTGCACCTTGGCGATTTCCAGGTACCAGTCGCAGTACTCATCCCAAACGAAGCTGTAGAGCGCGCTGGCCACGTTGTCCAGGCGGTAGTCGGCAAAGCCTTGGGCCACCGCGGCTTGCACGCGCTGCAGTTCACCGCTGATCCAGCGGTCGGCCATCGAAAACTTCATGTACCCGTGGAAAGGTCCGGCAGCTTGGACGAGCCGGCCGTCACCGTCGGTGACAGCCGGGGCACATTCGGCCTTGCTGTGTTCTTTCAGCCCGCAGTCCTTGCCCTCGCAATTGATCAGCACAAACTTGGTGGCGTTCCAGAGCTTGTTGCAGAAGTTGCGGTAGCCCTCGCAGCGCTTGGCGTCGAAGTTGATGTTGCGGCCCAGCGTGGCGTAGCTGGCCATGGTGAAACGCAGCGCGTCGGCGCCGAACGCGGGTATGCCGGCCGGGAATTCTTTTTCGGTCTGCTTGCGCACACGGGGTGCGGTCTCGGGCTTGCGCAGGCCGGTGGTGCGCTTGTCCAGCAGCGGCCCGAGTTCGATGCCGTCGATCAGGTCCACCGGGTCCAGCACATTGCCTTCGCTCTTGCTCATCTTCTGGCCTTGCGCGTCGCGCACCAGGCCGTGGATGTAGACGTCCTGGAAGGGCACCTTGCCCTGTGGGCAATCGGCGGTTCGCGTGAAGTGCGTGGTCATCATGATCATCCGGGCGACCCAGAAGAAGATGATGTCGAAGCCGGTGACCAGCACCGTGCTGGGCAGGAACAGCTGCTGCTCGATGGTCTTCTCGGGCCAGCCCAGCGTGGAAAAAGGCACCAGCGCCGACGAGTACCAGGTATCCAGCACGTCTTCGTCGCGTGTCAGCGCGCCGCTGTAGCCGGCCGCGGTGGCGCGGGCGCGCGCTTCTTCTTCCGACCGCGCCACGAACAGTTCACCGCTTGTGCCGTACCAGGCCGGGATCTGGTGGCCCCACCACAGCTGGCGGCTAATGCACCAGTCCTGCAGGTTGTCCATCCAGTGGTTGTAGGTGTTGACCCACTGTTCGGGCACGAAGCGCACTTCGCCTGTGCTGACCGCGCGGCGCGCTCTCTCGGCAATGCTCACACCGTCAGCGCCGGCCTTGTTGACGGCCACGAACCATTGGTCGGTGAGCATGGGTTCCACCACCTGGCCGGTGCGTGCGCAGCGCGGCACCTGCAGGCGGTGCTTCCTGGTCTCGACCAGCAGGCCCAGGGCATCCAGGTCAGCCACGACTTTTTTGCGCGCCACGAAGCGGTCCAGGCCGCGGTAGGCCTCGGGCGCCTGGTCGTTGATCTTCGCGTCCAGGTCCAGCACGCCGATCATGGCCAAGCCGTGGCGCTGACCCACGGCGTAGTCGTTGGCGTCGTGCGCGGGTGTGACCTTGACGACGCCGGTGCCAAACTCGCGGTCGACATAGGCGTCGGCGATGACCGGAATCGGCCGGTTGCACAGCGGCAGCATGACACGCTGTCCCACCAGCGCGGCATAACGCTCGTCTTCTGGGTGCACCATGACGGCGGTGTCACCCAGCATGGTCTCGGGCCGGGTGGTGGCGACCACCACGCTGCCGCTTCCGCTGCCGCTGACGCCGTTGTCTTCCAGCGGATAGCGGATCAGCCACAGGAAGCCGTCTTCTTCTTCGCTTTCCACCTCCAGGTCGGACACCGCGCTTTTCAGCGTCGGGTCCCAGCTCACCAGGCGCTTGCCGCGGTAGATGAGGCCTTCGTCAAACAGGCGCACGAAGGTTTCGGTGACGACGGTCGAGAGCTTCTCGTCCATCGTGAAGTACTCGCGGCTCCAGTCCACGCTGTCGCCCATGCGGCGCATCTGGTTGGTGATGGTGGCGCCGCTGGTTTGTTTCCAGTCCCAGACCTGGGCCACGAAGTTCTTGCGCCCCAGGTCGTGACGCGACAAGCCCGCGTCTTGCAGCTGGCGTTCCACCACGATTTGCGTGGCGATGCCGGCATGGTCGGTGCCCGGCACCCACAAGGTGTTGAAACCGCGCATGCGGTGGTAGCGCGTCAACGCGTCCATGATGGTCTGGTTGAACGCATGGCCCATGTGCAGCGTGCCTGTCACATTGGGTGGCGGCAACTGGATGCTGAAGGATGGCCTGGCCGGGTCCAGCGTCGGCGCCGCGGCGCCAGCGGCGGCCCAGACGGGGCCCCAGCGCGACTCGATGGCGGCGGGTTCGAAGGACTTGGCAAGCTCGGTCATGATGGCAACGACGATCCAAAGAAGTCCTGCCACCGGTCGGCGTCAGGACAAAGCGATACAAAGGCGGCCCGTCAATGGGTGCAGACCGTGTCAACGCAAGCGTTGCGGGACGGGTTTGAATTGTAGGTGGCGGCCTTTCAGCGCAGTCTGGGCGCAGTCTGGGCGCTGATTTGGCGCTGTTTCGGCGCTGAATCAGCGCTCTTGCCTCGACCACCTGGCTTTCAGTGGGAGAACACGACATGGTCCGGAAATCAAATCCGCTGCGCCGCAATGCGGTGGCCGGTTGCCTGATGCCGCTGCTGTTGGCAGCCTGTGGTGGCGGCGGCGGCGGTGGCGGCAGCAGCCCTGCGCCCACGGTGTGCACGGTGCAGGAGCACCAGGCCTGGCTGGGCGACTACATGAACGAGTGGTATTTCTGGTACCGCCTGTCACCGCGCCCCGACGCCAGCGTCTACGCCGACGTGCAGGGCTACTTCGACGCCTTGCTCTACACCGGCAGCAGCCCCGACTTTCCCAGTGACCGCTACAGCGGCAGCCAGCCCACCGAGTCCTTCAACCGCTTTTTCGGCGATGGCGCGACGTTGGGCTTTGGCCTGTCGGTGGCGGCACTTGAACTGGACCGCGACGGCACCAAGCCGCTGTTCGTGCGCCACATCGAACCCCTGTCGCCCGCAGCGCGTGCCGGGGTGCAGCGTGGCGACCGTGTGCTCACCGTCAACGGCCGCCCGGTCAGCGAATTGATTGCCGCCGAAGACTTTGCTGCGCTCACGCCGGCGGAAGTGGGCAACACCCTGGACCTGACCCTGCGCCAGGGCGGGGTGGACCGCAGCTTCAGCCTGCGCGCTGAAGTGTTCAGCCTGACGCCGGTCAGTGGCACCATGGTGGTGACGACTGCGGGCGGCCGGCGCCTGGGCTATGTGGCGGTGAAGGACATGGTTTCGCAGGCGCTGGCGCCGCTGGAAACGGCCTTCGCACGCTTTCGCGCCGAATCCGTGCAAGACCTGGTGCTGGACCTGCGTTACAACGGCGGCGGCCTGGTGTCCACCGGTGCCACGCTCGCGTCCTACGTGGCGGGCTCGCGCGCTACCGGCGTGAACTACGCCTCGCTGCTGTACAACGACAAACGTGCGAGCAACAACCTGAGCTACCCCTTCACGGTGCAGCTCTCGGCGCTGAACCTGCCGCGTGTGTTTGTGCTGATGGGACGGCGCACCTGCTCTGCCAGCGAACAGCTCATCAACGGCCTGCGCGGCGCCGGGGTCGAGGTGGTGGCCATCGGCGAGGCCAGTTGCGGCAAGCCGGTGGGTTCACTGCCCACCTCGGCCTGTGGCCGCACCTACAGCGTGATCAACTTCGAAAGCGTGAACCAGCGCAACGAAGGCCGCTACTTCGATGGCTTTGCACCCACCTGCGAAGTCGCCGAAAACTTCAGCGCTCCGGCAGGCGGCGGTGGCGACCCGCTGATGAACGCCGCCCGCACGGCGGCCGAGACCGGTTTCTGTCCGGCAGTGGTCGCCGGGTCTGCGGGGCGTGCCTCGGTGCTGTCCGCCGGACCTGGTGCACGACCCGCGGTTCGCCGTCAGGGCGCCCCTTGGCGCGCGGTGCCAGAAGGTGACCCCAGTCCGGGCATGATTCCCCGGTGATGCAGGCGGACGGGTACTGTTCAGGCCAGTCCCGTTGTTCAACCGCCTGCGCCTAGCGCCTGCTGTTCGCTCGACGCGCTTGGGGTCAGCATCAACTCGGTCAGCAGCGGGAAATGGTCTGATCCGATCGACGGCAAGCGGCGGATGCTGCGCAACGTGAAGTGGTCGCTGTGGAAGATGTGGTCCAGCGGCCAGCGCAAGAACCAGTGACCGGCATGAAAGGTGTTGAACATGCCGCGACCGACGCGTGGGTCCAGCAAATGGCTCAGTTTGCGAAACTGGCGCGTGGTGCGCGACCACGCCACGTCATTGAGGTCCCCGGTGACGATGACCGGCGCCGCTGCACCAGCCACGCGACGGGCCACCGTCAACAGTTCGGCGTCACGCTCGGTGGATGCATCGTTTTCCGTCGGCGATGGTGGTGCGGGATGCACGAAGTGCGCCTGCACGACCTGTCCACCGGGCATGCGAATGCCTGTGTGCATCGACGGCACGTCGTCCTGGACGAGAAAATCCACACGGCTGCCTTCCAGCGGCAACCGGGCGTAAACATGCATGCCGTATTGGTTGTCCAGCGGACACTGGATGGTGAAGGGATAGTCCGCCTTCAACGTGTCGAGCTGCTCTTGCCACCAGTCGTCCGACTCCAGCGTCACCAGCACATGCGGCCGATGCGTTTCCACCAGGTGCAGCAGGGCCTGGGCGTTGCGGTTGGACATCAGCACGTTGGACACCATCACCCGCAGCACGTCGCCACCGTCTGCTGCCGCCGCGGTTTTCACTTCCAGCGGGAACAACCGGGTGTATGGCGTGATCCACCACGCGTGATACAGAAGACAGGCAGCTGCAGCCAAGGGCACCAGCCACGCCGCCCACCCACCGTCGAACGCCACGACGAGGTCGACC
>JBBRCN010000053.1:0-28406 GCA_038204775.1 Burkholderiales bacterium | reverse complement strand
TGCGGCCCTGGTGGCACCGGCGGCTCGGTTTCCGAACCCGGTTCCCTGGCACTGGCCGGGATGGCACTGCTGGGCGTGGCAACCACGCGCCGCCGCAAGCTGTTTGCCCTGCGCAAGCAAGCCGACTGATCACCAGCTGCCGGCATCCGGCATCCGGCATCATGAAAGGGCCCGTCCATGACGGGCCTTTTCATTGGTGCGCCCGATGACTGCAACCAAGGGCTCAGCTCTCACCGCCCGGCGATGAGGGCGAACCCAGCTGCCCCTTGGCTCATCTCTTTCTGAAGGACCGCTTGCGAAGCTCTGGGCTTCGATTTCTTCAGCCTCCCGCATCCACGCCGGCCGCCCAGGCCCAGGCCGCCGCCACTTCTTCCGTCAAGCACTCCGCCTGGCCGAGCCCTGCTGCCGCCCGCCAGGCCCGCGATTCATCGGGGTCATCGAGCGCGTCCAACAACTCCAGCTGCAGCGACCAAGGCCCTTGCCGCTGCAACAGCGCCTGCTGAATCTCCGCACGCAGCCGCAGGGGTGCCAGTGCAGTGGACAGTGGCAGCTGAAGCAGCATTTCCAGCATCGACAGCATCCCCAGCGTGAAAAAGGCGCCAGGCTCCGGCTCGCCGCGGCGGCGCGCCAAGCCTTCCAGCAGGCGCGCCCGCACCAGCGTGTGTTCGTGCAGCGCGCGCTGCGCCGGGCGCGAGGCTGCGGCCGACAGCAGCAGCACCTGCAGCCAGCGTGTCAGCTCGCGCCGGCCCAGCACGGCGATCGCCTGCTCGGCCGATTCCACCGGCCGCACAAGGCCGATGCTCGGGCTGTTGGCGTAGCGCAGCAAGCGGTAACCCAGTGCCACATCACCACGCACCGCCTCGGCCAGCGTCGCGGTGTCGGCGTCACTGGACAGGCGGTTGAGCAAGTCGCAGATGCGGTGCGCCTCGGCACCCAGCGGCCGCGGCGCAGGCGGCGCGCTGCTGCGGCCGAGCAGGCCGCCGGCGCGGTGGTAGCCCTGCGCCAGCAGCTGCTCCACGTCGCCTGCGGCGGTGAGCCCCAGCGCCACCATCTGAACCCGGGGCTGCGCTTCGCGCCAGCGCTGCGCCGACAGCAGCAAGGTTTCGAGCCCGCCGCCTGAAGCAGTGGCAACGATGAAGTCGATCTGCCGGCTGGCCGTGGGTAGCCCGTCGGGCTCACCCAGACGCAGGCCCCGGGCGCGCAGGGCACGGGCCAGGTCCGCATCGACCGGGCCGTCGAGCAGGAGCCACAAGCCCGAGGGCAAGGCGCTGAACACGGAGGGTCTGTCAAGCCATGACTGCGGCAACGTCAGCAGCCCAGGTCGTGGTGCGGCACCGATTGCCGCCAGCAACGCCAGTACCTCCTGCTCGGGCCTGCGATTCAAACCTGCCAGCAGCCATTCGAAGGCGGCGACCCGCCCATCTCGGCCAACCAGCGGACGCCTCAAGGCGCCGTTTGGCGAGGACGGCTGCACGGTTGGCGCAGCCACTGGCGGTTGACTGGGCCGCTGCGCTGCGCCAGGCGCACTGCCCCCGAACCAGCGCGCCCACCAGCGCGCCCACCAGCGGGGCGATGTCGGCGGCGGGGCACTCATCGCGACGGCGTCGCCGAGTGGGCCCGCCGGTCAGTCGGAACATCGGCCGGCATCAGGCCGTCCTGGCCGCAGTCTTCAGGTGCCGGCTCGGCTGCCGCGCGCGCCAGCGCCATCCACAGCGCCAGGCCAGGTTTCATGGGCCGCCGCGGCGCTGGGCGCACCACGTCCAGGCGCTGCTGCCCAGCCTCGTCGCGCGCCAGCAAGAGGCCATAGCAGGCCGGCAGCTCGTCGGGGTCGCACAGGCCCTCGCGCACGACGTACCAGCACTGACTGGCCAGCGCCAGGTAGGCCTGGCCCTTGGCAGGCCGCTTCAGGTCGGCCAACAAGTCGGCCCGGCTGACCTTGATCTCGTGCACCACGGGCTCCACGTAGTCCTCGACCGTGGTGTGGCGGATCGAAAACACATCCGGCATGGCCATCACCCAGGAGGTGCGGCCATCCTCCTGCGCCAGGGGCGCACGCAGCGCCAGCCTGCGCCAGGTGATGCGCCCGGCTCGCTGCATCTCGCGCGCAACATGTTCGACAAGCGCTTCGTGGGCGTCCAGACCTGCTTGGGCGCGCCGGCGTGCGGCCGCCAGCCACGCCAGCCCAGCAGGACTGGGGTGCAGCGTTTCCCGTCCGTCGCCGTCGCGGTGGCTGTCGAGCAAGCCGGCGGCCAGCAGGTCCAGCTCCACCGCGTCGCGACACGGCCAGCCGGCGCTGCGCCACATCTCACGCAGTCGGGTGCGATGTCGCGTGCCCAGCGCCTTTGCCAGTTCGGTGGCGGCCTGCATCGCCCAGAGGGTCTGCTGCCCTTACTCCACCACCTGCACACCCTTCCAGAACGCCACGCGGCCCTTGATCTGGGCGGCGGCGTCCTTCGGGTCGGGGTAGTACCAGACCGCGTCGGGGTTGGAGTCGCCATCGACAAACAGCGTGTGGTAGCTGGCCTGTCCCTTCCACGAGCACATCGTCTTGGTGTTGCTGGGCAGCAGGAACTTCGGGTCCAGCGCCGTGGCCGGGAAGTAGTGGTTGCCTTCGACGACCACGGTGTCGTCACTCTCGGCAACGACGGTGCCTTTCCAGACTGCTTTCATCAATGTCTCCTGCGCGAGCGCTTCAAGGAACTCAGGGCGCTTCAGATTACCACCCACGCGCATCTGATGGCGGT
Organism: Burkholderiales bacterium; assembly: GCA_038204775.1. Lineage (GTDB taxonomy): Bacteria > Pseudomonadota > Gammaproteobacteria > Burkholderiales > Burkholderiaceae_C > Rubrivivax. The sequence continues at coordinate 25,662 of JBBRCN010000053.1, read as the reverse complement.
TTGAACGTGGCGTTCAAGCCCGCGCAACCCAGGGCGCTGGCGGGCTGGCTACAGTCTGTGCATGGACGCCACCACCAACACCACATCATCCCCCATCACCGCCCTGCGCCGCGTAGAGCGCTTGGTGCAAGGCCAAGCCACCAGCGACGGCGCCGGCGTCAAGCTCGTGCGCGTGCTGACACAAGACCTGCAGCGCCGGCTGGACCCCTTTCTGATGCTGGACGCCTTCGGCACCGACAACCCGGGCGACTACATCGGCGGCTTTCCGGACCACCCGCACCGCGGCTTCGAGACCGTCACCTACATGCTGCAAGGGCGCATGCGCCACCGCGACAGCGCCGGCAACGAAGGCCTGCTGGTGCCCGGCAGCGTGCAGTGGATGACCGCCGGCCGCGGTGTCATCCACAGCGAAATGCCCGAGCAGGAAGACGGTGCGATGGAAGGCTTTCAGCTCTGGCTGAACCTGCCCTCACACAGCAAAATGCGCGAGCCCTGGTACCGCGACATCGCCAGCCATGAAGTGCCCGAATGGCACGGTGACGGCGCGCGGGTGCGTGTGATCGCCGGCAACACCCACGGCGTGACCGGCGCCATGCAGCGCGAGGTGACCGAGCCGCTGTACCTGGACGTGCTGCTGGCGCCCGGCGCCACCTTCCACCAGCCTTTGGCCGCCAGCCTGAACGCCTTTGTCTACGTCTACCGCGGTGAACTGACGGTGGCCGACACCCTGGTGCGGCGGCAGCGCATGGCTATCCTGGCCAACACACCCGGCAGTCAGGGCACGGTACTGCAGGCCGGGCCCGAAGGCGCGCAGGCCATCCTGATCGCCGGCCAGCCGCTGAAGGAACCGATTGCGCAGCACGGCCCCTTCGTCATGAACACGCAGCAGGAAATCGTGCAGGCGGTGCAGGACTTCCAGGCCGGCAACCTGGCCTGAGGCTGCGCTTGAAGTCGCGAATGAAGTCGCGAATCAATTCGCGCTTGAAGTCGCGCTTGCAAGCTTGCTACCGGTCCTTGCGCACGATGCCCACCGCCGCCGCCTGCCGCCCCACCAGAAACACGCTGTACACACTGCCCGGCTGCAGGATCTGGTCACGGGCAGAGAACACCGGCACTGGCAGACCCGGCGCGGTGACGGACAGCGCGCCGTCTGTGCCGCCGCCCGTGGTGGGCGCGACACTGGCATAGGCCGACGCCGTGCCGACGCCCACGCTGTCGGCCACCGGATTGAAGTCCAGCGTCATGGCCAGCGTGCCTGCAGTTTCTGCCAGGCCGTTGATCAGCCGCAGCTTGGTGCGGCTGGCGTCGCTGGGCAGGCGGTTGTCGTCTTCGATCCAGCTCACCCGCGCCGCGGCCAGCAAGCCGTGCACCATCAGCGTGTAGTCGCGGCCCGCGCGCAACGTGAAGGCCGGGCTGGCCACAGGCAAGCCGTTGACGCTGACGGTCACAGCCGCAGAACCCGTGGCCAGCAACTGGTAGCCGGCCAGGGCAGGCGACCCGACCCCGGCGCCCAGTGTCAGCGTGCCCACGCTGGCCGCGACGCTGCCGCTGTCGGCCACCACAGCCGCCAGACGCACACGGGCGTGGCGTGCGTCTTCGCGGGTGACGGCGCCCTGCTGCGCCACGGCCAGCGCGCCCGACAGCAGCCCGCCGCCGTCTTCCAGACCCGATGCATTGCGCGCGCCGGGCGTCAGCACAAGTGTTGTCACGTGGCGGCTGGGCAGGGCCAGCACAGGCACGTCCAGGCGCACGTCGGTCTTGCTGCCGGCCGCCGTGACACGCAGGCGCCAGTTGGCGCTGTTGACGGTGATCCAGCCACCCAACTCGCCAAAGCTGGCGCCGGACTGCACCGGCACGGCAGCGCTCAGCGCTTCGTCACTGCCCGTCAGGTAGATGTCCACCGCGCCGGCATCGGCCGCCGCATTCAACACACGCAGCAAGGCGCGCCCGCTGTCGGGCGCGGACGTGTTGTCGTCCAGCAGCACGTGGCGCAGCACGCCCGCCGCGCCGTAGGCCAGCACGGTGTAGTGTTTCTTGGCCGCCAGCGCAGGCGTGAAGCTGAGCAGTGCGGTGGCCGAGCCTGAGCTGGAGACGGTGGTGGCGGTGTCGTCGGGGTCGACTTCGACGTAGCTGGCGCTGCTGCCGTACGTCACACCGCCCTGGCGCAACTGCTCGTCAACACGCAGGTCCAGCTGCGCGTAGCCCGAGCTGGCATGCACCAGGCGCAGCTGTGACTTGGTGCGGTCGGTGCCGCCGCCGCAAGCCGCCAGCAGCAGGCTGGTGCACAGCAGCAGCGCACCCACTGGCGTGCGCAACAGCGACATCGCCATCCACCGCGTCCGCGGCGCCATCCCAGTTCGTTTCATCGTGTGGTCTGCGTGAGCCCGTGAAGGCCGGGAACGACATCATGCCTGTGGCGACGCAGCGCCTTGAAACTGTGCGTCTGCACCGCGCCAGCCGCGCAACTCGAAGTCCAGCCAGTCGGCCAGCGGCGCCATCGCCATCGCCGTCGCCATCGCCGCACCGGCGCTGTCGTTGCCGTGTTCGCACACCATCAGGCCCTGTTCAAGCTCATGGCTGGAATCGAACCAGCCGCAAGCTGGCGTCACCGGCTCGCTTTCGCCATCGACTTCGCCAGCCGGCTCTGGCGGGCGCCTGGTGGCCGTGCGCCGGGGCCGTGGACCTTGCAGGCCCAAGGAATTGCACCAAGGTGCGATCCAAGGGAACTTGGACAGTGAACGCGACAAAAGACGCGAAGAAAAACGCGACAGCAGCTGAAACATGGCGGGCTCCTGGAAGAACAGGGCCTCATGCTCGGCTGCCACCGGCGTCTGAACCATCGCCAAACGGCGGGAATGAAGGGGGCCCACACACCCGCCCCCCGATCGATGGCCCCCGGTCGGGGGGGGCTCAGCCGATCAACCGAAAGGCCGCACGCCGATCAAGAAACCGTGCGCCCAGAACGCAAAGACAGCCCAGACCAGCAGCCCGCCGGCCACGGCCACGACCGTGGGCCCCATGCGGCCCGGCGCGGGGACAGCGCCCGATACACGGTCACGCCCGCGCGCAGCCCGAAAGCTCAACACCGCCCAGACCAGGAAGCTGCCAAACAGCACCACGTCGGCCAGCATGCCGTTGGACAGCAAATGGGCCAGGGCCCACACCTTCACGCCCAGCACCATGGGGTGTTTCAGGCGCGCCTTGATGCTGTTGCCCGGCACCTGCGACGCCGCCAGCATCACGAAAGCCGGGATCGTGAGCAGCGCAGCCACGTGGCGCGTCCAGACGGGCGGCACCCACAACAGCACCGGCTGCTGGCGCGCCAGGCCGTAGCCCCAGACGATGAGCACCAGCCCGGCCAGCGACAGCACCGAATAGACGCCCTTGAAGGCGTTTTCGCCCAGTCGCGTGCGCATGCCGGTGCGCCAGTCGTCAGCAAAAATTCGCACCGAATGCACACCCAGGAACAGCACCAGGCCAAGGATCAGGACGGTCATGGGTTCAGCTCCAGGCAGACGTTGCCAGCAAATGGTGACCGGCATTGTGAGCGCCGCTCAACCCCAGCTGAAACGAGCCCAGGGGCGCTCGGCCACAATCCCGACTGGTCCGGTTCTTGCCGCTTTTGATGGATCTTGAGCAACCCTTGAAGGAAGCCCCCGCCATGTCGCAATCCACCCCTGTGGCCCGCACGATCGTCGCGCTGGGCCTTGCCGCTGCCTCATTGGCCGCAACCGCACCCGCGTGGGCCCAGGCCGCCGAGCCCAAGGTGCTGAACATCTACAACTGGTCGGACTACATCGCCGACGACACCATCAAGAACTTCGAAAAAGCCACCGGCATCAAGGTGCGCTACGACAACTACGACAACAACGAAATCCTGCAAGCCAAGCTGGTGGCCGGCAAGACCGGTTACGACATCGTGGTGCCCAGCGCGCACTTCGCCAAGACGCAGATCCAGGGCGGCCTGTACCAGAAACTGGACCGCAGCCAGCTCGGCAACTGGGCCAACCTCGACCCCGCGCTGCTGGAAAAGCTGGCCGGCATCGACCCCGGCAACGAACACCTGGTGACCTGGCTGTGGGGCTACGTCACGGTGGGCATCAACGTCGGCAAGGTGAAAGCGGCGCTGGGCAACATGCCGATGCCCGCCAACGCCTGGGACCTGATCTTCAAGCCCGAGTACGCCGCCAAGCTCAAAGGCTGCGGCATCAACGTGCTGGACTCGGCCAGCGAAGTGATGCCGGTGGCGATGATCTACGTCGGCAAAGAGCCCTACAGCAAGAACGCCAAGGACTACGACGCCGCGCGCGACGTGCTGAAGGCGGCGCGCCCCTTCATCACGCGTTTCTCCTCATCGGGCTACATCAATGACATGGCTGCTGGCCAGCTGTGCGTGGTGATGGGTTATTCGGGCGACATCAACATCGCCCGCGCACGTGCCATCGAAACCAAGAGCGGCCATGACATCCGGGCGCTCATCCCGCCCAGCGGCGGCACACTGTTCTTCGACACCATGGCCATCCCCAAGGACGCCAAGAACGTCAAGAACGCGCACCTGTTCATCAACTACATCCTGCAGCCCGAGGTGCACGCCAGCCTGACCAACAAGGTGTTTTACGCCAACCCCAACCTGGCGTCGAAGAAGTTCGTCAAGAAGGACGTGGCCGAAAACCCGACCATCTTCCCGGGTGCGGCCGACATCAAGAAGCTCACCACGCCCGACGCCGTGCCGCAGGACATCCGGCGGGTGCAGACGCGCATGTTCACCAGTTTCAAGGCCAACACCAAGTAGGCGCGTCACGTCACCGCGCAGCAGCAAACCGATCGCGAACCTTCGCTTGCTGCACCCGCACTTGCCGCACCCGCACTTGCTGCACCCGCACTTGCCGAACTCGCACTTGCTGCATTTCAACGCCCAAGCCGTCCGCGAGGCGCTGCCCTGGCCGGCACTGCTGGCCGCGTTGCGGCAGGCGTTCATCGACGGCTGCGAGGTGCCCACACGTCACCCGCACACCATTAACGAGGCCGGCACCGTGCTGCTGATGCCGGCCTGGCGTGCAGGCGGCTGCCTGGGCGTGAAGACGGTGACCATCTTTGCGGGCAACGCCGCGCTGGGTCTGCCGGGTGTGCACGCCAGCTATGCGCTCTTCAGCGCCAGCACCGGCGTGCCGCTGGCGGTGCTGGACGGCAGCGAACTCACTGCGCGCCGCACGGCCGCCGCTTCGGCCCTGGCCGCCAGCTTCCTGTCGCCTGAAGACGCCAGCCGGTTGCTGCTGGTGGGCGCAGGCCGCGTCGCCGCGCTCTTGCCTGAGGCGATGCGCAGCGTGCGACCGGACTTGAACCGCGTGGAAGTGTGGGCGCGGCGACCCGAAGCAGCCCGCGCTCTGGCGCATCAGTTGTGCGACGAAGGCTTCGAGGCGAGCGCGGTGGTCGATCTGCAAACCGCTGTGCGCCAGGCCCACATCGTGAGCTGCGCGACGATGGCCACACAGGCGCTGGTGCACGGCGATTGGCTGGCCCCTGGCACCCACCTCGACCTTATCGGCGGCTTCACCCCCACCATGCGCGAAGCCGACGGCGCCTGCCTGGCGCGCAGCCGCGTCTTTGTCGACACCGAAGAAGCACTGGCCAAGGCCGGCGATGTGCTGCAAGCCGTCAGCGAAGGCCACTTTCTGCCCGCCAATTTGCAAGGCACGCTGGCCCAGCTGTGCCGGGGGCAGGCCCAGGGGCGCCGCAGCGGCGAAGAAACCACGCTCTTCAAGAGTGTGGGCAGCGCACTCGAAGACCTGGCAGCGGCTGAACTGGTCTGGCTCGCGGCCGATAATCCGCCCCTCTCAGCCTGAGTCCGCCGCCACCATGTTCAAGCTCTTCGTCCTGCCGATCATGGTGATTGCCGCGTTGCTGGCCGCCTGGCTCTGGGTCGCCCTGCAATGGAGCTACTCCACCGGCGAGAGGGCAGGCTGGGTGCAAAAACTGTCCAACAAGGGCTGGCTGTGCAAGACCTGGGAAGGCGAACTGGCCCAGGTGTCACTGCCCGGCAGCACGGCCGAGAAGTTTTATTTCACGGTGCGCGACGACAAGGTGGCCCAACAGATCGCCACCAGCATCGGCAAGCGCGTGGCGCTGCACTACGAGGAAAAAGTGGGCCTGCCGACCAGCTGCTTCGGCGAGACGCGTCACTTCGTCACCGGCATGGCGCTGTCCGATGAAATTCCCATCGGCCCCGGCGTGATCGTGAACACGCCCAGCGGCAACGCGGCGGCGGCGGCAGAGGCGGCGGCCGCAGCCGCTGCCGCAGCGTCCGCAGCCTCACGCTGACGAAGCAGGGCGCAGCCAGCGCCCTCCGGGAGGAAACGCCGCGGAACCGGCTCTGCCGGGCCGCCAGCGTTTTGCCCCCTCAAAGGGGAGCGGCAAAGCCGCTCCGGGGGTGGTCAAGCCCTATACCAGATGACCTTCTTGCGCATGCCGACCCAGGCGTCGTAGTTCTTCGCAAACAGGTCTTCGATGCGGTTGCGCTTGACCTTGAAGGTAGGCGTGATGAGGTCGTTGTCCACCGTCCAGGCTTCGGCCGTGACCACCAGGCAGTCCAGCTGCTCATGCGGGTCCAGCGTTTCGTTGATGGCCTTGATGTGCGCGGCCAGCGTGGCTTCCAGCTCGGCCTTGCCTTCGGCGGTGCCGGCCTTTTTGGCGGCGTCGATGTTCAACATCGCCAGCGCCAGCGGCTGGCCCAGGTTGGCCCCCGTCACGCAGCAGGCCTCGATGGCGTTGTGCATGACCAGCTTGTCCTCGATGGGCGCGGGCGCGACGTACTTGCCCTTGCTGGTCTTGAACAGGTCTTTCACGCGGCCGGTGATCTTGAGGTTGCCTTCGCCGTCCATCGCACCTTTGTCGCCGGTCTTCAGCCAGCCGTCTGCGGTGAAGGTCTGCTGCGTGAGTTCGGGCTCCTTGAAATAACCCAGCATGACGCAGGGCGCTTTCATCTGGATCTCGCTGGTGGTGGGGTCCAGGCGGCTTTGCACGCCGTCATAAGGCAGGCCCACCGTACCCGGGCGTTGTTTGCCGGGTAGCGTGGCATGGCTGACGCCGCAGTTTTCGGTCATGCCGTAGACCTCCACCAGGTCCAGGCCCAGCTTGTTGTACCAGCGCAGCAGGTCGGGCGGCATGGGTGCGGCGCCGCCGGCTGCAAAGGTGCATTCCTGCAGACCCAGTGCGGTGAGGATCTTCTTGCGCACGATGCCACCCAGGATGGGAATCTTCAGCATCGTGTCCAGCTTCTTGGGCGGCATCTTGGCGCTGATGCCCTGCTGGAACTTGACCCACAGGCGCGGCACGCTGAAAAACACCGTGGGCTTGGCGCGCTGCAGGTCGGACGTGAAGGTGTCCAGGCTTTCGGCGAAATAGACCTGCATGCCGGTGGCGATGAGACCGTGCTCCACCAGCGCGCGCTCGGCCACGTGCGACAGCGGCAGGTAGCTCAGCATGCGCGCGCTGTTGTTGATGGCCGGCACCCGCTTCAGGCCACTTTGCACGCCCCAGGCAAAGGTGGCAAAGCTGTGCATCACGCCCTTGGGCGCGCCCGTGGTGCCACTGGTGTACATGATGGTGGCCAGCTCGTCGGCATCACGCACCGGGTTGCCCTTGATGGGCTCGGTCTTGGCGATGATGCTGTCCCAGGTGGTGTAACTCTTGGCCGCATCGGAAGGTGCCAGCGGCAGGCTGATGCAAGCCAGGCCGGCGGGGATGCCGGGCTTCATGCCTTCCCAGCCGTCGAGCTTGCCCACGAACAGCAGCTTGGCTTCGCTGTGCTCCAGGATCTGGCGGATGGTGCCGGCCGCCAGCGTGGGGTACAGCGGCACCGAGACAAAACCGCCGATCCAGATCGCAAAGTCCGCCATCAGCCAGTGCGCGGTGTTCTTGGACAGCAGCGCCACCTTGTCGCCAGGCTGCAGGCCCAGGCTCTGCATGTGCGCGGCCATGCGGCGCGACTGGTCCATGACCTGGCGCCAGGTGTAGGTGACCACCTGGCCACCGCCCAGCGGCTGGGTGAACAACACGCGGTCGGGGCTGGTGCTTTCCCAGTGGTACAGGCGCTGCAGAGCCAGCGCGTCGTCGGAAACGATTGAAGCCATGGTGGTCCCTCGCCCTTTGCGGGCTTGTGCGGTTGCGGAATCAGCGCGCAGGGTACCGAAGGCGGGCGGCCCCTGACAGGGGACTTTCCTCAGGCAGGCAGCGGTTCACGCGCGACGCAGGATGCCGCGCAGGCGGTCATTGTCGGCCGTTGGCCGCCGCTTCTTCCAGTTGGCCTTGCACCTGGCGCAGTGCGCGCAGCACCAGTGCCGGCTCCAGGTCGGCCTGTGGCGCCACCGACAACGCCACGGCGTCCAGCGTGTCGGGCGCAGTTTCCAGGGCATGGGCCAGTACCGACAACGCGCAGATGGTGCGCTTGGCCGGCGGCGGCGGCAACTCGCCGCTGGTTTGCGCCTGCACGTGGTGGCGCACGCTGGACACCGCTGCGGCGCCCAGGCCCCAGCTTTCGCACAGCGCGGCACCCAGCGCGTCGTGGCTGACGCCGAAGCCCGTGTGTTCCAGCATCACCAGGTCGGCGTCGCCGGGCGCGGCGCGCAACATGGCGCGGTAGTGGTCAGGCGCATGGCGCCAGAGCACCGCTTTGCCACACTCTTCAAAGAGCCCGGCCGAGTGCGCGGCCCAGCCGTCAAGGTCCAGGCGCTGCGCCAGGCGGCCCATCAGCATGCCGCGCCAGGCGGCACGGCGCCAGATGGGGTCCAGCTCGGGCGTGGGCGGGAAGGCCGCACGCAGGCCCATCTCGAAGGTGACGGCGGCGACTTCGCGCATGCCCAGGTAGGTAATGGCCTGGTGCACACTTTGCACGCGCCCCCTCAGGCCGTACAGCGACGAGTTCACCGCCTTCATCACGGCAGCAGCCAGCGCCATGTCGCCTTCGATCAGCGTCGACGCCGCTTGCAGGTTGATTTCATCTTCGGCCAGCAGCAGCGACAGCTCCAGCAGCGACTGGGGCTGCGAAGGGATGTCGATGTCCAGTTTGCGCAGTTCGGGGTTCACGGACATGGCGGCGCCAAAACGAATGGGAACCCGATCGTAGGCACAACGGGCCGGCGGAGCCAAAGAAAAAGCGCCCCAACTGCGGCGCTTGTGAAACCTGCCGGCCTGGTGCGCCAAGCGCCCGGCCGGTCGAATGGATGAACGGGGTTCCCGACTGCTGGTCTTCGGGTTGTGTCTGTCGTCTCCTCTGGCCTCCGCCGGAGAACCGGGCTTTTGCACACGATCCAACGGGAGTGGGCGAAATGTAACCATGCACACCACGGCCGGTATCCGGACTAACCCGCCGCGCGCACGTCCTGCAGCATCCACTGTGCCGCGCGCTCGGCAATCATCAGCGTTGGTGCATTGGTGTTGCCGCTGGTGATGGTGGGCATGACGCTGGCGTCAGCAATGCGCAAGCCGCTCAGGCCCTGCACACGCAAGCGCGCATCCACCACCGCGCCCGCTTCGCCGCTGCGGCCCATGCGGCAGGTGCCCACGGGGTGGAAGATGGTGGTGCCGATGTCGCCGGCCAGCCGCGCCAGGTCGTCGTCGCTCTGGTACTGCACACCCGGCTTCACTTCCTGCGGTTGGTAAGGCGCCAAGGCGGGCATGGCGGCGATGCGCCGTGTCAGGCGCAGCGATTCAGCGGCCACCAGACGGTCTTCGGGCGTTGACAGGTAGCGGGCCTGGATGCGCGGCGCATCCTGCGGGCGCGGTGAGGCAATGCGCACAAAACCGCGCGAGGTGGGGTTCAGGTTGCACACGCTGGCTGTGAAGGCGTTGAAGCGGTGCAGCGGCTGGCCAAAAGCGTCCAGCGACAAGGGCTGCACGTGGTATTCCACATTGGGCCAGGCGTGGCCCGGCGACGACCGGGTGAATGCGCCCAGTTGCGACGGCGCCATGCTCATGGGCCCGCTGCGCCTGAACAGGTATTCCAGTGCGATGCCGGCCTTGCCCCGCAGGCTGTTGGCCATGACGTTCAGCGTCCGGGTGCCCTGCACCTCGAACACGGCGCGGATCTGCAGGTGGTCTTGCAGGTTTTCGCCGACGCCAGGCAGGTCATGGCGCAGCGCGATGCCGTGTTCGTGCAGCAGCGCAGCGGCGCCGATGCCCGACAGCTGCAGCAGCTGCGGCGTGCCCAGGGCCCCGGCGCACAGCACCACCTCCCGCGCGGCCAGGGCCTGCACGGGCGCACCACCGGCGGCCGGCTGCAGCTCGACACCGGTCACCCGCTGGCCGTCCAGAAGCAGGCGCGTGGCGTGGTGGGCGGTCAGCACCTGCAAGTTGGGTCGTCCGCTGGCCGGCCGCAAAAAGGCCTTGCTGGTGTTCCAGCGCACGCCGCGTTTCTGGTTGACCTCGAAGTAGCCCACACCTTCGTTGCTGCCACGGTTGAAGTCGGCAGTGGCCGGGATGCCGGCTTCGGTGGCGGCGGCGGCAAAGGCGTCGAGGATGGGCCACGACAGGCGCTGCTGTTCGACCCGCCATTCGGCGCCGCTGCCATGCAGCGCATCGCCGCCGCGCCAGTGGTCTTCGTGGCGTTTGAAGTGCGGCACGCAGTGGTCCCAGCGCCAGGTGTCGTCGCCCGTCAGCGCGGCCCAGCCGTCGTAGTCGCGGCTTTGGCCCCGCATGTAGATCATGCCGTTGATGCTGCTGCAGCCGCCCAGCACCTTGCCGCGCGGATAACGCAGCTGGCGGCCGTTGAGACCGGCATCGGCTTCGGTCTGGTACATCCAGTCGGTGCGCGGGTTGCCGATGCAGTACAGATAACCCACCGGGATGTGGATCCAGTGGTAGTTGTCGCTTCCACCCGCCTCGACCAACAGCACACGCAAGGTCTTGTCGGCCGACAGCCGGTTGGCCAGCAGGCAGCCGGCCGTGCCGGCACCCACGATCACATAGTCATACATTGGTTTTGCTGTGTGCAACGCTCACCCCAGCCATCAGCGCACGACGTGGCTGGCCAGCACCGGAAACAACTTCACCAGCCCGTCCGCCAGCAACTCCACCGCCATGGCGGCCAATATCAAGCCCATCAACCGCGTCATCACGTCGATGCCCGTGCGCCCCAGCACCTTGGCGATTCGCCCCGAAGCCGAAAACACGATGTACGTGATGATGGCGATCACCACGCCGTACGCCACCAAAACGCCCAGTTGCCAAACGAAGCGTGTCTTTTCGGCGTAGATGACCATCGTCGAGATCGTGGCAGGGCCGGTAAGCAGAGGAATCGTCAGCGGCACGACGGCGATGCTGGCCCCCGCGTCCACCTTTTCCTGGCCGTCGCTCACATCGCTGGGTTTGCTTTCTGCCGGCTGCGCGTTGAGCATGGCCAGCGCGCTGAGCAGCAGCAGGCAACCCCCGCCGACCTGGAACGAAGCCAGCGAGATGCCGAAGAATTCGATGATCTTCAAGCCTGCCAGCGCACTGACGGCAATGACCACGAAGGCAGAAAACGAGCTGATGCGGATGGTGCGTTGCCGCTGTTCTCGCGAAAAATTCTGCGTGAAGTGGATGAAAAACGGCACCACCCCGATCGGGTTGACGATGGCCAACAAGGCGATCAGGGGCTTAAGAAGATCCATGAAGCGATGGTAGAGGCAGCGCAGTGGCACGCACCGCTGCCGTGCGCCCTGGCACATCGAGGGTTAGCACGGGGACGACAAAACAACACTTGACGCAACGGCGCTTTGCAGGCATACCTGCACGAGACCCATAATTGAGGGTCTGTGTCTGGCAGCCGCGCCTTTCGTCTGAATGGTTCACGCAGGGTTGAGCTCCGCATGGTTTATCTGGTTCATTTAAGGGCTCCCCGTGGGAAACAAACTGTACGTCGGTAATCTGGCCTATTCGGTGCGCGACGATTCGCTGCTCCAGGCCTTCTCTCAATATGGCAATGTGTCGTCGGCCAAGGTCATGATGGACCGCGAAACCGGCCGCTCCAAGGGCTTCGGCTTTGTGGAGATGGGCACGGACGCTGAAGCGCAAGCCGCCATCAACGGCATGAACGGGCAGCCGGTCGACGGCCGCGCGATCGTCGTCAACGAAGCCCGCCCGCGTGAAGAGCGCCCGGGTGGCTTTGGCGGCGGCGGTGGTGGTGGTCGCAGCGGCGGTGGCGGTGGCTACGGCGGCGGTGGTGGTGGTGGCTACGGGGGCGGTGGCGGCGGTACCGGTGGTGCTGGCGGCGGCGGTGGTCGCAGCCCTTACGGCGGCGGCGGCAGTGGCGGCGGCGGTCGCAGCCCCTACGGTGGCGGTGGTGGTGGCCGCAGCGGCGGCGGTGGTGGTGGTGGTTACGGCGGCGGCAGTGGCGGCGGCGGCAGCCGCGGCGGCTACTGACCAGCCTCTGCACCCACAACAAAAAAAGGCGCCTTCGGGCGCCTTTTGTTTGGTGGCTCCCCAGCTGTCGCCACTTGGCGCAGCGGCGATCAGTTGCGGCGCGGCTTTCGACCTCTGTCGCTCATCAGCCGGTCAAACACCGCGTTGGGCAGCAGGCGCAGCACCTTGGCCACGACACCCATCTGCCAGGGAATGACACGGTAACTGCTGCCGGCCTCGATGGCCCGGAAGGCACGCTCGGCAAAGTCGGCAGCGGACATCAGAAAGGGCATGCCGTACGGATTGCCCGCCGTCAACGGCGTTGCGATATAGCCCGGCAGCAGCGTCACCACCTTCACGCCCTGGCGTCTGCATTCCCCGCGCAGGCTTTCGCAGTAGGCCACCACCGCAGCCTTGCTGGCACAGTAAGCGCCATGGCCTGGCATGCCGCGAATGGCATTCACACTGGCCACGCCCACCAGCGTGCCGCTGTGCCGCTGCCGCATCAGCCGCAAGAAGGGGTGGAAGGTGGCGGCGGTGCCCAGGTTGTTGACGGCAAAGGTGTCGCGCATCACGTCCAGGTCTTCGCGCTCGGCGCTGTCCATGCCCACGCTGATGCCGGCGCAGGCGATCACGACGTCCGGCAGGCCTTGCGTGGCGATGCACGCGTGTGCGGCGGCGATGATGCTGTCGGCGTCGGCCACGTCGGCGCCGTAGACGGCCGCGCGGCGGTCGTCCAGCCCTTGCGCCAGCACCCAGGCCTGCAGCTCAGCAGTGCGGCGTGCCACCAGCGCCAGTCGCCAGCCGGCTTGTGCATAGCGGGCCGCCAGCGCCTGCCCGATGCCGCTGGACGCGCCGGTGATGAAAACCAGCCCGGCGCTCATGGCGAAGATGCAGGCCGCCGCGCTGCCGCGGGCGCGGGCGCGGGCGCGGGTGCGGGTGAGGGTGCGGGTGAGGGTGCGGGCTGCGCCCGCGGCGGCATTACCGCGCGCAAAGGCCCTTTCAGGTCGAGCCGGCGCGCTGCGTGGTCGTAAGTCAAACCCGCCGCACGCAGTTCGGTGCCGCCCTGGCGCACCAGCACCGGCAGGTGCGACTGCACACGTTCGGTGATCAAAAACGCATGCAAGAACTCGCTGCGCATGACCAGCGGCACGCCGCTGGCGTCCTGCGCCGTGACTTCGGCGCCGCCAAGAAGCTGGATCTCGCTGCCGTCACCGTTGCCCAGCGCCCGTTGCGCCGTGGCCAGCGTCACGCGCCCGTCGGGGGCATAAGCGCGGATCTGCGCACTTTCGATCTCGATGCGGTCGGTGTCGGGAAAGTGCCGCAGCTTCGCGCCTTCGATGCGCAGTTTCAGGCGGCCGTTGGCATCGAAACGTTCGACCGCAAACTGGCTCATCGTGTAGTCGGGTTCGCTGGACACCGCGGCCGCGGGCTGCACCTGTTGCGGCCGCGGCGCGTTTTTCACCAGCCACCAGGTGGCCAGCGCCAGCAAAGCCATCAGCAGCAGCGGCAGGTAGGACGACAGCGCATCACGCAGCCGCAGGTGCCAGGGCGCTGCCACCCGGGGTGGACCCGCCACGGCGGGGCCCAGCGAGATGGGCACCTCCGGCAAGTCGGGCAGGTGCAGTTCGACGCTCAAGTGCGCAGGCTCACTGGCCGTCCAGCGTGTTCATCTGTTGCTGCAAGAGCAAGGTGTAGCGCCCGCAGGCCATCAACAGCAGGTCGCAGAACTCTCGCGCCGCGCCATGGCCACCCCTTGCGGTGGTGACATGGTGCGCCACCGCCTTGACCTCGGCATGTGCGTTGGCTGGCGCGCAGGCAAACGCGGCGCGGGTCAGCAGGGGAAGGTCGGGCCAGTCGTCTCCGATGGCGGCGACCTCGGACCATTGCAACTGCAGCGTGCCGAGCAGCGTGTGCGCGGCCGCAGCCTTGTCGTGCGCACCATACACCGCATGCTGCAAGCCCAGATCGGCCACGCGCCTGCGCACGGCGGCTGAATCGCGCCCGGTGATCACCAGCGGCAGGATGCCGCCCAGGGCCAGCAGCTTCAGGCCGTGGCCGTCCAGCGTGTTGAAGGCCTTGACGGTTTCGCCGTGGTCGCCGATGTACAGGCGGCCATCGGTCAGCACGCCGTCGACATCGAAGATGGCGGCCTTCACGCCCAAGCCGCCGCCCTGGGCCTGCAGCAGAAGCTCAGGCGCAAATCGAAGTGCGGGCCCGGGCATCTCAGATCACCTTGGCGCGCATCAGATCGTTGGAATTGAGCGCGCCCACCAGCGAGCCCCTCTCGTCGACCACCAGGACACTGGTGACACGGTGCTGCTCCATGACCCCGGCGGCATCCACCGCCAGCGATGCCGCCTGCACCAGGCGCGGGCTGCGGTGCATGACCTCGGCCGCGCTCAGCACCAGCAGGTCGGCGCCGTTTTCTATGAGGCGGCGCAGGTCGCCGTCGGTGAAGATGCCGGCCGGCTTGCCATCGGTATCGACCACGGCGGTGAAACCCAGGCCCTTGCCGGTCATTTCGCGCAGCAGTTCGTTCATCAGTGCCGTGGGCGGCACACGCGGCACATCGTCACCGCTGCGCATGAGGTCACGCACATGCATCAACAGCTTGCGCCCCAGGCTGCCGCCGGGGTGCGAACGGGCAAAGTCATCGGGCTTGAAGCCGCGCGCATCCAGCAGCGCCACGGCCAGTGCATCGCCCAGCGCCATCTGCGCCGTGGTGCTGGCCGTGGGCGCCAGGTTCAGCGGGCAGGCCTCTTCTGCCACCGCGCTGCTGATGACGATGTCGGCATGTTGCGCCAGCGTGGACATCGGCTGGCCGGTCATGGCCACCAGCGTGACCCCGATGCGGCGCATGGCCGGCAGAATGGCCGCCAGTTCGTCGCTTTCGCCGCTGTTGCTGATGGCCAGCACCACATCGCCCGGCGTCACCATGCCCAGGTCGCCGTGGCTGGCTTCGGCCGGGTGCACAAACAGGGCCGGCGTGCCGGTGGACGCCAGCGTCGCGGCAATCTTGCGGCCCACGTGGCCGCTCTTGCCCATGCCCATCACGACCACGCGGCCGCGGCCCAGCAGCATGGTGTGCACAGCCTGCGCAAAGCCTTCGCCCTGGCGCGCCGCCAAGCCCGTCAAGGCCCGCGCTTCGATGTCAAACGTGCGCGCCGCCATCAGCAGTGCACGCGCGGCATCGAAGGGCTTCGGAGGTGGGGCGGTGTCGGGCAAAGGCTTCGCCAAAAGGGGTCGCGGCGGTCGCATACGATCGGCCCATTCTAGGCACCCACCCCGCTGGCACCTGAGCCTTGGTTTCCACCCTCGAACTGGTCCTGCTCTATCTGGTTGCCGCGGTGCTCGGTGTGGTGGTCTGCCGCTCGCTGAAGCTGCCGCCCATGCTGGGCTACCTGGTGGTGGGCGTGCTGATCGGCCCCAATGCACTGGCCATTGCGCAAGACAGTGAAGGTGTGAAGTACCTGGCCGAGTTTGGCGTGGTCTTCCTGATGTTTGTCATCGGGCTCGAATTCAACCTGCCCAAGCTCAAGAGCATGCGCACGCTGGTGTTCGGGCTGGGGCTGTCGCAGGTGACGCTGACCATAGCCGGCACACTGGCCGGCCATGCGCTGCTGGTGTGGGCCTACAGCTCGGTCTTCCAAAGCCAGTGGCAGATGTCGTGGCAAGGCGCGGTGGTGCTGGGTGGTGCGATCTCGATGAGTTCCACGGCCATCGTCGTCAAGCTCATGGCCGAGCGGCTGGAACTGGAAAGTGAACACGGCAAACGTGTCATGGGCGTGCTGCTGTTTCAGGACCTGGCCGTGGTGCCGCTGCTGGTGCTGATCCCGGCGCTGTCGTCCACTGGCGAGGCCATGGTCATGGCGCTGGGCCTGGCGTTCATCAAGGCCGCAGCGCTGTTGACGGTGCTGCTGGTGGGCGGGCAGAAGGTCATGCGCTGGTGGCTCACGCTGGTGGCGCGGCGCAAGAGCGACGAGCTCTTCATGCTGAACCTGCTGCTGGTGACGCTGGGCCTGGCCTACCTGACCGAACACGCGGGCCTGAGCCTGGCACTGGGTGCGTTTGTGGCCGGCATGCTGGTGGCAGAAACCGAATACAAACACCAGGTGGAGACCGACATCCGGCCCTTCCACGACGTGCTGCTGGGCTTGTTCTTCATCACCATCGGCATGAAGCTGGACTGGCGGCCGGTGCTCGACCAGTGGTTGCTGGTGCTGCTGCTGACCACCGGGCCCGTCATCGCCAAGGCCGTGCTGGTGGCAGCCCTGGCGCGTGCCTTCAACGCCCAGCCTGGTGTGGCGCTGCGAACGGGTCTGTACCTGGCGCAGGCCGGCGAATTTGGCTTCGTGCTGCTGACGCTGGGCGCCGACAACGGCCTGGTGGCACCCGAATGGATGAGCCCCGTGCTGGCCAGCATGGTGCTGAGCATGCTGGCCACGCCTTTCCTCATCCTGTACAGCAACCGCATCGTCAACAAGCTGTCCAGCAGCGACTGGCTGATGCAGTCGGTGGCCTTGACCAGCATTGCCAAGAAGGCCATCGCGGCAGAGAAGCACATCATCATCTGCGGCTACGGCCGCAGCGGGCAGAATCTGGCGCGCCTGCTGACGCCCGAAGGCATCCCCTACATGGCACTGGACCTGGACCCCGACCGGGTGCGCCAGGCCGCCGCCGCCGGCCAGAGTGTGGTCTTCGGTGACGCCGCGCGACTGCAAAGCCTGATGGCCGCCGGCCTGGCGCGCGCTGCTGCAGTCGTCATCACCTACCACGACACGCCATCGGCGCTGAAGATCCTGCGCCAGGTGCAGGCCCACGCGCCCAAGGTGCCGGTGATCGTGCGCACCATCGACGACGCCGACATCGAAAAGTTGCGCGCCGCTGGCGCCACCGAGGTGGTGCCCGAGGCCATCGAAGGCAGCCTCATGCTGGCCGGCCACGCACTGGCGCTGGTCGGCGTGCCCATGCAGCGTGTCATCCGCATCACACGCGACGCACGCGACGCACGCTACAGCCTGCTGCGCGGTTACTTCCACGGCGCTGACGACGACACCGTGGCCGAACTCGACCAGGCGCGCTTGAAAAGTGTGACGCTGCCCGAAGCCGCACGATGCCTGGGCCAGACGCTGGACGCGCAAGCCCTGCACGCCGTGGGTGTGAGCGTGGTGTCGGTGCGGCGCAGCACGGGCGCCATCAGCAACCCCGGACCTGACCATGTCCTGGCCCCTGGCGATACGCTTGTTCTGTCGGGCCTGCCAGAGCCGCTGGCCTTGGCCGAAGAGAAGTTGATGAGGGGTTGAAATGAAGCAACTGCGCCGCCGCGCTTTTTTGGCCACGCCGATGCTGGGCTGGCCGCAGTTTTCTTCGGGCCAAGGCACGAAAGAAAATAACGACGCGCTGCGCGCCGTGCGGCAAGGCGGCGTGGTCCTGGCCTTTCGCCATGCTTTGGCGCCGGGCACCTTCGACCCACCGCAATTCAAACTGGGCGACTGCAGCACGCAGCGCAACCTGAACGACGAAGGGCGCGAGCAGGCGCGCCGCATCGGCCGGTGGTTCATGGCACAAGGCCTGCAACCCGCGCGTGTGCGCAGCAGCCCATGGTGCCGCTGCATGGACACCGCCAAGCTGGCCTTCGGCAAGGCCGAGCCCTGGGCTGCTCTGGGGTCACCACGCGGCAGCCCGGAACAGACCAACGGGCAGCATCTGGGTGAACTGCGCCGTGCACTGCAAGAAGCCGCGGCGCAACCGCGGGCGCTGCAGGTGTGGGTGACACACATGTTCGTGCTGTCTGCGCTGACGCAGCAAAACAGCAGCTCTGGCGAAGGCCTGGTGCTGCGCGCGGGCGGTGGCAGTGACACCGGCAGCAACGTGCAGGTGCTGTCCCGCATCAACGTCTGAAGACCGGAGCAACACCCGCCATGGCCGCCGACCCCACTGCATCACCCGCGGACTACATCCGCGAGCACATCCGCACCGTGCCCGACTGGCCGGCGCCGGGTGTGATGTTTCGCGATATCACGCCGCTGCTGTCCAATCCGCGCGTCTTCCGGGTGCTGATCGACCAGTTTGTGCACCGCTACTTCGACCTGCGCCCCGATGTCATCGCTGGCCTGGACGCCCGCGGCTTCATCATCGGCAGCGTGGTCGCCTACGAGCTGGGCGTGGGCTTCGTGCCCATCCGCAAAAAAGGCAAGCTGCCCTTCACCACGGTGGAAGAAACCTATGAGCTGGAGTACGGCAGCGCCACGGTGGAGATGCACACCGACGCCGTGAAGCCCGGCGACCGTGTGCTGCTGATCGACGACCTCATTGCCACTGGCGGCACCATGATGGCGGGCAAGAAGCTGCTGGAGCGGCTGGGCGCACAGGTGATCGAGGGCGCCGCCATTGTCGATTTGCCCGAGTTGCAAGGCAGCCAGAAGCTGCGCGACGCGGGCTTGCCGCTGTTCACCCTGGTGAACTTCGCAGGGCACTGATCGGCGCGAGGCCTGCCTGCGCCTGCCTGCGCCTGCCTGCGCCTGTCTGCGCCTGCCCGCGCCTGCCCGCGCCTGACCGCACCTGCCTGCAATTGGCCGGACAGGCGCTCGACTGGGTGTGGCCCACGGGCGGCCGAACCGGCCCGGCAGCGTCCGCCGTGCGAATGCCCGACGACGTACGAGTCGGTCGTCAAGTGATCAGGTCGCACATCGCTCACTCTGGAACGCTGGAACCGCCGGGCTGTCGGCGATCCACGGCAGCCCGGCAATGTTTAAGATTTGGGCTGCACGCCGCATTGTTTCGTCCTGCCGATGAACTTTCAACTGCCGCTGCAGGATGCAGTCCTGCAATTCACCGTGCTTGCCACGCTGGCGCTGCTGGTGCAGCTGACGGTGGAGCGCGTGACGCTGCCCGGACTGATCGGCCTGCTCCTGGTCGGCCTGCTCCTGATCGGCATCGCGGTGGGGCCGGTTGCGCTGGCCGTTCTGCCCCGCGAGCCGATGGCAGAACTGCTGGGCGAAGTCGGGCTCATCTACATCATGTTCCTGGCGGGTGTGGAGATCAACCTCCAGGTTGTCAAGGAGCACAAGCGGGAAGTCGCCGCCTTCGGGCTGCTCACGCTGTGACTGACCTTCTTGCTGGCGCTGGGCGCCGGGCTGCTGCTGCAGTTCTCCTGGACCGGGGCCCTGCTGCTGGGAACTGCACTGGCGTCCCACACGCTGGTGGCCTATCCGGTACCGAATCGATCCTGGGCGGCTTCCTGGCCGGCTGTGCCTGAACCGCCCCTTGCGTGAACGGCCTGAGCTGCACGAACACCTGGGCTTCGTTGGCCGCATGCTCTTCATTCCGTTTTTCTTCATCGACACCGGCATGCGCATCGAACTCGAGGTGCTGACCGGCCAGCCGTGGGTCTGGACCATGGCGGGGGCGATGATCGCGGCCGTGATCATCGGCAAATCGGCCGCGGCGTGGTTCACAGGCTGGCTCTATGGCTACTCGAGATGGGATCGAACGCTGATGATCGGGCTGACCCTGCCACAGGCCGCCGCCACGCTGGCAGTGACCGTCACCGCCAGCGAAGCCGGCGCCTTTGACAAGGTGGTGGTCGACGCGGTGGTGATCGTGATTCTGGTCACCTGCCTGATGGGCCCGGCGATCAGCCGCTACGCGGGCAAGAAACTGGTGCAGCAGCCCGGGCCGGTCGAAAAATCTGTGGTCGATGAGCCGAAGAAGGAGTTGAGCTGAAGATGGCGGGCAAGTCGCCCTTCTGACCCTGTTGCGGCGGGCCGGCGAAAACCCGCGAGTCGGTCGGCGCAAGCTGTGCATCGGCACAATCGGGACCCATGCCCCTTCCGATCGAAGACTACGCTCTCATCGGCGACTGCCACACTGCGGCGCTGGTCGGCCGCGACGGCTCCATCGACTGGCTGTGCCTGCCGCGCTTCGACTCCGGCGCCTGCTTCGCCGCTTTGCTCGGCAGCCCCGAGCACGGTCGCTGGCTGCTGGCGCCGGTCGCCGCCGTGCGGCGGACCGAGCGCCGCTACCGGGCCGGCACGCTGATCCTCGAGACTGATTTCGAGACCGACGACGGCGCCGTTCGCATCATCGACTGCATGCCGCTGTCCAACGAGCGCTGGGACGTCGTGCGCATCGTCCAGGGTCTGCGCGGCCGGGTCGCCATGCGCATGGAACTGGTGCTGCGCTTCGACTACGGCTCGATCGTGCCCTGGGTCCGCCGGGTCGACGACACCCTGCTCACCACGGCCGGTCCGGACACCGTCGAGCTGCACACGCCGGTGCAGACCCGCGGCGAGCACATGAAGACGCTGGCCCGCTTCGAGGTCGGCGTCGGCGATCGTGTCCCTTTTGTCATCAACTACCGACCCTCACACACCGACATCCAGCCCGCCATCGACGCCGAACAGGCCGTCGCGGACGCCGAGGACCACTGGCGCAGATGGTCCGAGCGCAGCACCTACCAGGGGCGCTGGCGCGAGCCGGTCATGCGCTCGCTGATCACCCTGAAGGCGCTGACCTACCAGCCCAGCGGCGGCATCGTCGCCGCACCGACGACTTCGCTGCCCGAGCAGCGCGGCGGGGTTCGCAACTGGGACTACCGTTTCTGCTGGCTGCGCGACGCCACCTTCACCCTCAACGCGCTGCTGCTCGCCGGCTACGTCGAGGAGGCCACCGAATGGCGGCAGTGGCTGCTGCGCGCCGTCGCCGGCAAACCGTGCGACATGCAGATCCTCTACAGCGTCACCGGCGAGCGACGCCTGGACGAAGTCGAGCTGCCCTGGCTGCCGGGCTACGGCAACGCCACGCCGGTGCGCACCGGCAACGCCGCAGCGCGCCAGTTCCAGCTCGACGTGTACGGCGAGGTCATGGACACCCTGCACCTGGCGCGCGCCGCCGGCCTGCCGCCCGAGCCGCGCGCCTGGGAGATCCAGCTGGCGCTGCTCGATTTCCTTGGCGGCTGCTGGCGCGACCCCGACGAGGGCATCTGGGAGATTCGCGGCCCGCGCCAGCACTTCGTGCATTCGAAGGTCATGGCCTGGGTGGCGTTCGACCGCGCCGTCAAGGCGGTCGAGCGCTTCGGTCTGGAAGGGCCCGTCGACGCCTGGCGGGCCAGCCGCGACGACATCCATGCCGAGGTCTGCCGCGACGGCGTCGACCCCGAACGCGGCTGCTTCGTGCAGCACTACGGCAGCAAGGCGCTCGACGCGAGCCTGCTGCTGATCGGACTGGTCGGCTTTCTTCCGCCCGAAGACCCACGCATCCTCGCGACCCTGGGCGCGATCGAACGCGATCTGGTCATCGGCGATCTGGTCATGCGCTATCGGACCGAGAGCGGTGTCGACAACCTGCCGGCCGGCGAAGGAGCGTTCCTGCCCTGCTCATTCTGGCTCGCCGATGCACTCGCCGTCTGCGGCCGGCGGGCCGAAGCCGAGGCGCTGTTCGAACGGCTGCTCGCGCTGGGCAACGACGTCGGCCTGTACGCCGAGGAAATCGAGCCCGAGAGCCGGGCCATGCTCGGCAACTTCCCGCAGGCGCTTTCCCACATGGCGCTGGTCAATACGGCCCGCCTTCTCTCGCTGACGCAGACGCGGCTCGAAACGTCGAGCCACCAGGGCGAGCGGCCGGAGGCGGTTGCCCAGAGCGGACCGGCGGCGGCCTGACGCCAGCCGATCCGGGCTTGTCGCTGCGTCGTTGACGCCCTGTTGACGTCGCCGGCGAAGTTGCTGTCATCAAGGCGGCCGTGGCGGCGCAGCCAAAGCACCCTTGCTTTCGCCGGGAACCTCGAGCGGCTCTCCCAGCGTCTCGCGCACGTACAGCTTGCCCACCGCCACCACCAGCAGCACGGTCAGCGGCGTGGCGAAGACGAGCCCGAGTGGGCCCAGGACCAGCCCCAGCGCGACCACCGAGAAGATCACCAGTGCCGGCGGCAACGCCAGCACCTGCCGCGCCATCAGAGGCACGATGGCGTTGCTCTCGACCTGCTGCACCACCACGTAGACGAGCAGCGCCCACCACATGGTCTCCGGCCCCACCGACAGCGCGATGAGCAGGCCGGGAATGGCCGCCAGGATCGGCCCGACGTACGGCACGAACTCGGCCAGCGCCGCCACGAGGCCGAGCGCCAGCGGCGCCGGCACGCCGATCAGCCACAGGCCGATACCGGTCAGCAGGCCCACCGCCGCCATCGTGACCAGCTGGCCGAAGAGCCACAGCCGCAGCGCGCGCGCACTGGTGTCGATGACGCCGGCGACTTGTTCGCGCGCCCCCTCAGGGATCAGCTTCAGGAGTCCGGCGCGATAGACCTGGGGGTCGCCGGCGAGGTAGAGGCCACCGAAGGCGACCACCAGCAGTTGCAGCAGCGCGCCGGCCGTCATCACGGTGGCCTGCGTGATCTTGGCTGCCACGTTGCCAAGGTTGGGGCTCGCATCTTCGATCCCGCGCAGCACCACCCCGCCCACGGTGCTGCCTTCCAGCCAGGCACGCGCCGATGCGACGCTGAAGGCGTTCTGGGCTGACCGTCCGGTGCATCAAGACGCGCAGGAGCCGGCGCTGGCCTGGTACCGCGACGTGTTGAAGGCCGACTGGACCGCTCCCCCAGCGGTGAAGGCCCAGTTCGGCACCGCCAGCGTGTTGAAGGACGGGCGGGTGGTGTTCAACCTCGGCGGCAACAAGTACCGGCTGGTTGTGTGGATCAACTACCCGTACCTCGTGGTGTACATCCGCTTCATCGGCACGCACAGGCAGTACGACGCGATCGACGCGCAGACGATCTGAAACGCAAAGGAGTCACGATGGACCAACGGCTGCCGGCTTCAGGTGGCTGCGGCGCCGAACGTGGGCAAGGCCTTGGCGCACGAATTGCATCACGGTGCCGACATCGACCGCCCAGTACATCGGGGTCAGTCTGGCCTGTCATGCAAAACCGCGTGTGCCGCACATCAGCGGTTTAGCGCACATTGTAGAAACGCAACCCCCTTGTCTGACAGGTTGTCTGACAAGTACTTGAAGGTGATTCTCGGATTTCAGTGGATCGTGTTGGAAGCCAAGCTATTTCCCTATGCAGAAGCGGCTGAAGATCTCCCCCAGCAAATCCTCGTTGCTGAATGCACCCGTGATCTCGCCCAAGGCGCGGTGCGCCAGACGCAGTTCTTCGGCCAGCAGGTCCAGTGCGGCATCTCGCACTGCCGCATGGGCCTGGGCCAGGCGCAGGTGGGTTTGCGTGCGGCGCAGCGCATCGACGTGTCGTGTGCGGGCGATGAACAGGCCTTCGGGCGCGACCTGCCAGCCGGCCTGCTGCAGCAGCGCCTGGCGCAGCGCGTCCAGGCCCTGGCCCGTGCGGGCCGACAACAGCAGCGCGCCGGCTGGCAGCACAGGGGGCGCGCCCGCGGCCGCCAGATCGGCCTTGTTGACGACATGCAGCACGCTCACTTCGGCGGGCAGCTGCTGGGCGATCAGGGTCTCGGCCGCGTCGTAGGCGGGCTCGCCCATGCGGCAAAGGTCATGCAGAAAGACCACGGCGTCTGCGCCTGCGATGGCCTGCCAGCTGCGGCCGATGCCGATGCGCTCCACCTCGTCGGCCGCCTCGGTGTCGTGGCGCAGGCCGGCGGTGTCGGTAATGTGCAGCGGCACACCTTCGATCTGGATGGTTTCGGCGACACGGTCGCGCGTGGTGCCGGGCATGGGCGTGACGATGGCCAGTTCGGCACCCGCCAAGGCATTGAGCAAGCTGCTCTTGCCGACATTGGGTTGCCCGGCCAGCACCACACGCAGACCTTCGCGCAGCAGAGCGCCCTGGCGCGCGCGGGCCAGCGCCTGGGCCACCTGCACTTCAATGGCGTCCAGCTGGTCACGCGCGCGTGCTTTTTCCAGGAAGTCGATTTCTTCTTCCGGAAAGTCCAGCGTCGCTTCGACCAGCATGCGCAGCTGCACGATGCGATCGCTCAGCTGCGTGACCTCGGATGAAAACGCGCCCGACAACGAACGTGCGGCAGACCGCGCGGCAGCTTCCGTGCTGGCCTCGATGAGGTCGGCCACCGCTTCGGCTTGTGCCAGGTCGATCTTGTCGTTGAGGAAAGCGCGCTCGGTGAACTCGCCGGGCTCGGCCAGCCGCAGGCCCATGCCCGCGCCCGCGCCCGCCTGCAGGCAACGCGTCAGCAGCAGCTGCAAGAGCACAGGGCCCCCGTGTGCCTGCAGTTCCAGCACGTCTTCGCCGGTGTAGCTGTGCGGCGCAGGAAAGTGGATGGCCAGGCCGCGGTCCAGCGCTTCGCCGTTGCCGCCCCTGAAAGGCAACAACGTTGCCAGTCGCGGCTGCAACGTGCGGCCGCACAGGGCCTGGATCAGTGGCGACAGGTCAGGCCCGGACGCACGCACGATGCCCACCGCACCCCGGCCAGGGGCCGAGGCGATGGCGACAATGGGGTCTTGGTGGCGGCCCGGCAGCTTGCCGGGGGCCGCGTCTGATGGCTGGGCTGCGCGCATGTTCTGTTGATTCTGGCGCGGCAGCCCGGGGTTGCGCGGAGGATCGCGCGGTGGATCGCGCGGTAGACGGCTCAGCGGATGGCGCGGGTGGAGCGGCAAGCAGCTGTTGGGGGCCACTTGCCGTATCTCCTGAGCCGGCTTTCATCAAGCCGGGTCGCCCGCATGACTGCATGTTCGGTTGCGCAGGCCTTCGACTCAACCCCCCTTCAGGGGAAACCCCCCTGAAGCGCGTGCGGTCTGCACGTTGCGCCCTGACTTGCCGGCCTTGCGGGCCTTGCGGGCCTTGCGGGTGCTACCTGCCCAGCACGCCCAGCTGCTTGTTGATGAACCACTGCTGCGCGATGGACAGGATGTTGTTCGTCAACCAGTACAGCACCAGGCCGGCCGGGAAGAAGAAGAACATGAAGCCGAAAGCCAGCGGCATGATCCACATCAGCTTGGCCTGCATGGGATCAGGCGGCGTCGGGTTCAGCCAGACCTGGAACAGCGAACTGGCCGTCATCAGCACCGGCAGGATGAACCAGGGGTCTTTCGCCGCCAGGTCGTGGATCCAGCCTATCCAGGGCGCGCCGCGCATCTCGACGCTGGACAGCAGCACCCAGTACAGGGCGATGAAGAAGGGCATCTGCACGAAGATCGGCAGGCAACCACCCAGCGGGTTGACCTTCTCCTCGCGGTAGATCTTCATCATGGCCTGCTGCATTTCCTGCGGCTTGTCTTTGAGGCGCTCGCGCATTTCCATGATTTTCGGGTTTACGCACACACACACACACACACACACACACACACACACACACACACACACAC
>JBBRCN010000052.1:0-28623 GCA_038204775.1 Burkholderiales bacterium | reverse complement strand
TGCTGGTGACGTTGACGGGCGCCACGCTGTTCGTGGGCAGCGGCAAGCTGCCGCCGGCGCTGGCCACCCAGCTTCAGGCCGAAGGCCTGGTGCTGGCGCCCTACACCGGCGCAGCCGCAGCGCTGGCCGCCTTGGGTGCGGGCCAGGCCCTGCTGCTCGACCCCAAGCGCGTCACCCTGGCCTTCCGCCAGCAGGTGGGCAGCGGCTGCAGCGTGGTCGAGGCCATCAACCCCAGCACATTGCTGAAAAGCCGCAAGACGGACGAAGAAGCCGCCTTCATCCGCGAAGCCATGGCCGAGGACGGCGCGGCGATGTGCGAGTTCTACGCCTGGTTCGAAGCCGCGCTGGCGCAACAGGCGGCCGGCCAGCGGGCGGGGGGCGAACGCCTCACCGAGGTGACGGTGGACGAACACCTCAGTGCTGCGCGCGCCCGCCGCGCCGGCTTCGTGGGCCTCAGCTTCCCCGTCATCGCAGGCTTTGCCGCGAATGGCGCGATGCCGCACTACCGCGCGACAGCGGAATCGCACGCGGTGATCGAGGCCGCGCCGGGCGAAGGCAGCCTGCTGCTCATCGACAGCGGCGGCCAGTACCTGGGCGGCACCACCGACATCACCCGCGTCTGGCCCATCGGCACCGTCACGGCGGCCATGAAACGCGACTACACCCTGGTGCTGAAGGGCACGATGAACCTCAGCCGTGCACGCTTCCCGCGCGGCACGCCCAGCCCCATGCTCGACAGCCTGGCGCGTGCGCCGCTGTGGGCCGAGGGCATCGAATTCGGCCATGGCACCGGCCACGGCGTGGGCTACTTCCTGAACGTGCACGAAGGCCCGCAGAGCATCAGCAAGGCCATACCCGACGCGCAAATGGCCATGGAGCCGGGCATGATCACCTCCATCGAGCCCGGTGTGTACCGGCCCGGCCAGTGGGGCGTGCGCATCGAAAACCTGGTGCTCAACGTGCCGGCCGACACGGCAGAAGGCAGCACCTTCGGCGAATTCCTGGCCTTCGAGACGCTCACACTCTGCCCCATCGACACACGCTGCATCGACCACGGCTTGATGCGCGCCGACGAAGTGGCCTGGCTCAATGGCTACCACCTCACCGTGCGCGAACGTTTGTCGCCGCTGGTGCAGGGTGATGCGCTGGCCTGGTTGATCGAACGCACGCAGCCGATCTGACCGCGTGAGCGGCCATATGGCCCATTCTTTGGGCCCTGCTTCTCAGTCCTTGGCCCTGGGCATCGACCTGGGCGGCACCAAGATCGCAGCGGCCTTGCTGGACAGCGGCGGCCAGACCTGCTGGCAGGCGCGCTGGCCCACGCCGAAAGACAACTACGCGGCCACGCTGGATGCACTCGTGGTGGCGGTGCGGGCCGCGCAAGACGCAGCACGACAGGCCGGTGCGGGCGCAGAACTGAGCATCGGCATGGGCAGCCCCGGCTCTATGACCGCGGCCGGCACGATGAAAAACTGCAACTCCACCTGGCTCAACGGCCAATCGCTGCAGCGTGACTTGCAAGCGCGACTCGGTCAGGCAGTAGCACTGGCCAACGACGCCAACTGCCTGGCCTTGTCAGAGGCTACCGACGGCGCCGGCGCGGGCCAGGCCGTGGTGTTTGCCGCGATCCTGGGCACGGGCGCCGGTGCGGGCATCGCAGTGCATGGCCGGGTGCTGGCCGGCGCCAACGGCCTGGCCGGTGAATGGGGCCACAACCCGCTGCCCTGGGGCGCGAACAGCGCAGATCCGCCCTGGCGCTGTTACTGCGGCCAGCAAGGCTGCACCGAGTCTTACGTCAGCGGCTCTGGCCTGGCGCTGGACCACCGGCATATCACCGGCCAGCCCCTCACCGGCGAACAGATCGTGCTGCGCGCCCAAGCCGGCGACACCGACTGCAGCGCCACGCTGCAACGCCACAGCCACCGGCTGGCGCGTGCACTGGCGGCCGTGATCAACCTGCTGGACCCGGACGTCATCGTGCTCGGCGGTGGGCTGTCACACATGCAACACCTGTACCATGACGTGCCGGCGCTGTGGTCGCAGTGGGTCTTTTCAGCCGGCAGTGAAGAAGCGCTGCGCACCCGGCTGCTGCCGGCGCGGCATGGTGATGCTTCCGGGGTGCGCGGCGCGGCCTGGATGGGCCGCCAGCGGACTTGAACGGCAACTGCCGTTCGTCTGCACTTGCGGCCGGCCATCAGCGTGTACCGGCCGTCCATCGCAAGGCGCTGGCCCGGACACAGGGCAACGCATAGATTGCGCATCGGGGCTGGCGTTTCCTGTGTGCCGGCCCCGTTTCGACCCTCCTGCGCGATCCGGGCACAACCCATCAGGGATCGCTTGCACACGGGGGCTGGCGCAAGCCGGCCCCCGTCTTTCTTGCTGCGCAGGGCTTGGTGTCAGGCGTGCTTGGCGATCAGCGCGCGGGCTGATGCAAGCAGCGCCGCGCCCTTGAAGCCGCGTTTGTCCATGTCGGCCACCCAGGCATCGTCCACTTCGGTCGACAGCTTGACAAAGGCCTGTGCCTCGGCTGCCGTCAGCGTGTAGATGGTGTTGCCCCGATCGGCCGTGAGCTTGCGGCTGGCCACGTCGTTGCCCTGCTGCGTCTTGCCCAGCCAGGCGCTGGTGGCCATGCCGGAATTGGCGTCGATGACCTTCTTCAGTTCGGGCGCCAGGCTGTCGTACTTGGGCTTGTTCATGGCCATCACGAAAGTGGTGGTGTACAGCGCGGGGCTGCCGGCCGGAAATTCAGTGTGGAACTTGGTCAGCTCCTGCACCTTCACCGCCGGCACCACTTCCCAGGGGATGACCGCACCTTCGATGGTGCCCTTGCTCAGCGCGTCGGGAATCTGCGGCAGCGGCATGCCCACCGGGATGGCACCCACGGCACGCAGCAGGCTCGTCACCTGGCGTGTGGGGCCGCGCACTTTCATGCCCTTCAGGTCGGCCGGCGTCTTGATCTGCTTGGCCACGGTGTGGAACATGCCCGGGCCGTGCACATGCAGCGCCAGCACCTGCGTTTCCTTGAACTCGTCGGGGCACTGGGTCTGGAAGTACTCCCAATAGGCCTTGGACGTGGCTTCGGCGTTGTTCATCATGAACGGCAGCTCGAAACATTCAATGCGCGGGAATCGGCCGGCGGTGTTGCCGGGCAAGGTCCAGACGACATCGACGACGCCATCGCGCGCCTGGTCGTACAGCTGCACCGGTGTGCCGCCCAGCTGCATCGCCGGGTAGGCCTCGAACTTGATGCGGCCGCCGCTGTCCTTTTCAACCTTGTCCATCCATGGCTTGTGCATGGTGAGCCACACGCCCGAAGCCGGTGACATGAAGGTGTGGAATTTCAGCGTGATGCTTTGTTGGGCCAGGCCCGACAGGTGCGGCACACCCAGGGCGGCAGCGGCGGTGGTGGCGGCAGCGCCTTGCACAAATGAGCGGCGTTTCATCTCGGGTGATCTCCGTTGGGTTGGTGAACGTTCTAACTTAACGGCCGCCCCCGTGGCGGGACTTCAAGACTTACCCTGATGCGCCGCAGTTCGCCTGCAGCGGCGGCAACGGCACCAGGATCCTCTCGCCTGGGCCAAAATCAGGATGCCTTGCCACAAGAATGTTCCGGGTCGCCGCTTGTTCTTTCGCACTTTGCGCAGCCAGTACCTGATGGTCAGCCTCGCCACCCTGGCGGCGATGCTGGCGCTGCTGCTATGGAACGCGCAGAACCTGATGCAAGAGGTGCTGCAAGAGCGTTTTGAGGTCGAGCGCCAGGCCGTGGCGCCCTTGCTGGTGGCGGCGCTGGCGCCGCTGCTGGCGTCGCGCGACTACGCCGCCATCAACGAACTGGTGCAGGAAAACGCGCGCAGCCGCAACCTGGCCTTCATCGAGCTGCTGGACCGCCGCGGCCGCGTCGTGGCACGCGCCGGCAGCGCACCGCTCGATCTGCCGGTGAACACGCAGCCGGTGTTGCTGGCGGATCAAGCTCTGGGCACGGTGCGTTTTGCCATTCGCACCGACGCACTGGCCAGCGCACGGGAACGACTGCACCGCAACAGCCTGGTCATCGGTGTCAGTGTGTTGCTGGTGGGCGCAGCGTTGCTGGCGCTGGGCATCACGTGGCTCAGCCGCGGCCTGGGTGCGCTGGGCCAGGCCAGCCGGCGTGTCGCCGAGGGCGACTACCAGACCCGCGTGCAAGGCAGCCGGCTGCAGGAACTGGACGAGCTGGCCACCGCCTTCAACCGCATGGCCCAGGCCATCCAGAACCAGCTGACCGAGCTGCGCGACAACCAGCAGTTCATGCGCGGTGTCGTCGACACCTTGTCCGAGGGTTTTGTGGTGGTCGACCGCAGCAACCGCATCATCGACTGCAACGAAACCTTTCTGCGTCTGCACGCCCTGCGGCGGCCGGCGGACGGGCTGCTGGACTCGGCTCTGATCGATGCCCAGATCTACCGGCCCGACGGCAGCAAGCTGCCACCCGAACAGCGCGCCACCCGCGCCGTGCTGGCCAGCGGCCAGCCCCAGCGCGACAGCCTGCTGCGGCTGCAACGCAGCGACGGCAGCGGCGCCTGGATCAGCGTCAACGCCACACCGCTGTGGCGCCGGGGTGAGCAGCAGCCCTATGCCGCGCTGGCCACGCAGACCGACATCACACGCCACGTGCTGGCCGAGCAGGCGCTGCGACTGTCCAATGACAGCCTGGAGCAGCGGGTGCTGCTGCGCACCGCTGAACTGCAACGCGCCAAGGAAGAGGCCGAAGGCGCCAGCCTGGCCAAGAGCGAATTCCTGTCGCGCATGAGCCATGAGTTGCGCACACCGCTGAACGCCATCCTGGGATTTGCACAGCTGCTGGCGCTGGATCGGACACGCCTGAACGATGCCGACCAGGCCAAGGTGCGCCAGATCGAAACCGCGGGCTGGCACTTGCTGGCGCTGATCAACGATGTACTGGACCTGTCGCGCATCGAGGCCGGCGCCATGAGCACCTCGGCCGAAGCCGTGGAACTGGGCGTCCTGGTGACCGAGTCGCTGCCCCTGGTGCAGGCCCTGGCCGAGCGCCGCAAGATCGTGCTGGCCGGGCCGCCACCCGAACCCGGGGGCACCTGGGTGACGGCCGACCGCAAACGACTCAAGCAGGTGCTGGCCAACCTGCTGAGCAATGCCGTCAAGTACAACCGCGACGGCGGACAGGTGCATGTCACGCTGGGCCCGCTGGTCGATGGCGGCCGTGTGCTGTCCGTGCACGACAGCGGCCGCGGCTTTGAACCGGCGCAGCTGCAGCAGCTTTACCAGCCATTCATGCGCTTCGTGCCCGAAGGCGGGGCCACCGACGCCACCGAGGGCACCGGCATCGGCCTGGTCATCACGCGCCGCCTGGTCGAGCTGATGCACGGCCGCCTGAACGTGGTGTCCACCGCCGGTCAGGGCTCGGTGTTCAGCGTGTGGCTGCCGGCAGCGGCGGCGCCGCAGGCGCCAGCGCCGCAAAGCTTGCCCGCAACCGCGCCGCTGCCCGACGGGGCCCTGCAACCACTGCGGCTGATGTACGTGGAAGACAACCCGTCCAACGTGGAACTGCTGCGCCAGGTGCTGAAGCTGCGCCCGGCGTGGACACTGGCGGTGGCAGAAGACGGCCTCCAGGGACTGGCGCGCCTGCAAGCCGAAACCTTCGACGCCGCGCTGGTGGATATCGATCTGCCTGGTATCGACGGTGTCGAGTTGTGCCGGCGCCTGAAGGCCGAACCGGCCACCCGCGCTCTGCCGCTGCTGGCGCTCAGCGCCAACGCCATGCCGGCGGACGTTCGGCGGGCGTTGGCGGCTGGCTTCGAGGCCTACATCACCAAGCCCATCGACGTGTCGCGACTGCTGGCCCAGATGGACCAGGTGCTGAACAGATCAGGCCGCGGGTCGGCCCCCGCCGGAGAGTCTTCATGACGACTGTGCACACGAGCCGCCGCCACCTGCTTGCGCGTGGTCTGCGGCTGGGTGGGTGGGGCCTGGCCACCCTGGCCACAGGCCGCAGCAGGGCCCAGGCGGGCAGCGGCGAGCCACTGGCCATCGTGCTGTCGCCCTTCTTGTCACCAGCTGCGCTGCTGACCGCCTACAGGCGCCTTCGTGACCACCTGAACCAGGCGCTGCAGCGGCCCGTGGTGATGCTCACCGCCAAGGACTTCCGCACCCTGGCCGAAGAAACCCGCCGCGGCGAACACCATGTCGTGCAGTTGCCGGCGCACCTGGCTCGGCTGGCCATGCTGGACTGGGGCTGGCAGATGCTGGCCGCCCCGTCAGTGCAGATCGTCGTGGTGGTAGGCGTGAAACGAACAGGCCCGGTGCACAGTGCCAACGACCTGCGCGGGCGCAGCGTGGGCATGCTGGACGCGCTGTCGCTCACCGCCACCGTGGGCCGCCGCTGGCTGGAACTGCAGGGGGTGGCCGCCGACGTGAAGACCGTGCCCATGGCCTCGGTCAACAGCGCACTGTTTGCGCTGGACCGCGACGAGGTTGCCGCCTTTGTGGCCGCCGACACGCAGCTGGCCATGCTGCCAGCCAGCACCCCGCGCAGCGATCGGGTGCTGACGCGCATTGGCGACATCCCGGGACCCGTCTTCCTGGCCTCGCCCGGCATGCCGGCCGCCGAACGCGAACAGCTGCGCGCGGCCATGGCCGCTTTCACACCCGACGCTTCACACCCGCCCAGCGCCGCCAACGCCATTCTGGGGCCTTTGGCCGAGAGCCGACTGAAGCTGTTGGACGGCTACGCCGCAGGCGCCCGCCAGGCGCTGGCTGCACGCTGAGGTGCATCGGAGCCCGGGCGCGCGCACTAGCCCACGTATTTCACCAGCCACAGGCTGATGGGCGGAAAGAACAGCAGCAGCAGCGTGCGCAGCGTGTCGCTCAGCAGGAAGGGCATTACGCCCCGGTAGCTCTCGGCAATGGGCACGCCCTTGGCCATGCCGTTGACGATGTACACGTTCAGCCCCACCGGCGGCGCCAGCAGGCCGAAGCCCACCGTCATCAGCACCATGATGCCGAACCACAGCGCCACGCTCTCCTTGGGCATGCCGAAGTCCAGGCCCATGACCATCGGAAAGAAGATGGGGATGGTGAGCAGGATCATGCTCAACTCGTCCATCACCGCACCCAGCACGACGTAGAACATCAGGATTGCCGCCACCACCGCCAGTGGTGGCAGGCCCCAGCCCTGCACCACGGTGGCCAGTTGCGCCGGCACCTGCGTGAGCGCCAGCGCCGAGTTCATGAGGTCGGCGCCAAGAAAGATCAGGAAGATCATGGCCGACGATTCGGCCGTGGCATAAAAACACTGCTTGAACTTGGCCCAGGTGATTTCGCGCTTGGCCAGGGCGGCCACGAAGGTTGCCGCCGCGCCAACGGCCGCGCCTTCGGTGGGCGTGAACTTGCCGCCGTAGATGCCACCGAACACGATGATGAAGATGATGGCAATCGGCGCCACGCCCACCAGCGCACGCAAGGTCAGCGCCGGCACTTCGTCGTGCTCGGGCGCGTGGCCCGGCACCAGGCGCACATAGATGGCGATGGCCGCCATGTAGCCCAGCAGCGCAATCAGCCCCGGCACCATGGCCGCGGCAAACAGCTTGGCGATGTTCTGCTCGGTCAGGATGGCGTAGATGACCAGCGGCACCGATGGCGGGATCAGGATGCCCAGGGTGCCGCCGGCGGCCAGCGTGCCGGTGGCCAGGCGGCCGCTGTAGCCGTGGCGGCGCATCTCGGGCAAGGCCACCTGCGTGATGGTGGCTGCCGTGGCCACGCTGCTGCCGCAGATGGCACCAAAGGCCGCGCAGGCCATGACCGAGGCCATCGCCAGGCCGCCCTTGAAGCGCGCCATCATGGCGGCGGCAAACTCGAACAGCGCGCGGCTGATGCCGCCCTGCGTGGCGAAGTTGCCCATCAGGATGAAGAGCGGAATCACGCTCAGGTCATAACTGGCAAAACGAGCGAAGGCCTGGGTGTTCAGGAAGCTGGCCAGCGGCAACCAGCCGGCCTGCAACACGTAGCCGCTGCAGCCGGCCACAAACATGGCCACCGCGATCGGCGTGCGCAACACCATCAGCGCCAGCATGATGCCGAAGATCAGCACCGTCAGGGCGATCGGGCTCACAGCGGACCCCCTTCGCGCGGGACGAAGCCGCGCACGGACTGCACCAGCGCGATCAAGGCCGTCAGCACCAGCGGCGGCACGATGCCGCAGTAGACGATCCACTCGGGAAAGCCAAGCATCATCGAGCCCGAGCCCGCGTTCCACGCGTTGACGCCCCCAATGGCGCTGCGCCAGGCCATCAGGCCCATCACCCCGGCCAGCAGCACGGCGCCCATTCGGTCCAGCCGGTCTTGCGTGGTGGCAGAAGCCCCGGTGGTGAAAAAGTCCACGATGATGTTGGCGCGCCGCACCTGGCACCAGGGCAGGAAGAGTGCAATCGCGGCACCGGCCGCCGAGCCCGACAGCTCGAAGTCACCGACGATGGTCCAGCCCGTGGTGTTGCGGCCGATCACGCTGGCACAAGTCATCAGCGTGATCACGGTCAGCAGCACACCGGCGGCCACGGCGCACAGCTTGGCCAGGGATTCGAGTGCTCTCAACTGAGTCTCTCTCTCGCGCAAAACGGGGGGTGATTGAGTGGGCGAGTGCCGTGCGTCAACGGCTGGCACCCCTTGTTCAGTATTGTGTCGCCGGCAATCGCACCCGCAGCCCGTCCAGTCCGGGGGTCAGCACGATCTGGCACGACAGGCGGCTGCCCGCCTCGCGCGGCGCGGCGGTCATGTCCAGCATCGCCAGTTCTTCGTTGCCAGGTGGTGGCAGGCGCTCGCGCCAGACCAGGTCCACCATCACGTGGCAGGTGCCACAGCTCATGCTGCCGCCACAGTCGGCGGCGATGGCCTCCACGCCCGCACCCACGGCCTCTTTCATCAGGCTCTTGCCGACGCGGCCTTGCAGGGTGTGCACGGCGCCGCTGGCGGCTTGCAGGTGGACGGTGATGGTGCTCATGGGGCTTCAAAACCTGCCGAAGTACTCTCGGCGCTCCCATTGCGAGCGGTCTTCGGCCGCCGCATGGCGTGCCACTTCCTGGCGTTTGATGCGTTCGTACACGCTGGCCATCACCGGGCCCAGGCCGGCCTGCAGCACGGGGTCGGCAGCCAGCGCGTCCAGCGCGTGCGACAGGCTGGCGGGCAAAGGCTGCGCCTGCGGGCCATAGGGCGACGACGTGGCCGGGCCAGGCTGCAGCTGGCGCTGCAGGCCGTCCAGACCGGCCAGCACCTGCGCCGCGATCATCAGGTAGGGGTTGGCCATGGGCTCGCCCAGGCGGTTTTCGATGCGTGTGGCCCCGTCACCGGGTGCGCCCAGCACACGCAGCATCGCACCCCGGTTGTCACGTCCCCACAGCACGGCTTGCGGCGCCATCACGCTGCCCTGGAAACGGGCGTAGGCGGGAATCGTCGGCGCGCACAGCGCGGTCATGCCGGCGGCGTGTTGCAGCAGGCCGGCCAGCCAGTGCACGCCGGTGTCGGACAGCACCTGGCGCGCGTCGTCCGCTGCGCCGACGGCCTGCTCGCGCACCATGGCGTTGGCGCCCTCGCTGTCCACCAGCGACTGGTGCAGGTGCCAGCCGCTGGCCACGGCGTGGGGCAACGGCGGCTTGCAGACGAAGCTGGCGTGGTAGCCGGCGCGGCGCAGCGCCTGGCGCACGCCACTCCGCAGCAGCACCATGTGGTCGGCAGCAGTAAGCGCGTCGCTGGGCGCCAACACGGCCTCGACCTGGCTCGGGCCCAATTCGATCTCCAGCGACCGCAAGGGCAGGCCCAGGCCCAGCAACGTGCGGCGCACGATGGTCAGGGCTTCGTCGGCCATGTCGGCCCAGCTTTCGCTGAGCAGTTGATAGCCCGGGTGGAGCAATCGAACCTCGGGCGGCTCGGCGGGCCAGGCGGCGTCTTCAGCGGCCAGGCGCTCGTCGGTGATGCGGTGGATGTGGAACTCCACCTCCAAGCCACAGCGGAGGCCGAAGCCGGCGTCGGCCAGGCGGGCCAGCGCCCCTTGCAGCACGGCACGCGGGTCGGCCAGCACGGGGCTGCCGTCGGGCCAGACCGGCTGCGCACGCAGCCAGCCTGTGCCAGGCGCCCAGGGCAACACGGTGAAACTTTCCGGGTCGGGCAACAGCATTGCGTTGTTGGCCGACCCGAAGCCGGTCAAGGCCGACAAGGCGCCGGGCTCGAACACCGGGAAAGCCGTGCGGTCCGAGGTGTCCTTCAGGAACATCGTGCTGACCAGGCCCACGCCTTCGTCCAGCGCGCTGACCAGCGCGCCACCGAGGTCTGCCGCATGAACGTCCACCACCAGCGTCTTGCCGCGCAAGGTGCCGTGCAGGTCGGCCCAGGCCACACGCACCTGCTGGATGCCCTGTTCACGCACCCGCGACAGCAGCGCAGCGCAGGCCGCCTGGCGGGCTGCGCACTGCAGGCCGCTGCGCGCGGCCAGGGTCATGGCCAAGCGGTCATGCCAGCGAAGGGGCTGCGGCCTGCAGCCACCCGGCCCCGGCACGCTTGGCCTTTGCCGCCTGCTGCCAGAAGGCCTGCCAGTCGGCCGCCGGTGCGATGCAGTCCATGGTGTCGGGGCCTTGCAGCGCAGCGGCTTCAGCGGTTGTCAGCACCATCGGCGGCGTGCCACCTGCCTGCACGGTGGCAATGGCCTTCAGCAGCAGGCGTCGGTTGGCCATGATGACCTTGTCGCTTTGCCCCAGGTGTTCTCGCGTGCGCTCGGCGATGGCGCCCATGCTTTCCACCGCCCACTGGTCGTGCAGGTTGATATCTTCTTCGCCCATGCCCAGGTAGGTGCGGGTGCGCTGCTCGTCGGGGTTGAAGTTCCAGTTGTCATGGCGGCCGTGGACAGGCACGTAGTCGGGCAGCGTCATGTGCGCCAGGCGCTGCTGGCGCATCGTTTCCTTGTCCAATGGGCCGGCAAAACTGGTGAAGAAGGTGTACCAGTAGGTGTGTTCGTCATCCACCGGCACGTGCATCTGCGTGATGGTCACCGTCTCGGACAGCGGGATCACGAAGGTGTGGGGAAACGCCGCGTGCGTGACACGCACATGCGTGAGCTTGTCGTTGATGAGCCGCAGCGTGGTCAGCCGGGTCAGGCCCGGCGCCACTTCTTCGTGGTGGATCTCTGGGCTGCAGACTTCGCGCATGACCCGGGTCATGGGCCAGCGTTCGCCGTCCACGGCGCCCACGCTGGCGGCGCGAAACTGGCGGCCGTAGGTCGCGTCCAATGATTCATCTTGCAGGTAACGGTGCAAGAAGCTGGGGTGTGCCGGGTCGATACCCACCTCGAAGGCCTGCAGCCAGTTGCAATGCCAGCGGCCCTTGAAAGCGAAGCTGTGCGTGGCAGGCGCAATGAAGGCATCAAAGGCCGGCAGCTCGGGCGGTGTGCTGTTTGCAGGCCCCAGGTAGGCGAACACCACGCCCGACTGCACCTTCACCGGGTAGCTGCGCTGCTGCACGCGCTGGCACAGCGTGGAACCGATGGGCTCGGCCGGTGTTTCCAAACAGCGCCCGTCAATCGCAAACTTCCAGCCGTGGAAAGGGCAACGGATGCCATCGGCTTCGTGGCGTGCAAAGGCCAGATCGGCACCGCGGTGCGGGCAGTCGCGGTCCAGCAAGCCGAAGCGGCCTTCGCCGTCGCGGAACAGCACCAGGTCTTGCCCCAGCAGGCGCACGGCCTTCACCGGCCGGCGGGCCATCTGCGGGTCCAGGCGCGGATCAAATTCGTCCAGCAAGGCGGCCGGCTGCCAATAGCGACGCAGCAAGTCGCCGCAAGGCGTACCGGGGCCGATGCGGGTGATGAGCTGGTTCTGTGCGGCTTGCATCGTGGCTTCAGTCTAGTGCAGCAGGCTCACGTCGCGGTGCGCAGGTCGAACACCGCCATGCGGCGACGGCAAGCGTCACATCAAGACGATGTCGTATTGAGGGGGCGTCGCGGGAAACCTGTTGAATATCAACAGGCTACGAGGCAACTTTGCGCGCATCACGCTGCCAGCTACCCCACTGGCTACCCGTATCGCGCGGGCTCTGGGCGGACGTCGCGAGACTTCATGCGCCCAGGGTCTCATATCGTCGATGTAGAAGCGCCACTCGCGGCCGACAGGCTCAGACATGCACCGCCTCACGCTCGATGAAGGGCCGCAGCTCAGGCCGCAGCGCCTTATCGGTGACGAGATCGACCGGCCGCCCGAGCAGATCCTCCAGAAAGAACTGGACCCCAAAGTAGCGCGCCGACGTGGCGGGACCATCGAAGGACACGAGGATGTCTATGTCGCTGTCAGCTCGCGCGGCTTCACGCGCGGTCGAGCCGAACAGCGCCAGGCGCTCGACGCCGAAGCGGGCGACCAACGTCGGCTTGTTGCGCGCAAGCTGGTCCAGCACCTCATCGCGGTTCATTTGAGACTCCGATCCCTGGCATCGACAAGCCGTTTAGGGTCATGATTGACACCTTCGAGGGCACAATTGTCGCC
Source organism: Burkholderiales bacterium (assembly GCA_038204775.1). Classification (GTDB taxonomy): domain Bacteria; phylum Pseudomonadota; class Gammaproteobacteria; order Burkholderiales; family Burkholderiaceae_C; genus Rubrivivax. Next base: position 16,099 of record JBBRCN010000052.1, on the reverse strand, counting down.
TTGTTCGCATCACTCGCCTGTTGCTACGCAATGAGCCAGCTCTCATCGATCGTCACTTCATCTGCATCATTTTCATCCAGCGACTGAACCGCGACGCACCGATGCAATCTGTCGATCCGCCTCTTCGAGGGCCTGATCTTCATTCAACTCGCTCCGGGCACGCGCGCGGCCGACGAGAGCGCGAGCGCTACCTTCAGGTTCGAACAATCGCACCTCGACCTCGGGCAACGGCTCGAACGCAGCATGGATCAGCGGCAGCACGTCAGACCAGCGGAGACCACCGTTGCCGCAGCCCAGCGGCGGGATCGCAATCGAACGGATGCCCAGGCGCCGCACCTGCGCCACCAGGTCGATGAGACCCCGCTCGATAAACTGATTTCTCGACGCATCGCGCCAATGATCCTTGGTCGGGAAGTTGATGATGTGGTGTGGCTGGACGAGTCCGCCCAACGCATGGATGAACATGCAGCCCGGCCGCACTTTGCCCGCCTTGCATGCAGCGGTGTACTCAGTGAAATTGGCTGGCCATCGGTGCTTGAACTGCAGAGCGATGCCCTTGCCCATCACTCCGACACAGTTCACCGCGTTGACGATTGCGTCCACGTCGTCTTGCTTGAGCAGGTCACCCTGGATGAGCTTGATCATGGTGTCTTGGGCTCCCAGTCACTTCGTTGTCCCAATGCTCGCGATAGACCTTGACGTAGTCGGCGGTGGCAGCAGCGTCGATGTCCCAATAGTGGCGGCAAAGCCGCTTGTACAACTGAAGCACGGGTTCGTGGCCGCAGAAGTCGAGCAGGCCATCCAGCGTGTGCTCGATCTGATTCGCGTCGCGGCAGCGGGACTGCAGGATGTCCTCGACCATCGGCTTGTATTGCAGCGCGGCCTGCCGTTGAAGGTCCTGCATGTGCTCGGCGATGGGGCCTATCGATTCAAACAGCACGTCGAAATCGCTCATGGCTGGTCTTCACGGGAAGGGAGTCGGCGCGCCGTGATCTCACGGGCGTGTTCGATGGCTTGGTTCAGACGCTCAAGCCCGTATTCCGCCGCCAACTCTCGTGACACCGTTCCAAGAGTCGGCTGCCGGTACGCGGCCCCATCGCCCTGGAGGTTCTCGTTTAGCAGACGACGCCGTATGGTCGCCCTGCGGGTGCCCGATTCGACAATCATGGGACCAAGCCGCGCAAACCATCCCTGAACTTGCCAAAACTGGGCGACACATTGCGATCCATCACCATTCGGGGACCGATCTTCTCGGCCCACTCATGCTTGACCTGTCCTGGCAAAGGCCATCCTGCCTTCTTGAGGGCCGCGGAACCACCCGGATAGACCGCATCGGCCAGCAGTTCCCAAGTGTCGCAAACGCTGTCTTGCACGTAGCCCTTGAGAACGTCTGCCCGCGCACCAGGGTATGCCTCACGCAACGCCCGCTGATCACCCAAGTACCACGCCTCCATTTCTTCGATCGCAAGGCGAAATAGTGTCGCGGGGACTGGCACGCAGCCCTGAGCCACGGCCTTCAACTCATGCAAAAACGTCTTGCAGTCACGCCTGTCGGTGTCGAGTACCACGACGACTGCATCAATACCCGGCGTCCTGCCGTACCCACGCAACAGCCTCGGTAGTTGATCAAGCAGGATGCGCTTGGTTGGATCGGCTTTGTTCACAAGGTTCTTTGGAATTCGGCCAATCCCCTTGTACGAATGAAGGCGCCACGTATGGGGCTCCCCGTATGGGCCAAATAATTGCGGCAGAAGGCATTGCAGCAGCTTCTCGCCCGAGCTGTCCTCGACCAAGACCTCGATGTGCATCATCACCTCGCATCGAGGTAGTCGCTGTACCAAAGACCACCGAGGGGTAGCCCTTCATCGACGAGGTTGCTCACAACTGCCAGGTCAGACACGCGGCGGATGGTCGAGTAGCCGTCCTTGCCCTTCTCGAGGATCCAAACTTCATCGGCGGACAAGGCGTCAACGAAATAGGGTTGATGTGTCGTCACGAAAATCTGCGGCGCGTTCTTCTTGCCCGTCGCGTGCGCACGAAACTCTTGTGCCAGCGCTTCCAACAGCTTGTGATACAGGCCGTTTTCAGGCTCTTCGATGCAGATGAATGGCGGTGGATCGGGATCCTCCATGAGCAGCAGGTAGGCGAAGACCTTGAGCGTCCCGTCTGACATCTGTTGCGCGTAGAACGGATCGCCGAAGGCGCCATCGTTGAACCGCAGCAAGACGCGCTTGTCGTCGGTGACCTTGGTGTCAATGCTCTGGATGCCCGGAATCTTCGACGCGATGCGCCTGAGGATCTGCTTGAACCGCAGCTTGTGTTCGCGCTCCATGAACTGGACAACATTGCCAATGTTGTCGCCATGAATGTTCAGATGCCGCTGCGGCCCAGCCGAAGGCAGCCCTCGGGCCGCATCGGGATAGAAGTAGGACAGATACCAACCCTTCAGGAAGTCTCGGAAGCGCTTGATCCGTGGATGCTCCCTCAACGTTCCAAGCGTCGCGATGCCGAGCTGACGAAGGTCAGTTAACTTGACCACGTTCTTTGCCGAGTCCTCTTCTCCCGCTTCGGCCTCAACGGCCTCCTCGCCCGCCCAGACGGTTCCCTTTCCGCGCCGCAGCCGAAGGAACGGATAAGGTCGCCCGTGCTTCTGCCCCTTTCTACGTTGCTTCAGCACTTCCGATTCAACGAACGGTCGACCGGACTTGTCCAAGGCAATAGCGAGCTCGTACGTCATGGGTCGTACGTCCTTGTCCTCGCGGTAGTAGATCTCGAATCGAATCGGGTCGTCGGTGCCCAGCGAACGTAAGCGTTCGAAGCCGCCTCGCTGCTTCATGTCGCAAGCCGTCTCGACATCGTGGGCCAGACAATCCGCAACGAATCCGAACGCGTCGAACAGCGTGCTCTTCCCCACGCCGTTCTTCCCAATCACCACGGTGAAGGGGGTCAGCGGCTCACCGGACTGTTGGTTCGACAGCTTGCCCAGCGTGACATCCCGCAGCGCGCGGTAGTTTTGAACGCGGAAGCCTTCAATCAGAGCCATGTCTTGTCCTTTGTACTGTTACGTCCCAAGCAACGCCGCTTCTCATTGCTCACCACGGCACCGACAACTTATCCACGATGTCTCTCCGCGCAAGCACACGCGAGCACAGCTCCCAACGGTCCTTGTCGGGGTCGATCGTCTTGTGATACCGCAACTCGAAAGCGTTATGTGCCTGATCGCGCAAGTGGAGGTATTCGTCCATCCGCTTTTCCAGATCCTCCACGTTCTCGATCCAATCGTCCTCGATCGTGTCGGGCAAGCTGCCGAAGATGTCGTACCGATCCTTCATCCGCCGGGAGATCACGGCGTAGACCTGCTCGTCTTGAGTCTGGTGGTACACGAGGTTGAGCATGTCCACGGTGTTGCGCACCTGGCCGAACCGCTTGATGCGCCCCAGGCGCTGCTCCAACCGCGAAGGGTTCCACGGCAGGTCAACGTTGATGAGCGTGCCGAGCGTCTGCAGGTTGAGGCCTTCGCAGGCTGCATCGGTGGCAATCAGCAGACGAATATCGCGGCGCTTGACCGCCGCCTTGATGTCCTCTCGCTCCACGGAAGCGAAGTCGGCACCCCGATAGATGCCGCTCTTGCCCGCGCCCGCGTAGATCGCAACCGGCTCACCGGGCAGTGCCGCAGCCAGTTCGCCGGCCAACGCGCGCACGGTGTCGTAGTACTGGCTGAAGACGATGCAGCCGTGTTCAAGCCACGTCTTGCCGTCGGTTCGGTGTTCGGTGAGGAAGTACTTGACGGCCGCGGTCTTGGGGTCGCGTGCCTCGGGGCGCGAGAGTTCCTGAACGATCGTGCGAAGGTAGTCCGCCTCCTGCGCCGTCAATGCACTGAGCACATCGGATACGCGGCTGGCCTGTTCTTCCTCTTCCAGCACCTCGTGCCGCAGCATCTTCTCGGCGGTTGATCGGCCAGATGCAAAGCTGGAACATATGCGTTGCAGCAGCAGCGTCTTCATGAACCCCGCTGCCTTCGTTCGCTGCTTCAGGGCGGCAGTGAAATCTTCGGCCGCGCGGTAGGCCAGATCGAACGGCAGGTTGGTCAGCAACCCCGCACCTTCGAACCCGACACCGACATACGCGCCCGGCCGCGCTTCAGGGTCTGGGTGGATGGACACGCCTACCCGTTGTAGAAGGCCGGCGTTTTCCAGCGTCACCCGCTTGCGCAGCACGGTGTGCCGGACGATCGGGTTGTGCTCACGCAGAAACCCTGGCGCCAGCGCCTGAGAGATCGCCTGCTGCTCCAGGAACCCGAGCGAGCCGAATCCGCGGTCGGTGTAGAACGCTTGGTCCGACGTGCCCAGTTGCAATCGCAGCATCGCAAACAGCGCATCCTCACTCGCCGGCGGCAGCGGGTTGCGAAGCCACTCCCACGCGTCGCGGTCCTCAGTCGGAACCTCGGTGCCCTTCACGATGGGCAACGACCGCTCGCAATCAACCCAACGGGCGGTGGGCTCACGCCCAAGAACGAAATCGGCCCCCGACGAGAGGATCCGCAACAAGTCCCACAGCTCACTGACCTCAGTCTGAATGGGCGTGGCCGTGCCGAGCAGAACATTCTTTGTGCGCAGCGCCATGCGCATCATGAATTCGAGAAGATTGTTGGGCTCATCCTTCTGCTTGCCAAAGCCGCCACGCCTGCGCGCCTTGTGCGCCTCGTCGAGTATCACGGTGCCGAACTTGCGGGTCAGCAGGTGTCCGCGCTCCTCGGAATCATGAAAGATCAACCCCGTGGACACGATCGCAATCTGTGCCGGGCACCTCGCCACGTCCTCGGCACCGCGCGTACGAATCTCATGCCCACGGGGGTCAAGCCAGACCTTCTTTGTCGACAACCACACCGCGCTCGGGATGCCCAGCTTGTCAGCCAACTCCACCTGCCACTGAATCGTGAGCGTCGACGGGCAGAGGATCAGCACCGGCCCATCGCCCAACAAGGCCGACACCATCGCGCTGGCCGCGAGAGACAGCGTCTTGCCTACGCCCACCTCATCAGCCAGCAACAGACGGGCGCGGCCATAGGTCTCGCGGTGCTGCAGGAACATGGTCACGAACGAGCGTTGCCAGGGCTGCAGTTGCTCGCCGCCCCTGTAGATGGGGCTCTCGGCCAGCGCCGCTGCGGGGAAGTCCGCCGCTGGTAAACCTTCGAACCGAACTTCGACACGGTCCGCAATGCGTTTGACTTCTTCGATGATCGCGTCGGGTAACGGGTAGGCGTCGGCCCACAGTGCGGCGAACTCCTCTTCAACCCACGCCACGCCTTCGGGCGAGGTGTCTTCCCACAGGATCTCGTAGTTCTTGGCAAACGCGCTTCGGGTCTCGTTGATGGAACCCAGGAAGCAGGTCTTCACACCATCTGCGCCTTCGATGACGCCGGCCTTGCCGTGCACGAACACGCGGTCTTTGGGCACCACGCGAATCTCGACCCGGCCGCTGGTGAGCAGCTCGTGAAGCTTGCGGTAGCGGTCGCGGTGCAACAGCGCTTCCACCTCGGCCGGCGCCTCGTTCCAGCGCTCTTTCAGCGCTGTCTCGCGCGCGTGTTTGGAGATCAGCACGTCAGCAGCGTCGAGTTCGCTGTTGCAGACCACCTGCACTTTGGAAATCGACGCGATCTCTTCGCCGACCAACTCGAAGATGGAACTGCGGAAGTAGCCTGCGATGCGCCGGTAAGACTTTGCGCCAGCCAGCCTTTCCGCCAGGAAGGCGTGGTCCAGCCGCTGCCGGCGCGAGGAGAAGCGGCGGATGTCGCTCATGCGCCCCCCGCCTGCGGGTCACCGGGTTTTTGCTGGGTCCCGTTTGTCTCCTTCTTGTCCCCTTTGACCGCAGGCACGCGATATTTCTGCCGCGAGCTGCGAGGCTTGTCCGGCACCGTCATCTCTATCAACTTGGCGTCCAGTGCCGGCTGCAGGTAGGCCTTGCGGAAGTGATCGTCGTCTTTCAGCCGCAGCGCCTGCTGAAGCTGCTGGCGTGTCATCTCTCCGACCAGCACCCGCACGAGCCGCACTTCCGGGGTCACTTCCGGGGTCACTTCCGGGGTCACTTCCGGGTTCGGGGCCTCGGGTGGCCTTTGCAGGACCGGCACGAACTGCCCGCCATCCTGCCGGAACAAAGGCGGTGGCAGCCCGGCATCACGGCAGCGCGCGATCATGTCCAGCGTGCCGCTGCCAGCCTTCTCAACGTAGCCGGCCAGGAACATGGGCTCAGCAATCAGCGGGTTGCGCGGAATCGACGCGTGCGGACGCCACAAGTCGGCCACCGTCAGTGGCGCCGGCAGCTCACCGGGGTTCCACACCTCCAGCCGGTCGGCGAACAACATCACCTGCACGCTGGCGTTGCTGGTGTAGTCGCGGTGCGCCACGGCGTTGACGATGGCTTCCACCACCACTTCGCGCGGCAGCTCGTAGCTCACCGGCACTTGCGTGCTTTCGGCCCGCGTGCCCACCCGCCGCGCCAGCTTGGTCATCACGAAATCCACCGCCTGATCGACCAGCTCGAACACCGTGCCCTTGTAGATGTGGTGCGAGTCGATCGGCTTGCGCACCTGGGTGCCGTGGAAGTGCATGCACTTCAGTTCGGAGGTCGGCATGAAGCGCTGCGGCTGCTGACCGAACAAGAGCACGGCCGCATGCGTGGGCACCCCGCGGTCCAGCAGGTTCAGGTGGGCCAAGGCCGTCGCGATGGGCGTGCCCGGGCCGTGCACGTAGCCGCGCTGCGCGCGAGCCCTCGCCAAAAACAGGTCGAGCTTGTCAACCGACAAATCGTCGTTGCCCGCCTCGCCACAGGCCGCCGCATCGAAGGGCTTCACGCGCAGGTGGCCAGATCGCTCCAGATGGTCCACCAAGCTGGCATACAGCCCGGCCGTCAACTCCTGTGTGCTGCCGAAGCGCCGCCGAATCAGCTGGTCGCCTGCCTTGCGCAGCAAGGCTGCCATCTTGGTGTGGCGCGCCTTGTCGTCCGTGCCCTTCACGAACACCAGGCGCGGTTTACCACGCGCCGTGGCGCGGTCGAACTCGTACTCGGTGGGCGACACGCCGGCAGCGTCCTCGAAGCCATAGTCGTCGCCAAACAGTCCTACATACACATCGCAGCGGTCCACCTCACTCAAGTACACCGCGTCGGCGCGCTGGTCGCCGGCAGGTAGATCCTCGAACAGAAACACGGTGAAGAAACGGCGCAGCAGCGGATCGGCTTGTACAAAGTCATGCACTGCACGGCGCTCGGCGGCGAGCTCCTTCTGCACACTGCTGACGAAGATGCGGGCGGGCTGCATGGGATGCGACGGTGCTGAAGATCAACCCAGCCGCTGGTTCTTCACCAGTTCGCGCAACACGCGCGCTGCGCTGGCCTCATCGGGGCGCAGGGCATCCAGGCGTTTGGCCAGGTACTCGGCCAGCTCGGCCACCAGCTCGCGCTGTGTCATGTCGCCGTAGTAGTTGGGCACGTTCAGCGTCAGGTGGGCCAGCACCTCGGTGCCGTCCACCTCTATCTGCAACTCCATCACGGCGTACAGGGCGGCGCGCAACGTGGACTGATGAAGCTCAGACCCCTCACCCATCTCGGCGCGGCCAAGCTCCGCCGCGCTCTTGAGCCGGGCCTCGTTGGCCTTGTGGCTGGCCAGCAAGGGCTTGAAGTCGCGCACCTTGAATGCCTTGGCGAAGTTCTGATAGTTGTCCAGCGTCTTTGCGCCCCGGGCCTCCATGTCGATCATCTTCAGGTAGAAACGCTTAGCGCCCGACAGCCGGTCCCATTGCGCCTTGACGATGCCTTGCGGCACCAGGCATTGGTTGGCGGTATCCACCGCAAAGGCGATCAGGCCATCGACGAACGTCGTCTCGTTCTTCACCCGCGGCCGAATGGCTTCGGCCGTCATGTCGCGGCCGTCGATCACCGCGTATCGGGTCAGCACGCGCAGAGCGGCTGCGTAGCCGGCCATCTGGATGTCGGCGTCCTCGAACACGTTCTCATCGCGGTATAGGCCCTTGGCTTGTTGGTTCAGGCCGGTGAGATCGGCGATCTGCTTCTCGACCTCCTCCTGGATTTCCCAGGCCAGATCGTCGCGTGTGGTCTTGTGCGTGCCCTGCCGCTTTCGCAGCACCAACAGCACTGTCCCTTTCACATGACTGCCTTCGCGTAGCGCGCTATCGGTCTCGGTGACGACGTACCAGGCAGCCGTGACCTGCAGACCTGATGCCCACACGATGTTAGACATGTCCGCCCAAATTGAACCGGATTGATGCGTGAACATAACGACTTGGATGCCGTTGTCTGGCATGCATTCCGTCATGCGCTTGTAGGCACTGACCATCCCACGACGGAAGTCTTCGCCCTCGCCTTGGATCGCCAATGACCGCCGGCTATCCCAAGTCCAATCTGCAAAGTCCCCGGCAGCATTCTTTCGTAGCCAGGCGATGAAGAAGTCCAGAATTTCTTCGTACTTCACAGCGTCACCGTAGGGCGGATCTGTTACGAAGATGTCCGCTCCTTTGTTGAAACTATGCGCAGGCGCGGATGCAACGACCGCCTTGACCGATGAATGCAGCGGAAAACTGGGGAAATCCTGTTGCAGTAGGTACAGGGCCGTAGGTGTTGCCCGGCAGCCAAAGTTGAAGAGCGTGTTCAAAGCCTGATTCATAAACGTGTTCTTGACGGACCCTCCACCCCCATCGACAGTCCCCCAAATCGAAAGTCGCGAACTCCAGTTAAGGAGTTGCATAAGACCAAATTTAAGCTCGGTGTCGCTGTAACGGTTCACCAAGCCGGCAATCAGTAGCTGCCTTGGATTGAATAGGTGATGCCAGTGGGTCCAGCCTCGCGCGCGAACAAGGTCTTGTCCTTGGTAGCGCGGCGGACCTCCAACCTCAATTCGCATGTCTGGAATCCAGCCTGCCGATTGCCACTCCTCGATATGTGTCCGTACAAAAATCTCAACTTGCGTTTCGCGTTTCTCGTCCGCTTCTGTCGCGGCGCGGAACTCATACTCGTCCCCCCTGCCGCTGACCCTGGGACGCATCCATTGAACGCAATAGAGTCTCTCTTGAAGGATGTCATCTTGTCGCGGCATGAAATCTGTCTTACTCCACGACCGCAGACGATTTTCAATGATTCCATCAGGTCGCTGAACATCTCCACGAAGCGTTGAAATCTTCGTCTTGTAGGAGATGCCGTCAATGTCGTGAACTAGGAACGCCTCATCAAAGCGACTATCTCGACCGATAGTTCCGACCTCAGCTTCTTCGAGCTCAGCATCGCTTACGCCGGAGCAAATTTCTATGTCGTAGCGCTTACGCTCTCGATCAGGCACAAGAACAGCAATCACGTTGATCTTCTGTCCCGTACGGGGCTTGCTTATTACGCGACTCGGCAACATGGGCACCATCCACCCTGTCTGCGGGCAACGTGCCTCGACGCAGTAAAGGTAGACCTTCGCTCTCCAGCCGTCGCCATCGGATTCGACACCTAGCCGATCGATCTCCACTCGGACTCGACCGATTAATTCTTGCTGCTCAACAGCGAATTGTTCACGCGCTTCACGTGGCCCGCCAACAATTCGAAGCGCACCCCAGGTTAGCAAGCACGCCATCGGATTTAAGTCCGAGGCGTACACATCACAGCCAAGCCGTGCGGCTTCAAAGGGAATCTGCCCTGACCCACAGAAGGTGTCTGCAAGGCGCGGTCTATGACCAAAGCGCATGACACCTAGTTGTTCAACAAGGTCGGGAAATGAACTCGCGTTAGTGCCAAGATGCGAATTGACTTCAGCCCAAATGTGATCGTGAACGGTATCGAACACCTCTTCGGGCCTCCAGGCCTCGTCAACGCGCGCGCGGTACGTGAGTTGCGGCAGCAATTGCGCTTCAAGTTGCCGACGTGCAAGCTCGGGCAAGTCAGGCCGCCAACGGACGCTGACTTCCGCAAAGGCCGGATCCGTCCAATCTACGGGAGCAGAGCCCGGAAGCAGGCCATCTGGCGACGCCAAGAAGTAGTCACTGATTCGAGCGATCGACAACGTGCCAAGTAACTCCTTTGCTCGCGGCCTCTTTTTCCACCTCGCGACAAACGACTCATCGTCCATAGCCATTAGCTTCTCAAATACCTCGAGATCACGCGCGGAGTTTCCAGTTGCGGGGAGAAGACAACCCAGAATGCAGGCCTTATTGAGAATTAGAGGCTTACGACCCTTCCAAAAGCTGCCCAATGCGGTCAGCGTCTTCCCGCTGCCGGCCATCTGTTCCTTGTACGCCTCCGCAGACAACTTTTGCACCGGCAGCAGATGCTCGATCAGCGCTGGGGCGTTCACTAGCGACATCGGAACCACAGGCGAATTCATTCCGCCTCCCGAAACAGCGGCAAGCGGAACAGGTCATCCTCAACAGGGCGACGACGCCGCCGGCCCTGCGCAGGCTTCTCGCCATCCGATAGCGCATGAAACAGCGCCCGTCGCCAGCCACGCTGTGTGTCGTCCGGCAGCCCCGCCTCGGCCACCGTCATCGAGAACAGCCACCAGCGCTCTTCGGGCCTGAGCGCCGCCCATCGACTGCAGATCACCGGCAGTTGCTCATCGTTGGCGGCTTCCGCCGCCCACGCCAGCACGCACAACTCCTTGCCCAGCAGGCGATCGACCAGGTTGGTACCTATGTGCCAACGGCCGGTGGCTGCCTTGGCGGTCTTCAGCCGGTCGTTGAACTCCCGCCGCGACACGTCAGCAATGCCTGACCAAGTGTGGCGCAACAAGACCACGCGTTCCTCATCGCGCGGAATGCCGGCCTCATGCCCGCGGTACCCGTAGTCCTCGACGATGACCACTGGCTCGGAGCGGGCCGCTGGTATCTCGACCCGGAACACATGCGAGCCAAACTTGTCCGGCGCGCCGAAATCGACGGTAGCGACGGCTTCGATCATTGCTCCACGTCCGGCTGCTCAAGCTCAATGCCCAGCTTGACAGCGAAGTCCATCAAGTCATGCCCCGAAGCGAAATGCGCCTGGCGAAAGGTCATCGTGACCGGCGTGTCAGGTGCAAACTTCTCAAGTACCTTGGTCAGTAGTGAACTGATGAATGCACCATCGACCCGCACCTCTCCCACACTGATGTTGGCGACCTTGCTGCCTTGTCCGACGGTGATCGAAACGTTCTCGAACTCCGCCGACTTGTCGGCCGCTTGCTTGAGCCCCTCGAAGGTCGTCGCCCGCGAATCGAGCTTGCGGCCCGTGCGCGACACCAGCCGCGCCGCCTTGACCTCATCGATCTGCACCCCCTTCTTACCGCGCGCCTGGAAGCGGAAGTCGGCCTTCTGCTCCAGCCCGCCAGCTGACGCGAAGACGCGCATCAATACATCGTCGTCGCCAATCTCGACAGGTGCCACATACGGTGCGCCATCACGCGGCTCGCTCCCGTCCAATGTGTAGCGGATCTCTCCGCGTGGGGCGACCATCAGCTCTACTGTGCGCTTGCCGCCCATCTCGCCCAGCCGATTGCGCAACACCAGCTGGTTGGTCCAGGTCACCGGGTCGCCCACCTCGTACTGCCCCGAGACATCACACACCAGGAAGCTGACGCGCAGCGCCGTGGTGGCGTATGGGTTGTCCTTCAGCACCGGGCTGGCGTCCGAGACCACCGTGTCTTCGGCGTAGTGGATGCGCGGAGCCGGCCCGGCATTCACGGCGTTCACCCGAAGACGCATTCGGCCTTCGTCACCCAACTCGGGCTCGGCAACCACCTGGGCCGTGGTGCGCTTCTTCTTCGGCTTTTTGGTGACGTAGCCGTTGCCCAGGTCTTCCCACAGGCCACGGTTGCAGGCAATGGTCTTCAGCGTGTCCAGGCCACGCGGCGGCAGCCAAGGCATGCCCGCTTGCTCGTTGTACCTGTCGGCAGCGTCTGACCAACGCGTTTCGTCCTGGTTCTCGGGCCACAGCAGGTCTTGCGCCTTGTCGCGGATGGCATCGAACTCCTTCTCTACATCCAGGAATAACTTGAGGGGGTTGGATGTGAGCGTCTTCTCGATCTGCTCCTCGCCGTTGAAGGGCTTGTTCGCGTCGCGCGTCATGTCCAGAGGCTTGGGCGCCAGCATGGGTGGCTTGCCGGGTGGCTGCCGCGGAAAGAGCACCTTGTCGAACAGGCTCAACACCGTGGCGTTGAAGTCCTGCTCATAGGTCTGCTGCTTGCGCTCCAGATCGTCACGCTGCGGGTGGCCCTTGGGAATGCGCCCGTCGGCCTTCTGCGCCGCGAAGAGCTGGCGCGCGGCTTTCTCGACGCTGCCCATCGCGGTCTTGTCACCGGTAAGCACGCACAGGTTGTTCTTCTGGCTTAAGGCCTCGAAGAACTTCTGAACTTCATCGGGCGGAATCTTCGCGTCGGGGCTGACGACCAACAACACGCGCCCGCGACGCACGCGGTCAGCCACATCTTCGAGCCGCGGCAACGGCAGCACGTCGTCATAGACGGTCTTGCGCGTGGGCTTGAACATGTCCTTCAGGCGATGGCGGATCAGGTCATCGACCTGGTTGTCAGGCGCATCGTGAGCCAGGCTTTGAAGGAGTTTGGTGAGGTTCTCCTGACGATCGAAGTAGTAGCGGCCTTCCGGGGTGTGATGCAGGTACCAAGCGGCCTTCTCCAACTCTTCGAAGGCGGCCAAGAAGTCAGAAGGCTCGCGCAGCGGCGACACGAGGCATTCGACCATCTCTTCGCGCGTCAGGCCCTTGACTGCATTCACAGCGGTTGAGAGGCTGGCGGTCAACAACAGCGCACCCACCTGCGTGGCGGCTTCCTTGCCCGTTTGCAGGTCGATCACCTGCGCGTGCGCCGACTGCTGCGAATCCCACAGGTCCTTGGCGATCACGTCGCGCATGCCGGAGATTTCGGTGAGCTTGTCACGCACGTCCGGCACGGACAGATCGAAGTGCTGAGGGCCGATCAGGAACACGTCATTCGCGTTGCGGCCCCATACCGACTTGAGCAGGCGCGACACCAGTTCAATCAGGCCACGCGTTTGCTTGAACTGCTCGTTCTCTTTGAACAGCGCCACGACGTTTTTCAGTCGTGGGTGGAACGGGTAGGTCGCAATGATCTCGTCGGCGATCGCCTCAGCACCCCGATTGGTGGTCTTGGCTTTGGACGCCTCTTCCAGCTTGCGGCCGAAGGCGTCGGCGATGTCTTCGATCTCTGATCTGTCGGGCAGCGACGTGAAGAGCCGCTTGCGCAGGATGTCGTAGATCTCGTTCGCGGCCAGATCGACTGGCGTGATGGTTCGCTCCTGGCGGCCGAGCTCGGAACGCGCATCCTGCAAGGCCTTGTTGATGAGCTTGCCGCCAGTGTCATACGCGGCAGCAAGATCAGCGGCCACGATGCAGACGTTCTTCTTCTTGCCGGCCGCTGTGAGCAGGTTGGCAAATGCGCGCGTGGCGATGTCGGCGACGGTGCCGTTGCCAACCTTCTGCGTGTCGAGGTAGTGGAAGTACGGCGGCAGCTCGTCCAACAGGATCAGCACCGGCTCGTCACCTTCGAACAGCTTGAGCCAGTCTTTTTCGTCGGGCGCCTTGGGGCCGCCGGTCCAGAAGCTGCGGAACTGCTCACCCTTGTTCAACTGGTTGGCAATCTCGCCCCAGAAGAAATGGTCGGGGTTATTGCGCCCGTTGAACGCCGCGATGGCCGCCCCCTGAAAGCCGTTGGCGTGCGCCATGCCGGCGCAATACCTCGCCCGAAGGCTGTCGTGCCGAGCCAGCAGGCCGAAGCCCACCAGCAGGTGCGTCTTGCCGCCACCCATGGCCTGCTTGAGGTGGAAGACCGCCTGCGACGACGCGCCCGCGAGCCTGGCGATGCCCTCGGTGATGAGATCCTGCATCCCCTGCGTGATGAAGGTTCTCTCAAAGAAGGCCGTGCCGTTGCCTTCGGCCGAGATCAGCTCATCGAGCTGCTCGATTTGATCGCTCAGCTTGACCGCCAGGGCATTCGGCTGCAGTTGGCAGGCATCTCGGACGGTTCTCATCGGTTGGCTTCCCTTGGTGTCTTCATTGTCTGTCGTGGCTTGGCTGCGCTCGAGGCAGCGCTTTTTCTGGGGAGGTCATCGCAGTTCATACCAGGCCCCCCGCCCGGCGCCGTGCGGGCCGAGCTGCCCGCCGGCGACCAACGCCCGAAAATGCTGCTTCAGTGTGTTGCGGTTGCTGCCCGTGAGCCGGATGGCATCGGCCATGGTCACCCGCCCGTGCTCTCGCGCGAACTCGACGATCTGCAACGACAGCTCAGGCAGCACCGCCAGCACCAGCCTTTCGCGCTCGATCTTCCGATTGAGGCGCCTGACCTGCTCCGCCAACGACCGCAAGAAGAACAGCAGCCAGGGCTGCCAGTTCGGCGACTCGCTGCGTATGGTGCCTTGGGTCTGGCGGAGGGCCAGGTAGTAGGCCTCCTTGCTTTGCTCCACCACGCTTTCCAAGGAGCTATAGGGCACGTAGGCATAGCCGGCCTGCAGCAGCAGCAAGGTGGTGAGCACGCGGCTCAGGCGGCCATTGCCGTCTTGGAACGGGTGAATTTCCAGAAACACCACCACCCACAGCCCGATCAGCAGCAAAGGGTGGACGCGCCCTGCACTGCGATCCCCAGTGAACCAGATCACCAGTGCGGTCATCAAGCGCGGGGTATCGAACGGCGTGGCCGTCTCGAACACCAAGCCGAGTTGCTTGCCGTTCTCGTCGAGGGCGACCACGCTGTTGGTCGAAGTCTTGTAGTTGCCCCGGTGCCAGGCATCCTTCTCGCTGTGGACGAGCAGGTCCCGGTGCAACTGTTTGATGTGGTTCTCGGTCAAGGCAATGTCCTGCCATGACGTGAACACCATCTCCATGACCTTGGCGTAGCCCGCCACTTCCTGTTCGTCGCGGGTGCTGAACTTCTGGATCTGCAGGTTTGAGAGCAAGCGTTCGACATCGCGGTCAGACAGCCTGCTGCCTTCGATGCGGGTGGACGAGCCGATACTCTCGACGGTGGCAACGCGCAGCAGTGCCGAAAGTCGATCAGGCGCCAATGTCCCCAAGGCTCGCCAGGCACCCTTGAACTCATCTATCCCGGCGACCAGGCCGAGAATTTCGGGCGTGATCTGGATGGTGGCGGACTGGATCATGGTGCGGCATGGTACGCCATTTCGACGCCCATTTACACCCATTCCTGGCACCCATCGTTCAATGACGGGTCGATCGCATCGAATTCGCGCGCCAGGCCTCCAAGTCGATGGCTCGATCCAACCGGCACGCCAGGCTGGCACCGTGGGCCGCACGTCCGGCAACCATCGCTACGAGGTACGTGACTGCCGCGGGAACGAAGGCGACCATGCCGATGTCACCAAGCTCGGCGCCCATCGCGAGGAACGCGCACGGCAGCACGATGAAGTCCAAGGCTGAAGTCCAAGGCTCGGATCAGCGACGGCGGATCGGTGCGCGCGTAGTTGACGCCATCGATCGTAGACCAGTTGGCCAGTGCCAGCACGCGCGGCACCTTATGGACGGCGATGATCAAGCTGACCTCATGCCCGCGCCGTGCCGGCATGTGGCGGATGTTGACGGTGAACTTGCGCTCGGCCCCGTCCGGCGGCTTGATCCACAGCTCGTAGCGGTCGGTCAGCCCGAGCGGGCGGCGCCCGTAGAGATGGACGTTGGTATGGCGGCGCAGTTCAACGATGCGCCCATGAACGGCTTGCAGAGTGGTCACGGCAAATCTCCTGTTGAGAAGCTGCTCAGCGTCTCGCGCGATCCGCGCTCTTCACCCCCTCTCGGACACGCGTTGAAGCGCCTCAGCGATGCACTCGATCTCATTACTGTTCAGTTAAAAGTTGAACAAATTCAACTGCTTAGCGTCGTCGGCCTGTTTAGTTGTGGACTCGTCGCCCGGGAAGGCGCATGAAAGCTGGGTTTTCTCAAAAACTGACACCGACAGGATCTGTAGACATGTGTACATCGAGGCCTCGATTTGAAGTTCCTTCCTGACGATCGCGATGAGCACGTAGGTGGCCACGGCGCACCACACCTGCGTCTTCACGGCGTTCTCGCTGTTGCCCAAGAAATGCTTGATCCGCAG
>JBBRCN010000051.1:0-28945 GCA_038204775.1 Burkholderiales bacterium | reverse complement strand
AGGATGGCGAAGATGTTGCTGGTGAGCACGATGAACGGGTCCATCGTGATGGCGAAGATGGCCGGGATGCTGTCGACCGCGAAGATCACGTCGGTCAGGCCCACCAGGCAGATCACCAGGAACAGCGGCGTGGCGATCTTCTTGCCGTTCTCGACGGTGAAGAACTTCTCGCCGTCGAATTTGGCGCTGACCGGCATGAAGCGCTTCAGCAGCTTCAAGGCCGGGTTGCTTTCCAGGTCGGGTTCCTGGCCTGCGGCCCACCACATCTTGATGCCGGTGATGACGAGGAAGGCGCCAAACAGGTACAGCACCCAGTGGAACTGCGTGATCAGCCAGGCGCCGACCAGGATCATCACGGTGCGCAACACCATCGCGCCGATGATGCCGATCATCAGCACCCGCTTCTGGAATTCTGGCGGCACCGCGAAGTAGGTGAAGATCATCAGAAAGACGAAGATGTTGTCCACCGCCAGGCTCTTCTCGATGAGATAGCCGGTCAGGAACTCCATGCTCTTGGTGTTGGCCACAACCGTGCCGTGGTCCTGCCAGACGGCCCACCAGAACAGGCCGTTGAAGGCGAAGCTGGCGGCCACCCAGACCAAGGACCAGTTGATCGCTTCCTTCACGCCGACGGCGTGCGCGCCCTGCTTGCGCAGCACGACGAAGTCAACGAACAGGGCCGCGATGACGATCGCGACAAACGTGATCCACAGCCACAGCGGCGCAATGGTGTCCACAAGACACTCCTTCCAGGCAAAGCCTTGGTTTTGCGCCGAAAGGTCTTGCGGAAAGGCCACCGACGGGCGTGGGCACTTCTGCGGTCCCGGGCAGCTGGCGGGCGCCAGCTGCCGTATTGACGGGGGGCCGCGACAACAGGGCGTTGTCTGCTACTCCCCTTTCGACGACATGGAATGTACCGCCCAGGCCTTTGTCCCGACGTGTCGTGGGGCCGACTCGTGGCGGCGCCGCGACAAGTGCCCGCCTTGCCCGGTTCGGTTCAGACGCCCTGTGGCCCGCCCTGTGGCCCGCGCTATGGCTTGCGCCCGCGCGCCTGCACGCGCGCCTGACGTGCGGCTTCCTGCGCTTGTCCCGCCGCCTGCCACCGCAAAAACTCTTCCGGCGTTTCCAACGTCAGCCGCCCCCAGCTGCCGGCGCGAAAGTCATTCAGCGTGGCCTCGGCGGCCTTCTGCATGTGCACCACGCCGCCGGCGCGCAGGCCGCCGCGCTTGCGGCCCACTTCGGTCAGCAGCGCTTCTTCGCTGAGGCTGTCGATGTCGGCCAGCTTGTAGCGTGCCGCCAGACGGTCCTGGTTGCGCTGGCGCACGCGGGCCAGCAGGGCCAGCGACACCTCTTCTTCGTCGTAGGCGTTGCGCCCGATGGCGCCCGTGGCGGCCAGGTGATTTCCGCTCTCTTCAACCGTCAGGCGTGGCCACAACATGCCGGGGGTGTCGAAGAGGTCGAAGTCGGGTGCCAGTGCGATGCGCTGCTCCAGCTTGGTGATGCCGGCTTCGTCACCGGTTTTGGCCATGCGCTGCCCCACCAGTGTGTTGATGAGCGTGGACTTGCCGACGTTCGGGATGCCGCAGATCAGCACCCGCAGCGGCTTGACCATGCCGCCCCGCAGCGGTGCCAGCGCGCGGCAGGCGGCCACCAGCTGGCGTGCCGGCGCGATGGCATGCGAATCCAGCGCCAGCGCGCGGGTGGCCGGCAGGGCGTTGAAATGCGCGAGCCAGCGTTCGGTGTGCTCGGGCTCGGCCAGGTCCTGCTTGTTCAGCACCTTCAACGTGGGCTTGCCGCCCACCGCCGCGGCCAGCTCGGCCAGCAGCGGGTTGGTGCTGGAGCCGGGCAGGCGCGCGTCCAGCAGTTCGATGATCACGTCGATGTCGGGCAACCGTTTGGCGATGGCCTTCTTGGTCGTGTTCATGTGACCCGGAAACCACTGGATGGCCATGCGTGGGACTTTCTGCTTCGGCCTCGCGTGGGCGGGGCTGGTCGGTGAGAGGAAGAGTGAAGGAACGGCAGCGGCGGGCTAACCAGGCGCCGCGGAGCGCAGCAAAGGATGCTGCCGCGCCAGCCAAGCATAGAGGGCCACGCCCGCCAGCAACCCCGCGGCCGCCACCTGCAGTGACAAAGCAAAACCGCGCGCCGGGCTGGCGCTGCCTTGCAGCAGCCAGGCGACCATTGGCGGGCCCACGATCTGGCCCAGGCCGTAGGCGGCGGTCAAGAGGCCGATGAAAGCCGACGCGTCGTGCGGGCGCAGCCGGCGGGCCTCTTGCATGGCGAACAAGGTGATGGCGGTGAAGGGCAGGCCCAGCAGCAGGCTGCCCGCCGCAAAGCCCAGCAGGCTGGGCAGCCACACCGTCAGCAGCACACCCAGCGCCTGCATCGTGTAGCTGGCCATCAGCAGGTGGCGGCGGTCCCAGTGCACGGGCAGGCGCACGGTCAACAGTGCGCCTGCCGCCACGCCCAGTCCGAACAGGGGCCAGAACAGGTCCAGCCAAACCGAACCCGGCAGCGCCTGCCTGGCAATGACGGGCAAGAAGGTCGCGGTGACGATGTAGCCAAAACCCGCCAGGCCGTAAGCCAGCGCAAACAGCCACAGCGCAGCACCCGGCGCAGCCAGCGCCGGCCCGGCGAGCGCGGCCGGTGCCACGACGGCACCGCGCAGGTGGGGCCAGGCCAGCGCTGTCAACACGATGGCCAGCACGCCCAACGCGCCCCAGCCGGCAGACGCTGTCAAGCCCCCGGCCACCATCGCGCTGGCGGCCAGGCCGCTGACGGTGATGCCCAGGCCCGGGCCGACGTAAATGACGCCGGCCAGCGCGGGCTTGCCCAGGGCCGTCAGCCGCGCCAGGCACCAGCCCGAGGTGAACACGAACACGAAGGCGCTGACGACACCGGCCACAAAGCGCCACAGCGGCCACAGCGTGGGCACGTTCAGGGCCATCGCCAGCGTCAGCAGCACGGTGGCCACCAGCCCCATGCGCACCACCCGCGTGTGCACCAGCGCAGGCGCACGCCAGCGTGACCACAGCCATGGCAACAGCGCGCAGACCACCGCACCCAGCCAGTAGCCGAAGTAGTTGGCCGTGGCCAACCAGCTGGCGGCAGCCAGGCTGACCACGCCATCGTTGAGCATCATCGGCAGCAAAGGCGTGAATGCGAAGCGGCCGATGCCCATGGCCACGGCCAGCGACAGCAAGCCGGCAATGGCCACGGCCAGGGGGCTGGCGGGCGGGCGGACGGGCGGGCTGACGGGCGGGCGAACGGGCGCGCCGTCCCCGTCGGTAGAAGTTGTGCTCAACAGGTCATGCGCTGGATGCGGGTCGCCGAGGGTATCAGCGCGCGCGCTGGCCGCCGGGCCGGCCCGCATGGCGCCGGCCAGCAGGGCCTGCGCTTCAGCTGACCCAGCTGAAAGGCGCGGTGCCGCTGGCTGCACTGCCAGAACAGGGCGCCCAACACCCCGCTTTTGCCAGCCCGCATGGCGCTGGCGCTCCCTAGCATGCAGCTCATCTGCATCCTGGAGGAGCCGGATGAACTCTGCCGTTGCCGCCGTGGCGCCTGCCTCGCATGGTGCCTCGCCTGGTGCCACGCCTGTTGCCCTGCCTGCTGCCCTGCCTGCTGCCGCGTCCCAACCGCTGGCACCGCTGGCTGCTGCGCGCAGCGCAAAGATGAGCTTGCAGGAGTTGATGGATGGCGCGCAGGCCCTGCAGCAGGCGGGCCAGGCCGAAGCGGCGGCGCTGCTCTATGAAACCTGGCTGGCGCATAGCAGCTCACCGCTGCGCCACGTGGCCTGTTTCAACTGGGGCACGCTGCTGTCGGCCGCAGGCCGCGCCGATGCGGCCGAAGCCGCTTACCAGCAGGGTCTGGCACATCAGCCGGGCTTTGCACCCGCGCAGCTGAACCTGGGCCATCTGCTGGAGCGCCGCGGCGACACCGAAGCTGCGCTGGCGCAATGGCGTGCCGTCTTCCAGTCCGACCCGCCCGCCACGGCTGACCTGCGCCTGCATGCCCTGAACAACAGCGCACGCCTGCTGGAAGTGCTGCGCCGCTACCCCGAAGCCGAAGCCCTGATGAGCCGCAGCCTGGCACTGAAGGCTGCGCAGCCCGACGTCATCCAGCACTACGTGCACATCCGTCAGAAGCAATGCGCCTGGCCGCACGACCTGGCCGTGGGCGAGGTGACGCCCAACCAGTTCCTCACCGGCACCTCGCTGCTGGCCATGATGGGCTTGTCCGACGACCCGGCGCTGCAGCTGCTGTCGGCGCAGCGTTTCGTGCACGAAAAAGTGCCGCGTGCGCCTGCGCTGGCGCTGCACACCCAAGTCACGCCCACCGACGGGCCGCGCAACGGCCGCATCCGTGTGGGCTACCTGTCGGGCGACCTGCACATGCACGCCGTGGGCCTGCTGACGCCCGAACTGTTTGAACTGCACGACCGCAGTCGCTTCGAGATCTGGGGCTTTTGCTGGACGCCTGAATCGCAGCAGCCGGTGTTTCAGAAACAGCGCCAGCGCATCCTGCATGCGCTGGACCACCTGGTGCGGCTGGGCGGTGTGGACGACACCACCGCGGCCAAGCTCATCGCGCAGGCCGGCATCGACGTGCTGGTGGACCTGCAAGGCCTGACCAGTGGCGCCCGACCCGGCATCCTGGTGCAAAGGCCGGCGCCGGTGCAGGTCAGCTACCTGGGCTTGCCAGGCACGTCGGCCGTGCCGGGCATCGACTGGATGATCGCCGACCGTTTTGTGATGCCGCCGGCGCTGCTGCCCTACTGCACCGAAAAGCCCATCTACCTGCCGCACTGCTACCAGGTCAGCGACCGCCAACGCGAGGTGGCGCCGCTGCCCGAAGCGCGCAGCCACCGCCAGCGTTACGGCCTGCCCGAAGACGCCTTTGTCTTTTGCAGCTTCAACAACAACCACAAGTTCACGGCCGAGATGTTTGGGGCCTGGATGCGCATCGTGGCGGCCGTGCCGATGAGCGTGTTGTGGCTGCTGGCCGACAACGACACCGCGCGCGAAAACATGCTGCAGCAGGCCGATGCACACGGCGTGACCCGCGAGCGGCTGGTGTTTGCGCCCCGGGTGTCGCCGGCCGAATACCTGGCGCGTTTCACGCTGGCCGACCTGATGCTGGACACCTTCCCCTTCAACGCCGGCACCACGGCCAGCGATGCGCTGTGGATGGGCACGCCCATCGTCACGCGCGCCGGCCGCACCTACATCAGCCGCATGGCCGGCAGCCTGCTGGGCGCGGTGGGCCTGCCCGACCTGGTCACCGACAACCTGGCCGACTACGAAAAGCTGGCCATCACGCTGGGCCGCCAGCCGGCACGTGTGGCTTCGTACAAACGCTACCTGGCCGAACACGGACGCAGCTCGCCGCTGTTTGACCTGCCGCAGATCGTGCGCGACATCGAAGCGCAGTTCGAAACGCTGGCACTGAGTGCACGTTCGACCGCTGCGGCCTGAAGGGCGACTGACCCGCTTCCATGTCTCAAGCCGCTCTCGAAACCCCGGAAGGCCATGCGCAGGCGCCTCCGCCAACGGCATCTCATGCGGCATCGGCTGCGGCCGCCGAAGCGCCAGCCTGGGACATCGACAACGACGCCTTGGCGCATGCGCTGAGCTGGATCACGCGCCACCACGGCCGCGAACGCTCGGCCGAGTCGTTGCTGGCCGGCCTGCCCGTGGCCGGCCGCCTGGGCCCTGACCAGGCGCTGCGCGCACTGCGCGAAGCCGGCTTCAGCGTCGGCCTGGTGCAGCGTCGCATCAGCGAGCTGCACCATCTGCTGCTGCCGGCCGTGTTGCTGCTGAAAGAGGGCGACGCCTGCATCGTGGTGGCGCGCGACATCGACGACCCGCTGCGCTACGACATCGTCATGCCCGGGCGTGAACATCATGCCTGCAAGGCCACCGAAGCCGAGCTCGCGGCTGAATACACCGGCCTGGCGCTGGTGGCCACGCCATTGGCCGCGCCCACCAGCGCGCCACAAGACGCCGACCTGATGCGTGAGCCCGGCAGCCACTGGCTGTGGGGCACGATGCGGCGTTTCATCCCCTATTACCGATCGGCGTTGATCGCGGCCTTGCTCAGCAACGTGTTGATGCTGGCCACGGGCCTGGTCACCTCGGTCATCTACGACAAGGTCATTCCCCACCAGGCCTTTGTCACGCTGTGGGCGCTGGCCGCGGGCGCGGCCATCGCGCTGGGCTTTGACCTCATGGCGCGGCAGTTGCGCGCCTACCTGATCGACATGGCCGGCCGCAAGGCCGACCTGATCGTCGGCAGCATGCTGTTCAGGCAGACGCTGGCGCTGCGCATGGAGCAGCGGCCCGACTCGGCCGGCGCCTACGCGCACCACCTGGCGCAGATCGAACAGGTGCGCGAATTTTTTGCATCGGCTTCGCTGTCGGCGCTGTCGGACCTGCCCTTCATCGTGATCTTCGTGGCCATGGTGTTTGCCGTGGGCGGGCCGCTGGGCTTTGTGCTGGTGATCGCCATCCCGCTGCTGCTGCTGCTGTCGGCCTTGATCCAGGGCAGCCTGCGCCGCGCCACCATGGCCCACATGCAGCAGACGGCCGACCTGCACGGCGTGCTGGTCGAAGCCGTGGACGGCATCGAAGACTTGAAAGCCGCAGGCGCACAGGGCCGCTTCCTGCGCCAGTACGAAGAAGCCACCGCGGCCTACGCCACCAGCATGCTGCGCACACGCAAGATCACCAGCTGGACGGTGAACATCAGCGCCATCGCGCAGCAGGCCGTGACGCTGGTGATGCTGGTGTGGGGCGTGTTCCTGATCGACGCCAAGGTCATCAGCGCCGGGGCGCTGATCGGTTCGGTGATGTTTGCCATGCGTGCCCTGGCGCCGCTGACCAGCGTGGTGCAGCTGGCCACGCGCTACCAGGGCGCCCGTGCGGCCATGCGCGCGCTGGACCGCGTGATGAAACAAGCCACCGACCGTGAGCCCGGCAAGGTGTACGTGCCGCGGCGTGAACTGTCCGGCCGCCTGGGCCTGGTGGACGCCGGTTTTGCCTACCCCACACCCGGTGGCAGTGGCGAGCCCGGGCCGCGGGTGCTGAAGGGCGTCTCGGTGCGTTTTGAAGCCGGCGAACGTGTGGCCATGCTGGGTCGCATCGGCAGTGGCAAGAGCACCGTGCTGCGGTTGCTGGCGGGCCTGTACCTGCCCACCGAAGGCCAGGTCGAGGTCGACGGCATCGACTTGCGCCAGATCGACCCCGCCGACTACCGCGCCCGCGTCGGCTTCGTGTCGCAGGACCCGCGCTTGTTCAACGGCACGCTGCGCGACAACGTGCTGCTGGACCGCCCGGCCGCCGACCCCGCGCGCCTGGGCGAGGTGGCACAGCTCACCGGCCTGGACCGCCTGGTGTCCACGCACCCGCAGGGCTGGGAACTGCCGGTGGGCGAGGGCGGCGCACTTTTGTCCGGCGGCCAGCGGCAGCTGGTGGCGTTGGCGCGTTGCCTGGTGACACGGCCGCAGATCCTGCTCATGGACGAACCCACCAGTTCGATGGATGCACAGAGCGAGGTCGCCTTCCTGCGCCAGCTGAAACAGGCCTGCGGCAACTGCACGCTGGTGATGGTGACACACCGCCCGGCGGTGCTGGACCTGGTCAACCGCGTGCTGGTGGTGGACAACGGCCGCGTCGTGATGGACGGCCCCAAGATGCAGGTGCTGGCGGCCTTGAGCGGTGCCCGCCCGGCGCCACCGCCCGGTGCTGCACCGGGCGCCAACCCCAGCAACGTGCTGCAGCACCCCAGCGCGCAGCCGGTGGCGCGTGAGGCGGCTGTCTAGACATGTTCGGTCTCTTCAAACGCAGCCCGGACCGCGCCCTGCAACCGCGCGACATGCCCTATGTCAGCGCGGTGGCCGGTGCGCAGGTGGTGGAGCCTGCGCCGGCGGCGATGTGGGCCGTCTACCTGCTGCTGGCGGCGCTGGTGATGGCAGCGGTTTGGGCCTCGGTGGCCCGTGTGGACATCGTCGCCAAAGCCAACGGCCGGGTGGTGCCCGACGGGCGCGAGCAGATCATCGCCAGCCTGGAAGGCGGCATCTTGCGGGAACTGCTGGTGCGCGAAGGCCAGCAGGTTGCCCAGGGCCAGGCGCTGGCGCTGCTGGACCCGACGCGGGTCGAAGCGCAGCAGGCCGAAACGCAGTCCAAGCGCCAGTCACTGAAGGGCACGCTGGCCCGCCTGCAGGCCGAGGCTGCGGCCAGGCCCCTGAAGTTTCCCGACGATCTGCCCGACGACGTGGTGCAGGGCGAGACGGAAAGCTACGACGCCCGCCACCGCGCCATGTCCGACGCCGTGGACACCAACCGCCGCAACATTGCGCTGCTGGGCAAGGAACTGGGCATGGCCGAAGCGATGTCGGCCAAGGGCTTGATGAGCGAGGTCGAGGTCATGCGTGTGCGGCGCCAGATCAACGAACTGCAGTTGCAGGTGCACGAACGCATCAACCGCTTCCGGCAAGACGCCAGCAGCGAACTGGTGCGTGTGCGCACCGAGCTGTCGATGCTGCAAGAACAGATGGTGGTGCGGGACGACGCGATGCGCCGCAGCACGCTGGTGTCGCCGGTGCGTGGCATCGTCAAGCAGATCCGGGCCAACACACCCGGTGGTGTGGTGGCGCCGGGCGCGCCAGTGATGGAGATCGTGCCGCTGGGCGACAAGGTGCTGGTCGAGGCGCGTGTGCGGCCGGCCGACATCGGCTTTGTGCGTGTGGGCCAGCCGGTGGAGGTGAAGCTCAGCGCTTATGAATACACCGTCTACGGCGGACTCAAGGGCGTGGTGCAGACCATCAGCCCGGACGCCTTGGGCGACCCCGACCGAGCATCCACACCCGAAGGCACCTGGTACCGCGCGCTGGTGCGTGCCGACAGCGGCACGCTGAAGCTGGGCGACAAGGAACTGCACGTGCTGCCGGGCATGACCGGCACGGTGGAGATCCGCACCGGACAGCGTTCGGTGCTGGGCTTTCTGCTGCGGCCGATGCTGAAGACGACCGAGGCTTTTCGCGAACGCTGACAGCTCGCGCCGCAGTGTGACTTCAGCGCGGCGTCAGCGCTCGCGCATCTGCCGGCAGACGTTGTCGCCGGTGACGGTCAGGCGCAGGCTGCCGCCATTCCATTCGAGCCAGTTCATGTTGACGTAATCGTTGATGTCGCTCTCGGCGATGTCGGCGGCGCGGTGCTGCTTGAGCAGGTCCACGGTGGCGGGCAAGGCGCTGCGCAGGGCTTCCTGGCGAAGGGCGGGTGTGCGATGCAGAGGCTGGGTCATGTGGGCCGTGGCTCGCTGGAGTTTGCCAAGCCACGTTACCACTGCGGCAGGCCCGTGCAAGCCGTCAACTGAAGGGGTGCGGGATGGTATGGTCAGGGTTCTCCCCAGGCCACAAGCGCCCGGGGACAGGAGGCGCGCCGCGCCGCGCTGCCAAGGCTGCCCATGATCGATTCCCTGTTGCTCACCGCAGCGCGCATCAGCACCTTCGAACACGACCGGCCGCTCACCAACGCCAGCGGCTTTTTCTTCGAGCGCGAAGAGCGGCTGTACCTGGTGACCAGCCGCCATGTGCTGATCGACGAGCCCAGCGATCACCACCCCAACCGCATCGAGATCGAGGTCCACACCCAGGCCGACGACCTGGCCAAGTCGATTCGCTTTTCGGTCATGCTGTACGACGACGGCAAGAGCCAGTGGCGCCAGGGCCGCGACGCGGCCGGCGAGATCGATGTGGCCGTGCTGCAGTTGGACCGCAGTGCCTTGCCCGACAACGCCGTGATCCACCCCTTCACGCCCGACCACATCCAGCCCGTCGACAAGGCCGTGGAGGTGGGCAGCTCGGTGCTGATCGTGGGCTTTCCGCTGGGCTTTCACGACACGCTGCACCACCTGCCCGTGGTGCGCCAGGCGGTGGTGGCATCGGCCTACGGTCTGCGCTTCCAGGGCCAGGGTTATTTCCTGACCGACGCTCGCACGCACCGCGGCACCAGTGGTGCGCCGGTGGTGCTGCGCGACCACGCAGCGCCTGTTGATGCGAAGGGCGACGAACAGGTCCTGCCACCCGCCTTGCCCTGGCGTTTGCTGGGTGTGCATTCCGCCAGCCTGGACATGAGCGGCCGCGACAAGGTGCAGGACGAAACGCTGGGCCTGAACTGCGCCTGGTACGCCGACGTTCTGATGGTGCTGAGCGAAGCCGACGATTGACTTCGCTGGCGGCCGCCTTCAGGGTGCCTTGCGCTTCAGGCCGCGCAAGAGCAGCAGCGCCGACCCGGCCAGCACCAGCGTGCCAGGCACCGGCACCGGATTGCCGCCGTTGCCCTGCAAGAAGCTGAAGGTGTTGAGCGCGTAGATCGCATTGGAATTCATCGCCAGGTAGTCGGCGCCGCAGCTGGCCAGGCCGCAGGCGGTGGTGGTGGCGATCATGTCGATGTCGGCAATGATGAAGAGTGAACCGGCGCCTGGCGCGTATTCACCAGCCCGCCAGTACGCCGAGGTCACCTGGCCTTCGACGTTGCGTCCGCCCACACGGCCGTTGTTGGCCAGGATGGCGGCTTCGCTCAGCTGGCCGATGGCGTAATGCTGGGTCACGTTGGTGGCGATGCCGAAGGCGCCGTCGAACAGCGGTGCACCGCCGTTGGACACCGAGCCCGTGCTCACCGTGGTGCTGATGCCCAGCGCCGTGCCCAAGGCGTCGTGGCTGCTGTCGTCCTGCAGCAGGAAGAGGTCACCGCCGGCCAGGAAAAAGTCGCGCACGGCGGTCGTGAAACCCGCGGCCTGGCCGTTTTCGACCCAGGTGCCGACAAACATGTCCAGCCCGGCCAGCGTGGTGCTGTCCACCACCGCCATGTCCACCGTGTTGATGGCGCGGTTGACGATGCCGGCAGGGCCGAAGTTGGTGGGGTTTTCCAGCGCGGTGCGAAAGCCCGTCAGGAAACTGCCGTCCCAGGCCCACTCGCCGCTGTTGCTGATGAGCGACTGTGTCGCGCCACCCACGTTGTAGGCCTGTGCAGACAGGGTGCAGACGGCCAGGGCCGTGCTGGCGGCCAGGTGCTTGAATGACATGGGATTCCTCCGTGCGGTTGTGCTGAACATCGCATCTGATCCGCTGGACCCCCGAGGGACCGGACCGATGCCGACAAACGCACTGTGGCGAAGGAGGCGTTAGGGCGCCGTTAGGACGGCGCGCGGCCGTGTCAGCGAAACAGCGTCAGCTAAACAACGTCAGCGGAACAGCGTCAGCGGAACAAACCCAGGCGCTGTGCCTCCAGCGCGGCCTCGGCACGCGAGCTCACGTTGAGCTTGCGGTAGATCTGCTTCACGTAGTCGGCAATGGTGTGCCGGCTCAGGCCCAGCTGCACGCCGATCTCGGGCAAGGTGTAGCCCTTGGCCACACGCAGCAGCACTTCGCTTTCGCGGTCGGTCAGGTTGACCTGCGGCATGGCGTTGGCGTTGGACTGCGGCTTGGCCTTGGCGCTGAAGTAGGCCATGACACGGCGCGCGATGCTGGGTGACAGCGGCGGCTCGCCCTGGCTGATGCGCTGCAGCTGTTCGGTGATGAGTTCGCGTGCCTGCTCTTTCAGGATGTAGCCGAAGGCGCCGGCCTGCAAAGCCGGGAACAGGTGTTCGTCGTCGTCGTGGATGGTGACGACCACGCTCTGCGCCTCGGGCTGCATGTCGCGCAGCTTGGTCACCACGTCCACACCCGAACCATCGGGCAGGCCCAGGTCCACCAGCGCCAGATCAAACTTGACCGCGGCCACCAGGCCCATGGCGTCGCTGACCCGTGCGCTTTCCGAGATGGTGGCCCCTGGAAACACCTGCAGCACCAGCTTGCGCAGCCAGGCCCGGATCTCGGGCAGGTCTTCGAGCAGCAGAATGGTTTTCATCGGGAGGGGAACTTCGCGGATGTCGATTTCAATGTTATCGGCCACCCCCCTGCACATCACGAGGGTGTTGTTGCCCGATCCAGTGGAACCGTGAGACGTATCACGGTTCCATAGCCCGGTCCGCTCTCCACCAGGCATTGGCCCTGCAACTGCTTGGCGCGGTTCTTCATGCTGGCCAGGCCGTGGCCCCGGTCCAGGCGGCCGTCGATCTGGTCGGAGATGCCGTCGCCGTTGTCCTGCACCGTGAGCTGGAAGTCGCCGTCGGCGATGACGGCGGTCACGCTGCAGCTGCTGGCACCGCTGTGTTTGATGACGTTGCTGGTGGCCTCGCGCAGGATGCGTGTGGTCTGCACGTAGGCGCGTGCACTCAGCGTCTGCGGCAAGTCTTCTGGCGCGTCCCAGGTGCCGTCGATACCGGCCTGGCCCAGTCGCGCGATGACTTCGGCGCGCCAGTCGCCCAAGGCGTCGGCCAGACGCACGGGCTTGCCGGTGAGGCCACGCACCGACAGGCGCATCTCTTCCAGCGCCTCGCGGGCCAACGTGCTGATGCGTTCGCTGTCGCTGGTGTGCACGATGGTCAGCAGCTTGGCGCCCAGGTCGTCGTGCAGGTCGGCGGCGATGCGCTTGCGCTCGCGTTCGGTGACCTGTTCCACCTTCAATTCGGACAGCTGGCGGAAGTTGCGCTCGATCTCGGCCGTGGCCTCGCGCACACGTTGCTCCAGTTGCAGCTTGCCTTGTTCGGCATGGTGCAGCGCATGGCCGTGTTGTTGCACCAGGCGCAGGCCCACCAGCACAAGTACCACCGGCACCAGCAGCTCGGCCACGTGCGCCAACAGGGCCGGCGCGCGGCCCCATTGCACGGCAAATTCGATCAGACCAGCCAGCCCCACGCCGCCCAGCAGCGGTGCCATCAGCCACGCCGAGCGGGTGTGCCGCCGCCGCCGCAGGTGCAGCACCGATGCCGCCACCACTTGCGCCGCCAGCACCGCATACCAGAAGTTGGCCACGCTGTTGAAGTGCACCGAGCCGGCGGCCAGCAGGCTCAGCGCCAGCAGCGCACTCTGCAGGGGCAACAACCGGTCCACCCAGGAGATGCGGACTGCCGCGTAGCGCAGCAGAAACTGCACCGCGGCCCAGGCGATGAAGCCCAGCAGCGAACACACGAGAAACTCCACGGCCAGGTGGCCCAGCGGCACGTCGCGCACCCACAGCCGCAGGTTCATCAGCGCCCAGCCCACGCACAGCGCGCCAAAGTAGGCCAGGTGGCTCTCGCGCCGGTTGATGAAGCCCAGCACGAACATGAAGCCGCCCATCAGCAGCAGTGTGGCGCTGACGGCCTGAGGCGCGGTGACTTGCAAGGCGGTCTGCCGGGCCTGCAGCGGCGCCAGCTGCGACAGGGTGCCGATGTTCAATGCTGACAAGCCACCCGCGCGCTGGCGCGAACCCGATCCGGCCTTGGCGTGGCCGGCCACACGCAGGTCCAGCAGATTGCCTTCGGCCTTGAGCAGCGTGGTGGGCAAGGTGATCAGCTGCGGGTGATTGCAGTTGTTGGTGATGGGCGGGTTCATGCGCCCGCCGCTGTGCAGCAGGTGGCCGTTGAGGGTGACCTCCAGATTGCTGCAGACGCGTTCGATGTGCAGCACGACGGGATCGCCTTCGGCCAAATCAGGCGGCACGGCAAATTGCGTCCGGTACCACAGGGAACCCTCGAAGCCAGGCCGGCTGCGTGCCCATTCGTCGGGCAAGTCCACGGCAACCTGGGTTTCTGCCGCCGGAAACTGCTTGCCGGTGCCCGGCGCGGTGACGGCCGTGTCGATGCGCAGCACCTGGGCGTGGGACGTGCCGTGCAAAGCAGCCAACACCAGGGCCAGACCCAGCCCGCACAGAAGTTGACGGAAGCTTTGGCAAAAGCGTCCGCCCAGGAGGCGGCGCAAGAGAAAGATCAAGCCTTGCATGTTGCGGCCGATTCTGCACGGTGCATGCACGACGCATGCACGACGCATGCACGACGCATGCACGACGCATGCACGACGCACGCACGACGCAAGCACGGCGCAAGCACGGCGCAAGCACAGGCGCAAGCACAGGCGCTGCACTGCCACAATGCCATCCCGTGCGCTATTGACCATCGCCTTGATCCGACGCCACACCTTCGACGACGCCGACAACCGCCGCCTGGCCCACCTGTGCGGTCCCGTGGACGCGCACCTGCGGCTCATCGAGCAGACCCTGGGTGTCAGCCTGCTGCGACGCGACGCGACGTTCCGCATCCAGGGCCCCGGCGACGCCGTGGACCGCACGGTGTTGCTGCTGGACACCCTGTACGCACATGCCGCTGAAGCCATCGGCGAACGTGCGTTGCAGTTGATGCTGCTGGACGCCACCGCCGCGCCCGGCAGCACACCGGCCATGGCTGCCGGCACACCCGACGACCCTGTGGTGCTGCACACACGGCACAGCGACCTGGGTGGCCGCACGCCCAACCAGATGCTGTACCTGCGCCAGATGCTGACGCACGACATCACCTTCGGCATCGGCCCGGCCGGCACCGGCAAGACCTTTCTGGCCGTGGCTTGTGCGGTGGACGCGCTGGAGCGCCACGGCGTGCAGCGCATCGTGCTCACGCGGCCAGCCGTGGAAGCCGGTGAAAGGCTGGGCTTCCTGCCGGGTGACCTGGCGCAGAAGGTGGACCCTTATCTGCGGCCGCTTTACGACGCGCTGTACGACCTGATGGGCTTGGACCGTGTGACCAAGGCCTTCGAAAAGGGCCTGATCGAGATTGCACCGCTGGCCTTCATGCGCGGCCGCACGCTCAACCATGCTTTTGTGATCCTGGACGAGGCACAGAACACCACGCGTGAGCAGATGAAGATGTTCCTCACGCGCATCGGCTTTGGCAGCAAGTGTGTGGTGACGGGCGATGTGAGCCAGATCGACCTGCCGCCTGCCACGCCCAGCGGCCTGGTTGATGCCGCGCAGGTGCTGCACCGTGTCAGCGGCATCGCCTTCACCCAGTTCACGGCGGCCGATGTGGTGCGCCACCCGCTGGTGGCGCGCATCGTCGATGCCTACGACCACAACCGTGCAGCCGAGGCGAAGCGCTCATGAAGTCCGATGCGCGGCCTGCATTGCAGCCGTCGTTGCGTACTTCCCTGCGTCCTTCCCTGCAGTTGTCCCTGCAGTTTGCCGATGCCTCGCACCGCCAGCACCTGCCGCGGCACCACGTGGCGCGCTGGATTCGGGCGGCTCTGGCCCACCCGGGCGAGATCACGGTGCGCATCGTCGGCGCCGACGAAGGCTGCGAGCTCAACCGCGAATACCGGCAGCAGGACCACGCCACCAACGTGCTGACCTTCGACTACCAGCACCAGCCGGTGGTCATTGCCGACCTCGTGCTGTGCGCCCCGGTCATAGCGCAAGAAGCGCTCGAGCAGCGCATCGAGCTGGCCGCGCACTACGCCCACCTGCTGGTGCACGGCACGCTGCACGCGCAGGGTTTCGATCACGAAGTCGAAACCGAAGCGGTGCGCATGGAAGCGCGCGAGAGCGAGATCCTGCTTGCTTTGGGTTTTGCCGATCCGTACCGGCGCTGAAGACCCGGGCGCCTACTTGGTGCCGAAGATGCGGTCACCCGCGTCACCCAGCCCGGGCACGATGTAGCCGTGTTCGTTGAGTTGGCGGTCGATGGCCGCCGTGTACACCGGCACGTCGGGGTGGTGCGCATGAAACTTCTTCAGGCCCTCGGGTGCGGCCAGCAGGCTGACGAATCGGATCGACTTCGGCCTCGTCTCCTTCAGCCGTTCAACCGCCGCCACCGCGCTGTTGCCGGTGGCCAGCATGGGGTCCAGCACGATGGCGTCGCGCTCGTGCATGTCGTGCGGCATCTTGAAGTAGTACTCCACCGCCACCAGCGTCTTGGGGTCGCGGTACAGACCCACATGGCCCACACGCGCGCCGGGCACCACTTCCAGCATGCCGTCCAGAAAGCCGCTGCCGGCGCGCATGACGACCACGAACACCGTCTTGCGGCCTTCGATCACCGGCGACTGCATCTTTTCAAGCGGAGTCTCGATCTCGATCATCTGCACGGGCATGTCGCGTGTGACCTCGTAGGCCATCAACATGCTCAGTTCGTACAGCAGACGCCGGAAGCTGCTGGTGGACAGGTCTTTCTGTCGCATCAGCGTCAGCTTGTGTTGCACCAGCGGGTGGGTGACGACGTGGACGGCGGACGTGCTCATGGCTGGGGTCATGGGGTGCTCCAGGGGTTCGGATGGGGCCAGGCCCATGACCTCCCAGGTCATCGACAGGCCCTGCGCTGCTCGCAATGATGGTGCCACACCGAAAGCGGCAAAACCCGCCGCCTGTGCGGCACACAAGGAGCACCTGATGAACGGCATCGACCTCGTCCCACTGGCTGTCGGCCACATGATCGGCATGGGCGCCATCGGCTCCTGCCTGGGCGTGGGCATCCTGGCCAGCCGCTATCTGGAAGCCAGCGCCCGCCAGCCCGAGTTGATGGAGCCGCTGCAGGGCAAGGTGTTTCTGCTGGTGGGCGTGCTCGACGGCGCCTTCATCATCGCCACCGGCATCGGCTTGTGGTTTGCCACGGCCAACCCGTTCAAGGGCTGAGCAGCCGACGAGCCCGGCACTGGCACGGGATCCTGTTCAGGCCAACGTGGCGTGCAGTTCGCGCAACGTGGCGGCCGTGGCCTCGTCGGCCGGCAGCAGCGTTTCCACCGCCAGCTCCGACACCGTCACATCGTGCGGCGCGCCAAACACGGTGACCGTGGTGATGAAGTTCAACGTGCCCAGCGGACTGTGCAGGGTCAGTGGCACGGCCACCTCGTCTGTCAGCGGCGCACCTTCGGCTTCAACGCAGCCGGCGGGCACGGGCAGCGAGCGCAGCTCGGCCAGCAGCTGGGTCAACAGAGGGTCGCCGGTGGCTGTGGCTTGGCGCTGCAGGCGCGCAAAAACATGCTCGCGCCAGGCCGCCAGGTTCACCACCATCGGCGCCAGACCCTGCGGGTGCAAGGACACGCGCAGCACGTTGGCGGGCGGCCGCAGCAACTGCGGTGCGACAGTCGCCAGCAGCGGCGGCACCATGCGGTTGTGCGCCACCAGGTTCCAGTGCCGGTCCACGGCCATGGCTGGCCAGGGCTCGTGGGCATTCAGCAGGCGCTGCAAGGCGTCTCGTGCGACTGTCAGCGTGGGGTCGGCCAGCGGCTTTTCTGTGTACATCGGTGCCCAGCCGGCGGCCACCAGCAGCGCGTTGCGCTCGCGCAGCGGCAGGTCCAGCTGCCGCGCCAGGCGCAGCACCATGGCCCGGCTGGGCATGGACTTGCCCGACTCCAGCCGCGACAGGTGCCGTGCCGACACGCCGGTCTGCAGCGACAGCGCCAGCTGGCTGGCGCCGCGGTGCAGCCGCCAGCGGCGCAGCAGCGTGCCGAAGGGGGTGGCTTGGGTGGCCCGGTCCATGGCCGTAGCGCTTACGTGATGGCTGGATCGGGCCAGACGCGCTGGACTAAAAAACCGTGCCGTCGCTTTCGATGCGCAGCGGCGGCGCGCCGTCGGGGCGCAGTTCCTTGGCGATTTCGCGCCCCGCGGCCCAGGTGCCACCTTCCAGGATGCAGGCCAGCGGCAGCTCTTCAGCCGTTTTGCCCAGGCGCGCGCGCACCAGTACCGCCAGTTCGTCCAGCAGCATCACGGTCAGCGCACGCCATTCGATGATGAATTCGTCCCGCGGCTTCCAGGTGCGGCTCAGCAGGCGCGGGTCACGCGGCACGATGACACCGCCGTCCAGCAGCAGCCCGCCATTGCGGTACTCGGGCAGGCCGGTCAATGCATCCAGGCCCGTGACGGTGACCCCGGCCCACTGCAAGGGCTCCAGCAGCGAATAGCTCATCCACTGGCTCAGCTTGTGGAAGGGCACCCAGCCTTCGGTGGTGCGGTCGGTTGTGCGCAGCGCGCCAGGTTCTGCAGCGCTGCCAACTTCCGAACCCGCCCAGCGGTGCGGCCAGACATCACCACCGGCCAGGCCCTGCACGTTGCTGCCGCTGGGCCAGATGGGCGCCAGCGAACGCAGCACTTCACCCAGCACCGCCACCGCAGCCACGCTGTCCTGGGTGCCATGCTCGGTGAGGCGGTCGAAGATCAGCCCGGGCCGTGCCTGCAAGCCGCTGCGGCCGGCCTCGCGTTCCATCGCCTGGCCCAGCCGCGACAGCAGCGAGGCGCGGCCTTCCAGCCCGACCATGGGGTTGTCGCTGCCGCTCTGGAACACCGTGCGCAGCACACTGGCATCGACGCGCTGCAGACTGGCTGCATCGGCGCGCAGCGGATCGCCCGGGGTGGAAGAGAAGGTGCCTGCCAGGAAGGCGCGGAAACTGGCCACGCCCAGGCCTTCGGATCGCTGCAGCGTCTGCCCGCTGGGACTTTCTTTGTAGGTCCAGCTGGGCCCGGCACCGGCGTCCAGCAGCACGCTGACCACCGTCAGGTCAAAGCGTGCCCGCGCCTGCTCGGCCACGCTGCGGCCGGCCATCAGCGCATCCATCTCGGCCTTGCGGTCCAGGCCGCCTGCTTCGAAGTGGCGCCAGCGGCTGTGGTACGGAATGACCAGGTCCGGAAAGCGCCGCAGCGTGAGCGCAGCCACCCGGTCGGCCACCGCGGGCAGCTGGCTGCGGTTGAGCGAAAAGTTCGGGCTGACGCCACTTTCCACGCTGCCCATCACAGCCTTGCAGCGGGCGCGGATGGTGGCCGGGTCGTGCAGTTGGGCCAGCGGGTGCGCAGAACCGCGGGCAGGGTCGATCCGGGCTTCATTCAAGGCCACGCCCCTTGACCAGCGCCAGTTGGACGTCGGTGGGCACCAGCCCTTCGGTGAAATAACCGGCGGCGACCTTGGCTTCCATTTCCACCCTGGCGTCGGCCGGGATCAGCGCGTCAGGAATGGGCACCCGTTCGCCCACTTCAATGCCGCTGCCCGTGATCGCGTCGTACTTGTCATTGCTCATGCTCACCAATCGGTGGATTTTTTGGATGCCCAGCCAATGCAGCACGTCGGGCATCAATTCCTGGAATCGCATGTCCTGGACGCCGGCCACACATTCGGTGCGCAGGAAGTACTTGTCGGCGCTGTCGCCGCCCAACTGCCGCTTGCGTGCGTTGTAGACCAGGAACTTGGTGACTTCGCCCAAAGCCCGCCCTTCCTTGCGGCTGTAGGCGATCAGGCCCACGCCGCCGGCCTGCGCACCGCGGATGCATTCTTCGATGGCGTGTGTCAGGTAGGGCCTGCAGGTGCAGATGTCGCTGCCGAAGACGTCCGAGCCGTTGCATTCGTCGTGCACACGTGCGGTGAGTGTGACGCTCGGGTTGGCCAGGTCTCGGATGTCGCCAAACACATAAAGCGTCTGGCCGCCGATGGGCGGCAGGAAAACTTCCAGGTCGCTGCGTGTCACCAGCTCGGGGTACATGCCGCCGGTCTCTTCGAACAGGGCGCGGCGCAACTCACCTTCGCTGACCTTGAAGCGCGCGGCCACGCCGGGCAGCCACCACACCGGCTCCACCGCCACCTTGGTCACAGAGGCCGATGCATCGTCCAGCAGCACCCGTCCGTCCACGGCCAGGCGCTGGAAGGCCAGCGCCTGCTTGATTTCGGGCAAGTGGATGTGCGCCTTGGTCACGGCAATCGTCGGCCGGATGTCGTAGCCGAGTGCCAGTTCTTCTGCAAACACACTCTGAACGCTGGCGCCCCAGGGGTCGATGGACACCATCTTCCTGGCGTCCAGCCATTGGGGGTAGGGCCCCACCAGGTCGGTGGGCGCTGTGTTGGTCAGGTCGGCGCGGTGACCGCGCACCAGGTTGCCAGCGGCCACTGCCAGCGCCCGGTAGACACCGTAGCTGCCGCTGTGCGTGCCGATCACGTTGCGCTGACTGCGGTTGGCCGTGGTGCCCACCACCGGCCCGCGTGTCGGTGCGTCTGCGGCACCCCACAGCAGCGGCAAAGCACCTGTGGCCGTGCCCTGGCCCGGGTGCGAAGTCAAACGGATATGGCCGGCTGCAAGGCTGGCCGGAGACGGACTTTCCATGGGGACGATACCGGGGGCGAAAACGCGAAAGATACGCTAGAACCTCGGTTGACCCATAACAGCATCAGGAGACATGACTTTGAAGACACCTCGTTTGCTTGCAACCGCCTCTGCCATGGCCCTTGCCGTTGCCGCCTGGCTGCCGCTGAACGCCAGCGCCCAGACGGCCATGAAGATCAGCATCTCGATCGGGCAGAACTCGCACCAGGGCATCGGCATCGATGTGTTTGGGAAGGAAGTCGAAAAGCGCACCGGCGGCCGCATCAAGGTGCAGTCCTTCTATTCAGGCAGCCTGGGCGGTGAACGCGAAAGCATCGAAGCCGTGCAGTTGGGCACGCAGGAACTCACGCTGACCAGCACCGGCCCGGTGCCCAATTTTGTGCCGGCGGCGCGCATTCTGGACATTCCTTTCCTGTTCCGCGACAAGGCCCACGCGCGCGCCGTGCTGGACGGCCCCATCGGACAAGAGATGCTGAAGGAATTTGAGCCCAAAGGCTTCAAGGCCTTGGCCTGGGCAGAAAACGGCGTGCGCCACATGACCAACAGCAAGCGGGCCGTCAACGTGCCCGAAGACCTGAAGGGCCTGAAGATGCGCACGATGGAAAACCCCGTGCACGTGGCCGCCTACAAGGGCTTTGGCATCGTCACCACGCCCATGGCCTTTCCGGAAGTGTTCACCGCGCTGCAGCAGGGCACCGTGGACGGGCAGGAAAACCCGTTGTCCGTGATCATGGCCGCCAAGTTCGACCAGGTGCAAAAGCACCTCTCGCTTACCGGCCACGTCTACAGCCCGGCCATCTTTTTGATGAACAAGGCGGCCTTCGACAAGCTGAGCGCGGCCGACCAGCAGGCCTTCCTGGAGGCTGCCAAAGAAGCCACCAAGGCCAACCGCGCCCGTGTGGACGAAGACGATGCCAAGGGTGTGGCCGAACTGCGCAGCAAGGGCATGAGCGTGGTCGAAAACGTCGACAAGGCCAAGTTCCAGGCTGCGCTGACCCCTATCTACGCGCAGTTCGAATCGCAGTTCGGCAAGGCCAACATCGACCGCATCAAGAACTTCAAGTGAAGCCGGCTTGAAGCAGGGCTTCCTGACCGTCGAACGCAGGACCACCGCGCTGGCCACGTTGCTGGCCTGCGCGATGCTGGCCATTGCCGCAGGCCTGGGCATGTGGCAGATCGTCACGCGCTTCATCATCGAGCGGCCGGCGGAATGGACCGAAGTGCTGATCCGCTTTTCTCTCATCTGGATGGTGTTCCTGGGCATCCCGCATGCCTTTCGCGTGGGTGCGATGGTCAGCGTGGACGTGCTCTACCGCTGGAGCGGCGCGCGCACGCGCCGTTTCCTGGACGCCATGGTGGCGCTGGCGGCGCTGCTGCTGGTGGGCGTGATCGTCATCGTGGGCTGGGACTACGCGCAGCGCGGCCGCGTGCAGTCGGTGGCGGGCCTGGAAGGCGTGTCGATGTTCTGGGCCTACCTGGCGCTGCCGGTGGGCGGCGTGTTCAGTGCCATCGCCATCATCGGCAACTGGCTGGACCCGATGCGCATGGAACTGGAAACGGCCACGTGAGCCTCGCCGCGCAGGGCCGCAGCAGGCCAACGGCTAGCCCCTTGGGGAGTCGGCTGCGGACCGCCGCCGACGGGGGCGCCACATGAGCACGGCCATGGTGCTGACGATGGTGATGTGCTTTGCACTCACCATCTCGGTGGCGGTGTCCATCGGCCTGGCAGCGCTGGTGGGCATCCAGATCAGCAACCTCAACATGCTGATCGCGGTCAAAGAGATGTTCTCTTCGATCAACCGTTTTCCGCTGGCCGCCATCCCGTTTTTCATCCTCGCCGGCAACCTGATGGAAACCGGTGGCATCAGCCGGCGCCTGGTCGAGTTTGCCAAGAGCCTGGTCGGCGGCGTGCAGGGTGGCCTGCCGATGACCTGCGTGCTGACCTGCATGATCTTTGCGGCTGTGTCGGGCAGCAGCGTGGCCACCACCTTTGCCATCGGCGCCATCCTGATCCCGGCGCTGATCAAACACGGCTATCCGGCGCCCTATGCGGCGGCGCTGCAGGCCACCAGTGCCGAACTGGGCGTGATCATCCCGCCGTCGATTCCGATGATTCTGTATGGCGTCTCGGCCGAGGTGTCGATCGGCGAGCTGTTCATCGCCGGTGTCGGCCCGGGCCTGCTGATCGGCGGCGCGCTGATGCTGTTTGTCTGGCTGTGGTGCAAGTGGAAGGGTTGGGGCAAGGACGACGGTGAGGGCCGCCTGAGCGTGGGCCCTGCCACCTGGCGGGCCGGCTTCGCGCTGTTGATGCCCGTGATCATCCTGGGCGGCATCTATGGCGGCATCTTCACGCCCACCGAGGCTTCAGCCGTGGCCGTCTTCTACGCGCTGTTCATCGGCCTGGTGGTGTACCGCGAGATCCGCCCGCGCGACCTGCTGGGCATCTTCAGGAAGAGCGTGGTGTCGTCAGCGGTGATCATGTTCATCATCGCCAACGCCGGGCTCTTTGCCTATCTGATCACCCGCGCCGGCGTGCCCGATGCCATCGGCGTGTGGCTGAAGGACGTGCTGCAGAGCCCCTTGCTGTTTTTGCTGGGCGTCAACCTGGCGCTGTTCTTCATCGGCATGTTCATCGAGACCAGCGCGGCCATCATCGTGCTGGCGCCCATCCTGGCGCCGGTGGCCATGTTCTTCGGTGTCGACCCGGTGCACTTCGGCATCGTGATGGTGGTCAACCTGGCGCTGGGCATGATCACACCGCCCTTTGGCGTCAACCTGTTTGCAGCCTGCACGGTGGCCCGGCTCAGCCTGGACCGCATCGTGCCGCAGCTCGTGCCCTTTGTGCTGGTGGTGGCGGGCTGCCTGCTCATCATCACCTTCACGCCGGCGCTGACGCTGACGCTGCGCGACCTGGTTTACCGCTGACCTTCAGTCAAAACCGCGCACCGGAAAACCGGCCCCGCGCTGCAGCCAGTTCAGCGGCGAATAGGCCGCCGTGCCGTCGGTGGCGTGCAAGGTGTAGGCCAGGCGCGAACGTGCGCTTCGGTTGGCGGCGCTGCAGTGCGGCAGCAGGCCGTGGAACACCACCAGCGTGCCGGCCGAAACGGGCAGCGGCACGGCGCGGGTGGTGTCGGGCCACGGGGTGGTGTTCAGCGGCTGCATGCGCAGGCGGCCTTCGTCACAGATGTACTGCTCGCGCAATGGCGTGCGGTGGCCGCCGGGCTGCACCCACAGGCAGCCGTTGTCCAGCGTGGCCTCTTCCAGCGCAAACCAGAAGGTGGTGACGGTGTGCGGCGTGGTGAAAAAAAAGGTGGCGTCCTGGTGCCAGCCCACTTCGCCGCCGATGTGCGGCTGCTTGAAGATCAGTTGGCTCTGCCACACCTGAGGATGCTGCAGGCCCAGACCCGCCGCCACGGCCGCCAGTTCAGGCCCGTGGCTGAAGCGCTGGAACACCGCGTCGCGGTCGTGCAGCGCATGGCCGATCTTGTTGATCGACTGCGCCTTGGGCACCCGCAGCCGGCCCTGGTCGTCCAGCGCTTCTTCTTCGAAAAAACAATGCACCTGTTCGGCTGAATCGATCAGTCGGGCGTCGGCCACCAGGCTGCGGTCGCGGGTGGAAAAGCGGCTCGCGCCCTGGCCGGGATCGAAGTCCTCGACGATGGCGTGGGCGCGTTGCACAGCCGCTAGCAGTTCGTCAGCGCCCTTGAAGCCCGGCAGCACCAGGTAGCCGTCGGACCGGAAAACGGCGATCTGTTCGGCGCTGAGTGAGGCTTCGGGCATGGGCGGAAAGGCTGAGTTTTTTTTGTGTGTTGCGCGCCGGCATCAGCGGCAACGTTGGCTGTGACGGTTTCATGAAAGCCTGGGGGTCACAGCGGCATCATCGATGCTAACGCTGACATCTACACCCCCAGGAGCCTTCATGAGCCGTACCCGACCCTTGCCCATGCACCACGCTGTTGCGGCCGCCGCCCTGGCCGCGCTCCAAGTCAGTGCGCAGGCGCAAACCCCGCCTGCGGGCGAGTTGCAGACCGTGACCGTGACCGCCGACCGCCGCGTGGAGAACATCCGCGACGTGCCCAGCTCGGTGTCTGCGCTGCAAGGCGAGATCCTGGAAGTGCTGGGCACCAGCGGCCAGGACGTGCGTGCGCTCAGCGGCCGCGTGCCCAGCCTGAACATCGAATCGTCTTTCGGCCGGGCCTTCCCGCGCTTTTACATCCGCGGTTATGGCAACACCGACTTCCGCCTGAATGCGTCGCAACCGGTGAGCCTGGTCTACGACGACGTGGTGCAGGAGAACCCCATCCTGAAGGGCTTCCCGGTGTTCGACGTCAACCGCGTCGAAGTGCTGCGCGGCCCGCAGGGCACGCTGTTCGGCCGCAACACACCGGCGGGCGTGGTGAAGTTCGACTCCGTCAAACCCAGCAGCCAGCAAGACGGCTACGGCAGCATCTCGGTGGGCACCTTCCGCACCATCAATGCAGAAGCGGCGGGCAACCTGCAGCTGGGCCAGGGCCTGTCGGCGCGCTTGTCGGTGCTGAGCCAGACCCGTGACGACTGGGTGGACAACACCGTGGCCAGCGGCCCCACGCAAGAGTTCGAGGGCTACAGCGACAACGCCATGCGGGCGCAGTTGCTGTATGAAAACGGCAAGGTCTTCAGCGCGCTGTTCAACCTGCACGCACGCGACTACGAAGGCTCGGCGCGTTTGTTCCGCGCCAACATCATCAACCCGGGCACCAACAACCTGGTGCCGGGCTTCGACGAACGCAAGATCTCCGTCGACGGCAAGAATGAATCCGAACTGCAGAACTACGGCGGCAGCCTGCGCATGCGCATCGCCCTGCCGGGCATGGCGCTGTACTCGGTCACCGGCCTGGAAGCCGTGCGCACCTTCAGCCGGGGTGACATCGACGGCGGCTTTGGCGCCAGCTTCCTGCCGCCCGGTGCATCGGGCCCGGGCAACATTCCGTTCGCTTCCGAATCGGCCGACGGCATTCCTGAACACCGCCAGATCACACAAGAGCTGCGGCTGGAATCCGAAACATCTGGCGCGCTGGCCTGGCAGGCCGGTGTCTTCCTGTTCAACGAAGACTACAAGATCGAAAGCTTCAGCTACGACAGCCTGGCTGGTGGCGCGCAAGACGGCTACCTGCGTGTGCGCCAGAAGAACACCGCGGTGGCGCTGTTCGGCGCCGTCAACCTGTCGGTGACCGACAGCTTCAAACTGCGCGGCGGCCTGCGCTACACGCGCGACAAGAAAGACTTTGCGGTCGAGGACTACAACAACAGCGGTTTTGCGCCCTGCGTCGGCCCCACCCTGGGCATCATTCCCGTGCCACCCAAGTGCACGCTGGCCGACCTGGCGGCGCAGGGGCCGTTGAGTGCGTCCCCCAGCGACAACAAGTTGAACTGGGACCTGAGCGCCACCTACGCCCTGAACAAGGACACCACACTCTATGCCCGCGCCGGCACGGGCTTCCGGGGCAGCAGCGTGCAGGGCGCCAGCGCCTTCAACAACCAGTCGGTGGCGGGCCCTGAAACCAACACCTCGGTCGAAGCGGGCGTGAAGGCCGACCTCTTCAACCGCCGCGCGCGCGCTGCATTCAGCGTCTTCAGCTACACGGTGAAAGACCTGCAGCTGACGGCGGTGGGTGGTGCGGCCAATGCCAACATCCTGCTCAGTGCCAAGAAGGCATCGGGCCAGGGCTTCGAGTTCGACTTCCAGGCTTACTTGACCGACCGGCTGCTGGCCACTGCGGGCGTGGGCTACAACGACACCAAGCTGAAAGACCCGGGCCTGGCGGTGGCCGTCTGCGCCGCCTGCACGGTGACCGACCCGCAGCCCGGCGGCCCCGGTACCGCCGCGCTCATCGACGGCAACCCGCTGCCGCAAGCGCCCAAGACCACGGCCAACTTCACATTGAAGTACACGCAGCCCATGGGCAATGGCGACCTGTATGTCTTCACCGACTGGGTCTACCGCAGCAAGGTCAACTTCTTCCTGTACGAGTCGGTTGAATTCACCGGCAAGGCCATGACCGAAGGCGGTTTGCGTGTGGGTTACAGCTGGAACGCGGGCAAGTACGACGTGGCGGCCTTCGTGCGCAACGTCACCGACCAGATCCGCATCGTGGGCGGCATCGACTTCAACAACCTGACCGGCTTCATCAACGAACCGCGCACCTTCGGCGTTCAGTTCAAGGCGGCTTTTTGATCCCCCCCGTAGCGACTTCCGCGCTCCCCCCCAGGTGGGCGACCCCAGCGGACCGGCGGAGCCGGATCCGCGGCGTCCGCTGGATGGCGCTGCTGGGCACCGTGTGTGTTGCGGCGGGCGCGCAGGCCCAGCCCGCGGTCATCTTCGAGTTGGGTGGCAAGTTCGACAAGTCCTTCAACCAGGCCGCCTGGCAGGGCGCGGAACGCTGGAAGCAGGAAACCGGCAAGCCTTACTTCGAATTTGAGGTGCAGAACGCCGCGCAACGCGAACAGGCGGCACGCCGCTTTGCCGAACGTGGCGCCAACCCGGTGGTGGGCATCGGATTCCCGCAAGCCAGCAGCATCGAAGCCGTGGCCAGGGCCTTCCCGAAGGTGCAATTCGCCATCGTCGACATGGTGGTGCCGTTGCCCAATGTGCAAAGCTTCGTCTTCCGTGAACACGAAGGCAGTTTCCTGGTGGGCATGATGGCTGCGCTGGCCAGCAAGACGGGCAAGGTGGGTTTTGTCGGCGGCATGGACATCCCGCTGGTGCGCAAGTTCTTGTGCGGCTACGAACAGGGCGCCCGTTACGCCAGGCCCCAGGTGCAGCTGATGTCGTCGATGACCGGCACCACACCCGCGGCCTGGACCGACCCCGCGCGCGGTGCCGAGCTGACCAAGGCGCAGATGGCGCAAGGTGTGGATGTTGTCTTTGCCGCCGCCGGCACCACGGGCCTGGGCATCATGCAGGCGGCCAAGGACGCGGGAAAACTCAGTATCGGCGTGGACAGCAACCAGAACCACCTGCACCCGGGGTTCGTGCTCACCAGCATGGTCAAGCGCACCGATCTGGCCGTCTACCAGGCCTTCAAGGGTGTGACCCCCGGCATCACCGCGCTGGGCCTGAAAGAAGGCGGGCTGGACTATGCGATGGACGAACACAACGCCGCGCTGGTCAGCGCCGACATGAAAAAGCAGGTCGAGGCAGCGCGTGCCGACATCATCAGCGGCAAGCTGAGGGTGGTGGACTACACGGTGGCCAACAGCTGCAAGTGAGGCTCTCAGCCCGCCTGCAGTCCGGTCTTCATGCCAGTCCGCAGTCCGCTGCGGCGCAGCTTGTTCGGCGCCGAGCTGTAGTGTCACGATGAACGCTTCCGTGGTCATCGTCGGCGGGGGTGTGATGGGCGCGGCCACCGCCTGTTTCCTGGCGCGCGACCACGGCGTGCACGCCACCGTGCTGGAGCGCGACCCCAACTATGCGCGCGCGTCCAGTGCGCTGTCGGCCAGTTCCATCCGCCAGCAGTTTTCGCAGCCGGCCAACATCGCGCTGTCGCTGTGGAGCCTGGCCTTCCTGCGGCGTGTGAGCGAAGAGCTGGCGGTGGA
This sequence comes from Burkholderiales bacterium, assembly GCA_038204775.1. Classification (GTDB taxonomy): domain Bacteria; phylum Pseudomonadota; class Gammaproteobacteria; order Burkholderiales; family Burkholderiaceae_C; genus Rubrivivax. The sequence continues at coordinate 1,383 of JBBRCN010000051.1, read as the reverse complement.
CGGCGAAGCGCCGCACCTGGGCCTGATGGAGCCGGGTTACTTGTACCTGGCCACACCCGCCGGCGAAGCTTTGCTGCGCGCCCAGCACCCCGTGCAACGCGCCGCCGGTGCCGACGTGGCGCTGCTTTCGCCCCGGCAGCTGCAGCAGCGTTTTCCCTGGCTGTCCACAGACGACCTGGCGCTGGGTTCGCTCGGCCTCTCGGGCGAAGGCTGGTTCGACGGCCCCGCGCTGCTGCAGGGTTTCCGCCGCAAGGCCATCCACTGCGGTGCGCGCTTCGTGCACGCCGACGCGGTGGGCTTTGCCACGGCGGGCGACGCGGTGCAAGCTGTGCTGTGCCGCGACGGCCGACGCTTCGAGGCTGACGCCCTGGTGCTGGCCGCAGGCGCCTGGTCCGCGCCCTTGTCGGCCGGCCTGCACCTGCGGCTGCCGGTGCACGCAAAGAAGCGCGATGTCTTCGTGCTGGAGTCGCCCGCGCAGCTGCCCGCTTGCCCGCTGGTGATCGACCCATCGGGCCTGTGGTTCCGGCCCGATGGCCCAAGTGACGCCAGGGGCGCAGGCGGCCACCGTTTCCTGGCCGGCGCGCCCCCGCGCGAGCCCTGGCCCGGTGACCCCGATGAACCCCCGCTGCACGACATCGACCACGCGGCGTTTGAAGAAGTGCTGTGGCCCGCACTGGCCCGTCGTGTGCCGGCCTTCGAGGCGCTGCGTGTGCGCTCGGCCTGGGCCGGTTACTACGAGATGAATGCCTTCGACCACAACGGCCTGGCCGGCCCCATGCCCGGCTGGCGCAACGCGTTCACCGCCTGCGGCTTTTCCGGCCACGGCATGCAGCAGGCGCCCGCCGTGGCTTCGGCGCTGGCGGCGCTGGTGGCAGGTGACAGCAGCGACGCACCGTCGCTGGATGCGCTGCACCCGCAGCGCTTGCTGGACGGGCGGCCGCTGGTCGAGGCCAACATCATCTGAAGCTAGCCTGGGGCGCGCCCCCACCGAGCTGCTCACCCGTCGGGGGGTGCTCGTCGAAGAGCAGGGCCAGACCACCATGGCCGACGACGACAGCGATTCGGACGAGGCCCGTGTGCTCAGGCCATTGCAGGCCGCCGCGTGTACCTACCGCATCGCCTTCGGCCCACGCGCGGGGCAAAAGGTGCTCACGCTGCAGGGTGCTATGCCCAGGGACGCGGACTTCAAGCAGACGCTGTGCGCCGACAGCAACGGGTTCAGCGCAGCACGCCGCCGTGCGCTGCGGCGCCGACGACCGCCAGGCGCTGGAGCAGCTGTGCCGCTACATCACGCGCCCCGCTCAGGACAGAAGAGCGCGTGCAAACCAACGCAGCAGGGCAAGTCGTGCTCAAGCTCAAGACCCCATGGCGTGACGGCACCAC